>NZ_JBITUW010000004.1:212594-386687 GCF_044542635.1 Psychrobacter sp. NPDC077938
GAGCCTGAACCAGTTGTTGAGCCTGAACCAGTTGTTGAGCCTGAACCAGTTGTTGAGCCTGAACCAGTTGTTGAGCCTGAACCAGTTGTTGAGCCTGGCGCAAATGATTCTCAGTTAACAGCACACTCTGATGAAGATCCACGCACATTGCTGCGTTGTCCACCTCAAGAAATGACAGGTGAGTGGAACCCAAAAAAATGGGACTACTGGTTACAAACTGCTCGTGAAAGCGAGGTATTGGCACAAGATGAGCTAGCACTAGCACGGCAAGGTACAATGACTGGACAATGCAATGGTAAAGCCACGTTTTTGACTAGTGTCGATAGTAAGCATTTGCAGGTCACTTTTCAGCAATTGTCATCTAAGCTACAACAGCAATTTACGCAAGCTGACATTGACTTGAAAATTGATAGTAGTATCATGCAGACCGAAGATAAAACCCCAGAGCGCCGACAGAAGAAACGTTTAGAGCAAGCGAAAACCGTTGCTGAAACCAAATTACTAAAAACACCAGTAATGCAGTATTTAACTGAACGCGGTGAGGGGAAAATGGGTAAAGTGCAGCTGTATTGAAATTTGGAGCATTAATTGCTCAAAATATCTAAAAGTATATTTATATATTGAACGTAGTTTTATATTAAATATCAAGGTGATAGCCATATATCACCTTGATATTTTTGTTTTTATTACGGGTCAAAATATATTTATCAAACAAGAGAGAACCATTTGATAACGATAAGATGAATCCAAAGTCGTTATAATGGTTAAGTTATATTAAAAACTGAAATGACGTTTAGGTGAGAATATGTTGGATAATTTACGCGGTATGGCTGTGTTCGCCAGTGTGGTCGGACATGGCTCTTTTAGTGGCTCAGCACGTGAGCTAGGTATTACAACCAGTGCAGTCAGTCAGCAAATTCGTTCGCTAGAGAACGAGCTTGGCGTGGTGTTGCTCCATCGCTCAACTCGTAAGCTAAGCTTAACAGAAGCTGGTGAGAGCTTTTATGAAGCGGCAAAAGATGTCGTCAGTGCAGCTGAGCAAGGGCGTATCAAAGTCAATCAATTGCGTGATGAGCTAGCAGGTAGCTTGCGTGTATCGACGACTCCTGAGCTTGGTGTCAATCACATACTGCCAGCACTCTCTACTTGGATGGCGGCACATGATGATTTAAGCGTCACTTATCTAGCTGACAATCATTATATTGATATGATTGACGAGCGTATTGATATTGCGATTCGCATGAGTCCATCGATTAATGATTCTAGTCTGAGCAGTCATCCATTGACTGATGTGCGCCAACTGTTGGTTGCTTCACCTCAGTATCTACGTCAGCACAGTAAGCTAAATACGCCTAAAGATTTGGCTGAGCATCAATTAATCTGTATTGAAATCATGAAAGATGCAAATCAGATTGATATGATTCAGACTGAAACTGGCAAAAAAACGCGTGTCAAAATGAACTCACGTATCTATACCAATAATGTATTCATGGCAACGACGTTGGCTAAAGAAGGTCACGGTTTGGTTAGAATGTTAGAAATGGACGTCAAAAAAGAGCTTGAGAGCGGTGAGCTGGTAGAAGTGTTGACTGGCTATCAATTACCAAGCTTTGTGCTATATGCGGTCACTTTAAATCGAGACCAACAGCCAGCTAAAATCACTCGTTGCCTAGAAGTACTGAAAAAATACTTCCATGCGAATTAAGTGTTGTTCTCACTACGCACGAAACGTTTTTAGTTAGCAATAAGCAGTTAGCAAAAAGCCTATAGATAATGAATCATCTATAGGCTTTTTTATTGTCTATTATTAACGTTGAAGCATGCTTTAAAATGATGGCTTTAGTAGATTGATTAAACGCTCAGCGACTTGTGTGCTTTCATCACGGCTCATGTTAAGCGGCGGTAGCAAACGCACAACATGACCACCCGTCACATTAATAATCAGCTTTTGCTCATCACGGGCACGATCTACCAGTTGGCTACAATCCATATCTTCAGGTAGCGCGATACCAATCATCATACCTGCACCGCGACTACTAACGCCATGTTGGCCAAATGTATCAACGATACTTTCTCTAATGAATAAACCCTCAGTCACTGCGTTTTCCATGATATTACTATTTGCTAGCACGTCGTATACGCTATGTACTACGCGGCTGGCCAATGGCGTACCACCATAAGTAGACCCATGGCTACCAGCACCAAACAGACCATTGGCACGGCCGCGTACCATGCACGCACCGACTGGGAAGCCATTACCTAGACCTTTGGCTGTCGTCAACACATCAGGACGAGCATTGCTGTGTTGATAAGCAAAGTATTTACCCGTACGGCCATTACCTGTTTGCACTTCATCCAGCATAAATAACCAGTTATGAGCGTCACATTCCGCTTGTAACTCTTCAAGATAAGTGAAGCCATTGGCTGCAGTATTCAAGCCACCTTCGCCTTGGATTGGCTCTACGAAGATAGCGCAGATATCATCATGTTCTTGAGCAGCTTGTTTGATAGCGTCGATATCGCCAAATGGCACACGAATAAAGTCCTCATCTAGCGTATAAAACCCTTCACGTGCTTTTGGATTTGCAGTAGCTGATAAAGATAATAACGTACGACCATGGAACGACTGCTCCATTACGATAACTTTTGGACGTTTAAAACCTTGCTTGTACGCGTATAAACGTGCCAGTTTTAATGCAGCTTCATTGGCTTCGGCGCCGCTATTGGCAAAAAACACACTGTCCATTTGGGCGGCGGTACACAGTATCTCTCCAGCACGCTCTTGCCAATCAATGCCAAACAAGTTGCTCGTATGAATTAACGTACCTGCTTGCTGCTGAATCGCGTCAGTGACTTGTGGATGACAGTGTCCTAAGCCGCATACCGCAATACCAGTCAAGGCATCTAAGTAAGGCGTGTCATCTTTGGTATAGAGCCAACTGCCTGCACCGCGTGTAAAGCTGATTGGTTGACGATTATAAGTGGGCATCAGGTAAGTAGCAGACATGTAAAGCATCCTTGGTATAATAATTGAGTAAGAGTGTGGGTTATAGCTCGTCAGAAAAAGGCGTGGTTTCTGCAGGTAAGGTGTAGTCTTCGTTCGCCCAAGCACCTAAGTCGATCAGCTTGCAGCGACTGCTACAAAACGGCTTATATTTATTGTCTTGCCAGGCCGTCTGAGTACCGCAACGTGGACAAGGGTAGGTCTTTGGGAGTGTATTTGCAGTAGAGTCAGTCATAAGAAAAGAGCAATGTCCTAAATGTTATTAGTATAGGTTGCATACGACACAAGCATAAAACGCATCCGTCATTTAAATTACGACGAAACGAGGCGTACTTGCTATCGCTGTATTACTATTCAATTGGATTGACTATATAATAGCATGGGGCCGAATAATGACAAAAGACAAATGCTTTAAGGATAATAGATGACCGACAATATTGATCTCACGCATCAGCAAGAGCGTGCCTTTCAACCACAAAAACTATCAGCACCGCGTGACTTTATTATTCCAAATATCATCAATGACAATAAAAATGAAAAACCGTTGATGCTAGAGATTGGGGCAGGGAAGGGTAAGCATGCACTTAGCTTTGCCGCACAAAATCCTGATAGGCATCTGATAGCCATTGAACGCACGCGTAATAAATTTGAAGCATTCTCAAAATTAGCCACTATACAAAATTTATCAAACCTAGATGCGATTCATGCGGATGCGATTGCATGGACAGTGCATGCCATTAAACCAAACAGCTTGGCTAAAATCTTCATTCTTTATCCCAATCCCGAACAGCACAATCCAAATCAGCAATGGTTGAACATGCCTTTTTTTGAGTTTCTACTATCACGCTTGCAGGTGGGAGGAGAAGTGATATTAGTGACTAATATCGAATCCTATATGGACAATGCAGAACACCAAGCAACTAAAGTGTGGTGCCTACCATCAACACGTTCTCGAGTACCAGCGACCAGTCAGCGCACTCATTTCGAAGTGAAATACCTTGCCCGACAAGAAGTGTGTTGGGAGCTAAGTATTCGTAAGCCGAAGTGGTATAAAACAAGATTTGACGATTGGCAGGTAAGTGCTATAAGCGAAGAATAATAGCCTAAGTAAATATAGGGCTTATGTCAGTAATATACAGTAAAGTTAGTAATACTAGATATAAAATAGCCTAAGCAGGTAAAATCGAAAAATTGAAAAGCCGTCACTAAAAGACGGCTCAAAATTTGCACGGTTTATAAATAAGGTTTTACAAGACTATTAGAGTTGGTATGCGCATCTAAAACAGTTAAAAAGGTATATGCACCAATAAACTTGCGGCTAATAAACATGAATTCTTTTGGTGGCAGATTAAATTCAAAGGACTGCATTGCACGTGTGGCCGTAGTAGATAGGCGTGAATGTAGTTTACTGTTGGCCCAAATATAGCGATCCTGCTCATCTAAACATTCGCTAGGGATATTGGTGTTTTTCTCAGGATCACTAAAAGGCTCGGTAGCAAGTAAAAATAACGAGGCAATATCTGAACGTACTTTATTACTCATGCTATCGAAAAAGTCATATCCTTTCATAGCAAGGCTCATTGCTTGCTGATCATGGCGATATCCTGCGCGTAGTAGACCACGGGCAATCGTTAACAAGTTGCCATCAAACTGACGAATCGCTCCAAAATCTAGCAAAACTAATCTATCGATATCTTCTTCGTTTTCGCTCACACGCACCAGATAATTACCAAAGTTGGGATCGGTCTGCATCTCACCCCATACAAAAATCTCTTGCATCATGATTTCAATGGCCGCTTGACCAATGGCATTTCGGCGTTCATGAGGTAGTAATTGCAATGCTTCCGAGACCACAGTGATACCTGGCTCGTATGACATACATAGCAGACGTTTTTTAGAATAAGTGCGATTAATCTTAGGCACGATATAGCGCGGATCATCAATTAAACGCTCATAAAAACGCTCTGTCGTAGCCGCTTCCGCTTCATAATCAACTTCGTGATGGAGTAGGTCACGTATTTCCTCAAACCAAGCATCGAGTGCGCGTGTTTGAGGAACGATATTACTTACTTTTAACAATCGTTTGAACAAGGCAAGATCAGAGTTGATAGCATCTGCCACACCTGGATACTGAATTTTTAACACAACTTGTTCGCCAGTGGCGAGCACGGTCGCACGATGAACTTGGGCAAGAGAAGCAGTTCCAATGGGAACAGGATCAATGTCTAGCTCGTTTAGTTTGTTGCCCAGTAACTGGCGTAATGTTTGCTCAATCGTCGGCCAAGTCAATGTCGCCGTGTCATCATTAAGAGTTTGCAAAGCGCGTGTGATCTCTGGCGGCAGTATATGCTCACCATAAATCGCTAGCATTTGACCAATCTTGACGACCGAACCTTTCAATTTACCTAGCTCTGAGGCCAGATAATTTGCCTGCGTTTCCATAAACGCCTGATTACGTGCAGTACGTGCTTCTTTATTTAAGAACATACCAGACACGCTATTACCCGCCCAACGACGACCAATATTCAAAGAAGTTTTTGCAATCGACATACGACGATCAAACCCTGAGGTTTTTAGGCTATCGATTGATTGCTTGTTGCTAAAAGGTTTAGACGTATCATTTGCCATAAGTATAATCATTCATCCAATTGGTATTGATTTGCGGGTTCGAAACCTACAATACAAGGGAGACGTGATGCACAGGTACAAAATTGTATCATATAAAGCGCGTTGGTTTTATGAGCCTGAGCTGGCCATTGATAGTTACTTTGTAAGCCAATATCTAGCGGTAACTATTGATAAATAGGTGCTTACTAATTTGAGTATGATTAATAAATAGCTAGAATTTTCTAGCAAGTCTACTGACTATTAAAACTTAGTGAAATCTATTTATAGCCAATAGGTCAGTATCAAAAAGATAATAAAAAATAAGACCTAGCATGATGCTAGGTCAAATAATGATGTAGAGCTATAAAATACAGAAATACTATTAATCAAACATATTGAGCAAAACCTTCGCATTATCTAAAATATTGCCCAAGACGTTACTCAATATGTTTTTTAGTATGCCTTAGCTGCTAAGCATTTTCGCGAGTGATGGCATGGTGACCAATATCACGGCGATATTGCGCACCATCGAAGCTAATAGCAGCAGTGACTGCTAATGCTGCTTGTTGAGCATCAGAAATACTATCTGCTAGCGCAGTTACACATAAGACGCGTCCGCCATTTGTGACGACTTCTTTATCATTATCGTTAGAAAATGCCGTGCCCGCATGGAAAACTTTAACAGCATTGTCATTATTAGGATCTAGTTCTGGCAAGCCAGCAATCACATCGCCTTTAGACGAAGTTTCAGGGTAGCCTTTTGATGCGACGACAATACCTAGAGCAGGGCGCGCATCCCATTTGGCTTCACTAGGTAACTGACCTGCCAAACCTTGTGCGACCAAATCCACCATTGATGACTGCAAACGCATTAAAATAGGCTGCGTTTCTGGATCACCAAAGCGGCAATTGAACTCGATGACATACGGATCGCCTGCCTTATCAATCATAAGACCAGCGTATAAGAATCCAGTATAAGGATGGCCTGCATTTTTCATAGCATCGACTACTGGTTGAATCACTTGCTGCATAACTTTGTTATGAACATCGCTGGTAACAACTGGAGCAGGGGAGTAGGCACCCATACCGCCAGTGTTTGGACCAGTATCACCTTCAAAAGCACGTTTGTGATCTTGGCTGGTTGCCATTGGCAAGATGTTGTCACCATCAATCATACAGATAAAGCTGGCTTCTTCACCCTGTAAAAACTGCTCGATAACCACGCGGCTGCCAGCATCACCGAACTTGTTGTCCGCTAGCATATCGTCGATAGCTTCATGTGCTTGTTCGATCGTTTCAGCGACGATCACACCTTTACCTGCAGCAAGACCATCTGCTTTGATAACGATAGGCGCGCCTTGCTCATCGACATAGGCTTTTGCAGCGACTGCGTCGGTAAAACCTTGATAAGCAGCGGTTGGGATATTGTTTTGCTCCATGAACTCTTTAGCAAAAGTTTTTGAGCCTTCTAACTGTGCACAGTAAGCTGTTGGGCCCCATGCTTTGATACCTACATCACGACAAGCATCAACAATACCCGTAACCAAAGGCGCTTCTGGACCAACAATTACCATGTCGATATCGTTATTTTGACAAAAGGCGATAACAGCACTATG
This sequence comes from Psychrobacter sp. NPDC077938, assembly GCF_044542635.1. Classification (NCBI taxonomy): domain Bacteria; kingdom Pseudomonadati; phylum Pseudomonadota; class Gammaproteobacteria; order Moraxellales; family Moraxellaceae; genus Psychrobacter; species Psychrobacter sp. NPDC077938. The sequence continues at coordinate 219,822 of NZ_JBITUW010000004.1, forward strand.
CTCGCCTGCGTCAGCGTCGGTAGACTCTAGCGTAACGTTTTGGCATTTAGGCTCAAGGGCGGTGCCAGCATTGCCAGGAGCGATGTAGACATTTTTTACATTGTCATCTTTTGCACATTGCCATGCCAATGCGTGTTCGCGACCACCTGAGCCAACCACCAAAATATTCATCATACCTTTTGCCCTTAGCATTAAAGTTAATAGTGAGCGAGTCGTACGCTCTTAAATATGTTGGCATATTCTAACAAAAAAACGCCTTCAATTACCATGAGTATCCGCCTGCCAGCACCGAAACATCCATATCGATGTCCAAAACCGCATTGTCTCATTAGTAAAGGTTATCGACACATCGCTGATTCATGAAATGATGTTGTACACTTTAGCTCGCGCCTTATGTGCGTTACACTTCACTATATTGGTAGTATTAAATTCTGATGGCTACATATTAATAAAAAATAAGAGCAAAAAAGGAGAAAATTTCTAACTGTTATAAAAATAAAATAAGTCGCGTGAATGGAAATACTGCACCGTTGCACCAATGATGAATATGCAGTAACAGTAGTCAATCTAAATCGATAAACTTAAATAAATAAATGTTAAACCAAATCTATAAAAAAAGGACGCAGGAAATGCCAAACTCCCTCAGTATCGCAAAAGAGCGCATTAGCCAGATAAGCGATATTGCTACCAGTTATGTACAAAAAGACAAATCGCTATTTGATCATTTTATTCATAGCTATTATCAGCCGCTGCATCAAGAAACTGCAGAGGCGATTAGTAATGCTGACTTGGCGGGCATGGCGCTACATCACTTTACACTACTCAAAGCTTACGACGGCAGCAAGCCGCAGCTGACAGTACTAAACCCAGCAGCAGAAGAGCAGCACTTTCACAGCTCGCACACTGTCATTCAAATCGCAGCTTATGATAGACCATTCTTAGTTGATACGATTTTAATGAGCCTAGAAGCTGAAGGTATCGATGTTCATCGTACTTACAACATCATTATCAGTGTTGAGCGTGATGACAATGGTGATATTACGCATATCGAAGGCGCACATGAAAGTGCCACCTCACATATGTCATTGATTCATTGTGAAATTGCTTACCAAGACAACGAAGACTTGGAAGCGCTGCAACAGATGCTTATGTCAAAAATTGACACGCTTGATACAGTCGTTGGTGACTGGAAACAGATGCGTGCACAGCTAAACGACATCAAAACTGAGCTTTCAACTAAGCCGCTACCAGAAGTATTCTACTCACAACAAGAAATCCAAGCGTTTTTAGATTGGATCTTAGACGATCACTTTATATTCTTAGGTTATCGTGAATACCGCTTGGAAGGTGGTCAGTCTATCGAAGTGACTTCTGAGTCGACCGATTTAGATTTATTTGCGATTGGTAACAGTGGTCTGGGTCTATTACGTGGTTCTGAGAAAGACAAGCTATCAGAAAGCTTTAGCCAGTTGCCTAGAGGCTTAAAGCAATTATTAACTGAGCCACGCGTGTTAATGCTGTCTAAATCAAGCCGTGTATCACCTGTGCATCGTTCAGTATATATGGACTTTTTGGGCATTCATAAGTTCGACGATAACGGTAACCTAATTGGTGAATACCGCTTTATCGGTTTGCTTACGTCACAAGCCTATCAGCTGACTGTACAGCAAATACCGCTATTGCGAGAAAAAGCCAATAAAATCATGGCGATGGCAGACTTGCCACGTGACGGTCATGCTCATCATAAGATGATGCATGTGATTAATACCTTACCGCGTGATGATTTGTTCCAAGCCAGCGTCGAAGAGCTATACCCAATTGTTTCAGGCATTACTCAACTACAAGACAAAAAGAGCTTACGTCTATTTAGTCGTATCGACCATTATCAGCGTTTTGTCTCGTGCTTGGTCTATATCCCGCGTGATAAGTTCAACACCGAGCTACGTATTAAAGTACAAAACGTCCTAAAAGACGCCTATAACGGTATGTCTTCAGGATTTACCACTGAGTTCAACGAATCAGCACATGCTCGTGTGCACGTCCACGTACGTACCGTGCCTGGTCAGGTAAATGACGTCAATATCGCTACACTTGAAGCCAAATTATCAGCACTCATGCAATCATGGGATGATAATTATCAAAAAATGCTCCTCGACAATGTGGGTGAGCAACAAGCCAATGCTTTAAATCGTCGCTTCTTAAACTATATCCCTGCTGCCTACCAAGAGCGTTTTGATGCTCGTACCGCAGTCGAAGACACGAAGCGTCTGGCAGGACTGACCGCAGAGCAACCAATGCTTTGGCACTTATACCAGTCGACAGGCGATGCACGTAACCAGCTCCACCTAAAGTTATACGGTCGCGAGCAGCCGGTTATCTTGTCAAAAGTGCTACCAATACTTGAAAACTTTGGTGTGTCAGTTATCTCAGCACAGACTTATGAGTTTGACTTGCCAGAGCAGCCTATCTGGATGCAAGAGTATGAGCTGACCCTTGAGCATGTTGATACGGTCAATATGCAAGTCGTGCGTGGTCAGTTCGAAGACAGTCTAAAACAAATCTGGGCAGGTCGCGTTGAAAGCGATTCATTCAATGAATTGGTACTAACGACCAAGCTCGATACTTATGATGTCGTCGTATTGCGTGCACTGTCTCGCTATATGCTGCAAGCACGTGCGCCATTCTCTAGTGCTTATATTCAGCAAACTGTGGTCAAAAACAGTGATATCAGTGTCGCGTTAGGTAGTTTGTTTGATGCACGCATGAATCCTAAGTATAGCCTCGATACGCGTCAAGAAAAGGCTGCTACCATTCAAGAGCAAATCACAGCGGCGTTAGCAGATGTCGATAGCCTAGATGAAGATCGTATCTTGCGCTGGTACTTAGATTTGATCAATGCAATGGTGCGCACCAACTTCTATCAAGTCGATAGCGATGGTCAACGCAAAGATCGTCTGTCATTTAAGTTCTTGGCAGCAGACATTCCAAACTTGCCTAAACCAAAGCCAATGTTTGAGATATTTGTGTATTCACCACGCGTCGAAGCTGTGCACTTACGTGGCGGCAAAGTCGCTCGTGGTGGTCTGCGCTGGTCCGATCGTATGGAAGATTTCCGTACCGAAGTACTTGGCCTTGTCAAAGCGCAGATGGTCAAAAACGCAGTAATCGTCCCTGTAGGTTCTAAAGGCGGCTTCATTGTAAAAACCAAGAGCATGGCTGATGGTCGTGAGGCGTTCCAAGCAGAAGGTATCGCTTGCTATCAAACATTCTTACGCGGCATGCTTGATGTCACAGACAATATTGTAGATGGCAACATCGTCCCGCCAGCCAACACGGTACGTCATGATGAAGACGACCCGTACTTGGTTGTTGCAGCAGACAAAGGTACAGCTACCTTCTCTGATATAGCCAACGCGCTAGCAGCAGAGTACAACTTCTGGCTAGATGATGCCTTTGCTTCAGGTGGTTCAGTAGGTTATGACCATAAAGCAATGGGTATCACTGCTCGCGGTGGTTGGGAGTCGGTTAAACGTCACTTCCGTATGCGCGGTATGGACATCCAAAACCGTGATGACTTTACCGTTGTCGGTATTGGTGACATGAGTGGGGATGTATTCGGTAATGGCATGTTGCTATCAACGCATACTAAGCTCGTTGCTGCCTTTAACCATTTGCATATCTTTATTGATCCTAATCCAGATACGGCGGCCTCATATGCTGAGCGCGCACGTTTGTTTGAATTACCACGCTCATCATGGGCAGATTATGAAGCATCATTGATCAGTCAAGGTGGTGGTATATTCTCACGTCAAGACAAAACCATCGCTATCAGTCCTGAAATGAAATCGCTCTTTGATATTAGTGAAGACAGCCTTGCACCGAATGATTTGATCAGTGCGTTACTACGAGCACCCGTCGATCTTATCTGGAATGGTGGTATCGGTACTTATGTCAAAAGTGCAAACGAAACGCATGCTGACGTGGGCGACCGTGCGAATGATTCGCTGCGTATCGATGGTAATGAGCTACGTGCAGCCGTCGTTGGTGAAGGTGGTAACTTAGGTCTAACCCAACAAGGTCGTATCGAGTACGCTCAAACGGGCGGACGTATCTATACAGATGCAATCGATAACTCAGGCGGTGTTAACTGTTCGGATCATGAAGTCAATATCAAAATCCTACTTGGCAAAGTGGTCGAGCAAGGCGACATGACACTGAAGCAACGTAATGAGCTGCTTGAGAGTATGACTGACACCGTAGCAGAACTGGTATTACGTCAAAACTACTTGCAACCACAAGCGATTGAGCTGAGCCATATCCGCGCAGCAGCCAATCTGAGTGATCATCAGCGCTTTATTCAGATGCTAGAGAGTGAAGGGCGTCTGGATCGTGCGATTGAGTATCTACCATCAGATGAAGAAATTGCGAAGCGTCAAAAAGCGGATACTGGTCTGACCAATCCTGAGCTGGCAGTGGTCTTGGCTTATGGCAAGATGTGGGTTTATGACAATCTATTATTGTCTGATTTACCAGATGATCCGTACTTTATCAATGAGCTACGTAAGTACTTCCCAGATGAACTTGCTTCACGCTTCTTCGATGAGATGACTGAGCACCGTTTGCATCGCGAGATTATCAGTACTTACTTGACCAACAGTGTGGTCAACCGTTTAGGTATTGAAGCGCTATTCCGTCTCTTTGAGGAAACCGATCAATCACTAGCCACTATCGTACGTGGTTATGCGATTAGCCGTGATGTATTCAACGTATCGCGCGCTTGGAAAGCACTTGAAGCCCTAGACAATCAAGTTGAGGCGACGTTACTGCTGAACCTTGAGCTACGTCTACGTGATTCACTGGAGCGCGGTGTGGTCTGGTTCATCAACGCCTTTGGTCAAAATTTGCAAGTCGCTGATATGATTAGCCGCTTTAGTGAAAGTGTAGAAAAACTGACCAAGCCAAGTGGTTTTATCGAGCAGCAATTTGCTCAATATCTGCAAGAAGATACCAAGCGCTTGATGCAAAAAGAGCTGTCTGATAATGACGCTACGCTATTTGCGATGCTACCGTACCATGTCGATGCACTTGATGCTGCATTGCTTGCTGAGCAATACGAGCGTCCTGTTGATGAGATTGCAACTTTATACTTTGAAGCTTATCAAGTATTGCAATTAGACTGGATGATGGAAAATATTGCGAGCCTACCACAGCAAGACTATTGGGATCGCCGTGCTCGCCATGCGTTAGTGAACGAGCTGTCACGCAGCTTGCGTCTATTGATGGATGCGGTACTCTCAAAACCAGATGCTAAGCAAGCATTTAGTGAATGGAGAGCAAGACACGTCGATCAGCTTGCAGCAGTCACCACAGAGATGAACAAGTTAGATGAGCTGCATAGCAACGATGAAGAAGGTCAAATCGGTCTTTCAACGTTGTCCGTATTGATGAGTGAGCTTAGTGGTTTAGTTACTAAATAATGAAGTAATATCAACCCGAAACTGTCTCACAAAAAAACCACCGTTCTTCATGTTCGGTGGTTTTTTATTGTTTAAACAAAATGGATTAATTGAAAGTAAACATTATTGAAATTACTAACCTAACTTATGATGCTTTTTCACTGAAAATCTTATGACACCCTTGACCACTAATTCGGCTAAATCCACCCGAGAGCTTTTCGACTTTAATTTGGGTTAAAATGCGATCTTTTAGCGCCTGAACATGGGATATCACCCCGATTAATTTACCTTCTTGCTGTAGATTGGTCAGCGTATCAAGCGCAATGTCTAAAGATTCCTCATCCAATGTACCAAACCCTTCATCCAAAAATAGCGAATCTACCCGAATATTTTGACTGGCCATCTGTGAGAGTCCTAATGCTAACGCTAGGCTAATGATAAAACCTTCGCCGCCTGAGAGGTTTTTAGTACTACGAATTTCACCACCTTGATAGTTATCAATCACATTTAGCTCAAGTGGACTGTTATCATCACGAGCCAGCAAATAGCGATCGCTCATTTTTTGCAGCTGTGTATTGGCGTGAGTGACCATAAGGTCAAAAGTAAGCCCTTGAGCAAAAGTACGGAACTTTTTGCCATCAGATGAGCCAATCAATTTGTGCAGTTGTTGCCAAACTTGCAGTTTATCTTTTTGGGCATTAATGGCATTAATCTGCGCCTGTTGGGTGGTTTTCTTATCTTCATTGTCTTTTAGGCGCTGACTGATTGCACCGATTGACTCAATTCGTTTGTTAAACTCATCTTGAGCTTGTGATTGCTGTTGGACAAGCGTTTCTCTATCGTCTACCGTTAGCGGATTAGCTTGTTTATCTGCAAGTGCTTTTTTGGTTTCTTCCAATAAAGACTGCGCTTGTTTTAGCGCGTAATCGATATGCTGCTGCTGCTGTCTAAGTGCGTTACGCTCATCTATGGGTAAGCGCGCCGCCAAAAATTCTGCGTCCGTATCAAAGCTGGAGGTGGCAAGTGCGTTATTAAATGCGGTATGTTGCGTTTCTAAGGTTTGCGTAGCTGCTTCGATACGATGGGCTAAGTTTTCTTGCTGCTTTATGAGCTGTTGCAAATTATACGTCTCTTTATCCAGTTGTCGTTGGGCAACACTGTGCGCTTCTTGTGCTTGCTCTAGAATGTCTCTAAGCGTACGCTCAGCTGCTTCTAAGTCAGCCGCCTCAAAAACCTCTGCGCGTTCGTCTTGAAACTGGGTTAGTGCAGCTATTTGTTTATTCTTCGCTTGCATTAGACTGTTAAGCGAATCGGTATCTTTTTTGAGCTGTGCTTCTTTATTCTCAATATATGCTTTTATGCGTTCAAGGTCGGTCTGTATTGTCTGCTGTTTGTCCTTATCTTCAGCGAAAGCGTCTTTTAGCTGTACGAGGGCGCGGCGCTGCTGACGTAGTTCTTCAAGATAACTATCATAATCTGCATTGCTCAGAATTTTCTGTTGTTTAATGCTAGCCGATAACAACTGTAGGTTATCGGGCGCACGTTGCAAGGTGCTCAGCGCCTCTGTCGGATAGCTACTGGCAGCATAAGGGTCAATACGCTGCAAAATAGCGGTAATGAGCGTTTGTAGTTCAGCAAAGTTCTCTGTGATTTTATTATCAATACCCGTTACATTACTTTCGGTAATGGTGATTTTGTATCTCTGCTCAGTGATATCATTTGCTAGTACTTGCTGGTCTTGTGACGCCGTCTCTAGCGTCTTACGCAAACGGCTCATATCTTCAAGAAGTCTGTCGTAGAGTGCTAACGAATCTTTGATACGGTCTTTATATGTCGCTAATTTGGTTTTGCTGGCGGTAAGCACTGGCACGATATCGTTATCACTACCCAACGCCAGTAACGGTTGTATCAAGTTGGCAATAGTACTGTCAGCTAAGTTTTCATCATTCATCTGCTGGCTGATGACATACAGCAGTTCTGTTATGGCGGTATCATGCTGCTGTATTTGCGCAGTGAGTTCGGCTTGCTGATTTTTTTTACTCGCAAGCGTGCTTTGTTTACTTGCCTGCTCAATCTGCTGGGCAGTGATACTTTTATTCAGCTCGGTAATTTGTTCATCTAAAACACTAACATACTGAGCTAATTGGGAGTTTTCGTCATCGGGTAAAAGGTGTGGGTGATTTTGAGCGTAAGGGTGCTCAAGCGCGCCGCATAGAGGACAAGGTGTACCGTCTTGTAAATCGGCAATATAGTTCTCTAGCGCCGTGACCTTTTGTTGTAGTTGTAGCTGATTCAATTTGTCTTGGCGCTTTTCTTGCGTATTTTTGAGGCTTGCTTTTTTCGTTGTAATCAATTTTTCATAGCCATTGACTTCACTCTCTAGCTGCTCGATGTGACTCACGATTTGTATCACTTGTGCGTTAAGGTCACGGCGCTGCTGGTCATGAAAGCGCAGCTGATCGAGCTGCTGGCTAGTGCTGTCTATCTGCTCTTGTGTCTCACGCATCTGTGTGACCGATTGCGCTTGAATCAGCTCGCTTTGTGCTTTTTTTAGTGCGATTAATTGCTTTTGGGTGGCTTCATTTTTATCACTTTGTGCTTGTTGGCGTTGCTGTTGTACTACCAATGCGGTTTTGTATTCTTCTAATTCACGTGTTTGGCGTATCTTGTCTTGCGAAAGCACTGAATTTTGATGTATTACCGCTTTTAGGCGACTGCACTTTTCATCAAAAATGGCAATATCGCCGTCTAAATAGCTTAAATTATCCGTACCGGTAAGTTTTTCGGTCAATTGCGCATGTTGATTTTCTTTTTCTGTGGCGGTGCTTTTTTGCGCAGCAATATTTTCAAGCAGTTGCTCAGTTTCTGCCTGAAGTGTGTCATGTCTGATACGTATATCGTTTAAAGCGAGACGCTGCTGGGCAATTTCGTTGTCGAGGTCACGTGCTTTCTGAATTTTCGGCCGTGCGATTTGCATTGTGTTTTCTGCATCTTGGCGCTGTGTTAGTTGCTTCTCTAGCTGTGTGCGAGCGCTTTGTGTAAGTGCTTGCTGCTTAGGTAAGTCATACTCAAGCTGCGCTTTTTCTCGATTTAATTCGCTAACATGCTTGCGGGTAGATGATAACTCACCAAACTGACTGTCAATCTCCAATGCTTTATTAGCAGCGGTTAAGCGTTTAGCACTAGGGATAAAGTCTTGCTGCGCTTGCTGAGCCTGCACCAAGTCACTTTGATAAATATTCAGTTTTTCTTTTGACTCTGTCACGCTATCTAGCCACTTTATCTTTTCGGCCAAATCTTGAATGGTCTGCTGCTGTTCACTTTGGGCACTTTGATACGACTGTAAATCGGCTTTTAACTGATTTTCTTCATCGGTATTTAAGAGCATCAACCCGTCTAAACCGTATTGCAGCTTATTAAGAATTTCTTCCTCAGTACGTTTCTTATCATGAACCTGTGTTGATATAGTCGCGTAAATATCAGTGCCCGTAATTTTCTCTAAAATATCTGCGCGTTCATCAGCCTTTGCCTTTAGAAATGCTGAAAAACTGCCCTGAGCTAGTAATATAGAGCGAGTGAACTGCTGAAAATCCATCCGAGTCAGTTCAATGATCTTGTTTTTGGTATGTTTTAAGGTGCTCTCTAGCAGATCATCCTCTTTTGACGAGTCATCAACGTTTATCTTAGCAATTTCGTGAGTCGCATCTTGCAGATTGCCGTCTGCTTTATTGTAAGCACGGCGCTGTCCCCAGCGGCAGCGATACTGCTCGCCATTTAAGTCAATCACTACTTCAGCGAAACACTCTGCCGTCTGTCTCGTCATCACCTCATTGCTGCTCTTACTGATACTATTAATCCTTGGCGTCTCACCATATAGCGCTAAGCAAATAGCATCCAATATGGTTGTCTTGCCAGCACCAGTCTGTCCTGTGATAGCAAAGATGCCTTCATTGGTAAAGGCAGTATCAGCAAAATCAATATGCCATTCACCTTTTAGGGAGTTGAGGTTTTTTAGTCTGAGTTCGATTAGGCGCATGGATAATTCTTAATATTAGTAATAGCCGCAACTGCGAAAAATTGAGGAAGATAAGGAAGTGTGGTCATGATATGTCGCTTATATCATTCCGCCTGTTTGTCTTCATGACGTAAGTTATAAAGTATCTGGCCATAGGCATCGCGCAATGAGTCTTTTTGTGAGTCAGGTATGTCATTGATCGTCAAACAGCGCTCAAACACTTCCATCTCATTTAAGTCCTGCAAGTTCTCGGAAGTCTGCTGCTGATTAAGCACTTTGTTATAAGTACGAGTGTTTTTTATCTTAAGCACTTCACAGGGTAACCCTTCTACCATTGCTTGTACTTGCTCACGCAAATCACTGACAATCTCATCCCCTGTATAGACAATCTCTAGCCAAATAGAGTCCGATTGCGTAAGCGCTTGAATGGTTTGATCAATCGTGGTTAAGTCACCAGATATTTGCGCCAGCTGTTGGAATTTTGGGATGGGCAGGGAGACTACTTGCATCTGATTAGCGTCATCGCGATACAGTATTTTATTGATAGTAGTGGCATCAGTCGAGGTTGGTTGATTGTTTGTATTTTGCTTAACAGGAATATTTTCTACGGCAGTAGATTGTGCCACATATTCATCATCTGAAGGCTCATCAAAGCCAAACAAGTCATCCATGAAAGGCAGTTCCTGACTCGCCAATTTTTTAGCGGATTTTTCTACTAATTTATCTACTGATTTTTTCACTTGGGCGACTTCAATGTCAGCAGCTGTACGGATAGCATGAGGAGTAATACTATCAGGTGCGACATTCAACTCTGAGATACCATTATTAAAATGTTCTGCAGCACCAAACTGTACCAGTAATACTTGCTTTTGCTGTTTGGCCTCTCCAAAACCCATCGCAATAGGTGAGCCTGAGTAGCGAATACTCTCACGACCGCCAACACGCTGCGGTACGTGCAAATGCCCAAGTGCAACGTAATCGAAGCCATCATTGAACATATCGGCGGAGATTTTACCTAGTGAGCCGACATAGAGCTCGCGTACACCATCATCTTCGGTTGTTTTACCACCAGACGCGAATAGATGTCCTGTGGCAACGATAGGAATATATCGCTGATGCGTTTTGATTAAGTCGGCTTGCTTAGCCTTCGCAATATCTGCAACATTGTCATAATGCTCGCAAATACCAGCGATAACGTTGGCGTCTTTGCTATCTGCGGACTCGCCAGCGCTACTGCTACGCACATCCCGATCGCGCAGATAGGGCACAGCGGCGATAATACAATGAGGGTTGTTGTCATCATCACCCAAGACCAATACTTCGTCATCCAAGTCATCACAAGCAGTGCCAATCACATGTACGTTCAAAAATTTAAGCACATTGCTTGGCGCGTCCAAAAATGTTGGTGAGTCGTGATTGCCTGCGACAATAACCACATGCTGACAGCACGATCGTGAGACCTTACCCAAAAACTCATAATACAGCGCTTGGGCTTTATTACTTGGTGTCATGGTATCGAAAATATCACCAGCGACGATTAATATATCTACCTTCTGTGCGCTAATAGCGTCTTGTAACCACTGCAGAAACGACTCAAACTCTTCATAACGAAGGCGTCCATATAGACGTCGCCCCAAATGCCAGTCTGAAGTATGGAGTATGGTCAAAGGTTTCATTTGCGTGGTTAAAGAAGAAGGCAAGCTAGCATCGGGTATGGGCATAAGTAGACTATAAGTGTGAGCAGTAGAAAGTATTCATTCTAGCAAGAATCGTTGAGATTTGCGCTGTTGCCAAAAGAAAACCCTACCAATAATATACTGGTAGGGTTTTCTTTTTATTCAAGACTAAGCGTTTTGCAGATTAAAGGTAAGCGTTAGTCAATAATCAGTTGCTCCAGACCATCTCCTTGCTGCGTTGCAAGATTTGCGACCATCGATAGGGCGTGCGCTTGTTGGTCTATTGGTTGTTTTACTGCTTTACCTCTCGACCCTTCACGCAACCAATTTTTAGCTATATCATCGCTGTTTTGACTGTGCTGCTGATTTTGCAGATTATACCAAGCCAAATCATGATGCAAGCTGACCACGTCGCCCATAATGAGGAGGGCAGGCGTTGGCAATTGTGCTTGCTCTTGTTTGGCAACAATCGTTGCAAGCGTACCTGTCAATACCTGCTGATTGGGCATACTCGCATTAGAGACGATAGCAATTGGCGTCTCGCTACTGCGTCCAGCGTCAACCAAGCCTTCAGTCAAACGTGCCAGCGAGTGCAGACCCATGTAAAATACGACTGTCTCATCAGTATTTAAAAAGTTCTCAAAATTACTGTTGGGTGCACCAGCTTTCAAAAATCCCGTCACAAAACGCACTGATTGTGAATGATCACGATGAGTTAAAGGAATGCCTGCATAGCTAGCAGCGGCATTGGCTGCAGTGATACCTGGTACGACTTGGTAAGGCACATTATGCGCTCGTAGGCTTTCTATCTCTTCGCCACCGCGACCAAAGATAAATGGATCGCCACCTTTTAAGCGCACGACACGGCGACCTTGTTTGGCATGGTTGACAAGTAGCTCATTGATACCCAACTGCGCAACTGTATGATTGCTGCGTTTTTTACCGACGAATACTTTATCAGCATCACGGCGACATAAGTCCAACACCTGCGGTGAGACCAGTGCATCGTAGAACACCACATCTGCTTGCTGCATTAGACGCAAGGCTTTAAATGTCAAAAGCTCTGGATCACCCGGGCCTGCGCCCACAATATAGACTTCACCAACGGCTGGTAAGGCTTTTTCTGATTCATAAGATAGAGTAGGAGTAATCGTGTCTGACTCTTTTACCGCATTTGCATCATCGCTTTTCTTACTGATAGCCGCTGCGGTACTATCCAAATCGGCTTGCAGTTGAGCAGTGGCTTCAGTTTCATTACCGGCAAACATCAGCTGACTGACCTGACCTTCAAACGCACGCTCCCAAAACTGACGACGTCCAGTGAGGGTCGGTATCTTGGCTTTTACCTCACTGCGAAATTCACCAGCCAGCTTGGCCAATTTGCCATAGCCTTGCGGGATTAACGTCTCAAGTCGTGCCCGTAATAGACGTGCCAATACCGGCGCTTTACCGTTTGATGAAATACCAATCACGATAGGATTGCGATCGATAATCGCTGGAAAGATAAAGTCACATAAGTGCGGCGTGTCGACCACATTGACTGGAATGTTTAGCTCAGTCGCATCTGCATGAATCTGGTGATTAAGTGTTTCATCGTCAGTCGCGGCAATGATTACCCGTGCGCCTGCCATATAGGTTTTATTATAATTTTCATAGATAAACTGGTGCTTATCGTCAGTTAGCAAGGCTTGTAGCTCATGGCTGATATCTGGTGCAAGTATAGTGATACAGGAACCTGCACGACTAAGCAAGTCCGCTTTACGCAGTGCCACTTCGCCGCCGCCCACGATAAGCACTTTACGGTCTTCTAATTTAAAAAATAGCGGGAAGGTGTTCATAATGTCACCATATATTTAATTGTTTATTATAAAAGGTAGAAAAGATATAAGGAATGCCGCCATTATGAGGTATCACAAGCATACTCTCACCTAGTGAATTGGCATTAGTATATTCGTTTTTGAGATATTAATACCTGTTTTCGCTAATAATAGGAATAGCGGTAAGTTTTCGATATATAGTCAGAGAACTAGTAGAAGGCTACAGCGTTACTCTCCCTAGAGGTACTATTTGTACGATCTGCAGTCGACTGACTTGTATCCATTTTAGGTTTATTCGACTATAGATAGAACAGCCACAAAAAAATCCCGCTTAACGACTCTATTAAGAGCCAAGCGGGATTTTTTATTTATATAGCTAGTGTTCAGAAAGTAGTAGCTACAGTCAGAGGCTTACTATAGCTGAGTATGTAAGCCACACTCACGGCTTTCTTCTACTTTCGTTGGATCAAAGTAGTCATGCTCGTTTGGCAAGTTGTGCTCATCTAAGTATACGTCTAGATCAGCATCTGTTTTTTCAAACAATGGCGCTACTTTTAGCACGCCGTCTTTTGACAAGCTAAGTACATCAAGACCTTGGCGGAACTCAGTTTGGTCTTTACGAATAGCATTGAACCACACGTCTGGCTTTAGCTCATCTAATGCACGGCGGAACGGCTCAAGTTTAACTTGCTCAGTAAACTCGTCATGCTGTGGGTTATCGATACCTGGGATGCCATTCATCGTCGCGTCACGGTGTGCAGCCGTTTGCTTAGGAATGTAGGTAACGACATTTAGGTTCAAGTCATGGATAAGCTTGTTGGCAAACTGATAAGTAGCATCAGTGTTGTAGCCTGAGTCTACCCACAATACCGTGATATCAGAACGCTGTTTAGCAACCAAATGCAATATAGCCGACTCATATGGACGGAAGTTCGTCGTGATGATTGGGTTTTTTGCTTGAGTCAGTGCCCACTCAACGATTTGCTCAGGTGACTTACCTTGCAGGTCTTGGTTGGCTTGGTCAAGGTCTAGGTTTGGGTGTAATTGGCTCATAATACGTTCCTTAATTGTTGTTAATATAAAAGGGTTTATTAAAAATATTGGGTATTACTATAAAATTAATGGTCAGTGCTAAAACTATGCGACTGAAGGCTCTGACGATTGTGCAAACATCGGTAAATCTGAAGCACTTCGGCCATCATAGCTACTGGCAAGGGCAGTAAAGGCTTGCTCAATACCAAATTTAGAATCGGCTTCTAGGTCATGCTCGCTCAAGACAAAGCTATCAACGCCCGTGCGTAGCATATAAGCAATTTGATCGCGGCCAAACGCACCAGCCACTCGAATCTCGCCTGTGTAACCGATTTGGCGCAGCGTACGTGCAAAGCTAAAGTGACGGCCATCAGCGAATTTCGGCACATCAATTACGATAAGTGCATGCGTTGATAAGAACTCACTAAGCCCCTCTAATGCATCAGCATCAGTATCGGCAGTAATCCACAATCCAAGTCGGCTACTGTGCTGTACGATCAGCTCATAGACTTCTTTGATCAGACCACCAGCCTGTGCGCCTGTCGTATCTAATAGATCAACAAGTGGCACAATGACGTCAGGTTTTTCTTGTTTTTGTAGTAGCTCAAGCAACGTAATGTTAGTCGATACGATGCTCTCTGGTAGTGCATCAGTAGTAAGTACATGCCATGTATCTTGACTGCCAATATCGACGCCATGACTGTCCAAAATATGGTGATTAGCCATAGACCTTCTCCTTAAATGGATCAATACCAACGCGCTCAACCAATTGACCAAAGCTTTCTACATCGTTATCAGTGCTGGCACGTAAGTCCACATAGACATCAACGATCTGCTGTATGGTGTTAGCAACCTCAAGAGCAGGCACAGATTTTCCTAAGATTTTGCCAAGTTTGGCGTCGTCGCTAGAGTTGCCGCCAAGGCTAATTTGATACCAATGTTCGCCTTTTTTATCGACACCCAAGATACCAATATCGCCTGTATGATGGTGCGCACAAGCATTGATACAGCCAGACATGTTCAGGCGAATCTCACCCAAGTCGTATAGATAGTCTAGGTCATCGAACTGTTTTTCGATTTGTTCAGCGATGTTGTGCGTCGTTGCATTGGCAAGCGAGCAGTAATCCCAACCTGGGCAGACAATCATATCTGTTAGGGTATTGATGTTTGCGCGCGCTAAATGCAATTCTGATAGCTGCTGCCATAACTCATAAAGCTTATTGGTCTGCACATCAGCAAATACTAGATTCTGCTGATAAGTACCGCGCAGCTCACCAAAGCTATATTTGTCAGACAGGTCAGCCAGTGCGTCCATTTGTGATTCACTGACGTCACCGGATGGTACATATTTGCCATCGACCAAGCCTGCTTTGAGCGAAATTACTACGGCACGATAGCCCGCTATTTTGTGCGCTACGGTGTTTTGGTTGTACCAGTTGGCAAAATCTTTATCAGCGCTCAGTTGCTGTTGTAGCTCAGACTGTACTTGTAATGCGTCAAACGATGCATAGTCAGGCTCACTAAAGAAACCAGTCGCTGTTGCAAAGTTCTCATCAGTCAAAGTAAGTGGACCATCTTTGGTATGAGCTTCCCACTCGGCATTGACCAGTTTAGCAAAGGCTGGACCGCCCATGCTTTCGACCAAAATTTTGATACGTGATCTGTATTTGCTGCCTTTGTCACGGCGACCGTGCAAGTTATAGACACGCAAGATGGCGTCCAAATAACTCAGCAAATGCTGACGCGGCAAGAATTTATTGATGACTTTACCAAGGACAGGAATACGTCCTAGACCGCCACCAACCAATACTTCAAAACCAATCTCACCTTCATCATTGGTCTTTACGTGTAGACCGACATCATGTACTTGGGTTGCCGCGCGGTCATCATTGGTACCGATCACAGCAATCTTAAATTTACGCGGCAAAAAAGCAAACTCAGGATGGAAGGTTGACCACTGACGAATAATTTCACAATAAGGACGTGGATCAGCGATTTCTTCTTTATGGATACCAGCATATGGATCGGTGGTGGTATTACGAATACAGTTACCTGAGGTTTGGATGGCATGCATCTGTACTGAGGCTAGTTCAGCCAAAATATCTGGCACATCTTCTAGCTTTGGCCAGTTCAGCTGAATATTGGTACGGGTCGTGAAGTGTCCATAGCCTTTATCATACTTGCGAGTAATCTCGGCCAGTTTGCGCAACTGGTAGCTGGCAAGCAAACCGTAAGGAATGGCGATACGCAACATCGGCGCATAACGCTGGATGTACAGGCCGTTTTGCAACCGCAATGGCAAAAACTGCTCTTCTGGCAGCTCACCTGCCAAAAACCGCTCGGTTTGGTCGCGAAATTGGGCAACTCGTTCCTCTACCAAAGTCTGGTCAGCGTAATTATATTGATACATGACGTAATCTCAGTTTTGTTTTTAATCTTAAAATCAGCGACGAAAATGATTTGCGTGTGTAATAGGTTTTATTGCCGTTCGCAATGTAAATAATTCAGCTATACATCATATAAGCTTGTACCCAGAAACATAAATTCCTTTCAGACATATCCATATCCAAACACAGCATAAATTTTCATAATGAAAGTTAGGTAGCCTATGCGTAACAAATTTAATGCCCAATCGTTAGTACGCTACTTATTATCTAGCGACGGCTTTCTTCTCAGTTTTGTACATTTAATCGCTTTTGCATTTTTGCTCATCTCTTCCAACCATTCTTTTTATAAGAGGTTTTAATAACTATATGTCTCAAACTCAAAGCCCAACCCAATCACAATTCAAATCAAAGCTGGTTCCTCCACACGGTAGTGCAGAGCTTAAGCCACTATTATTAAACGGTGCAGCACGCGATCAAGCATTAGAGCTTGCCAGCACATTGCCGACCATCACCCTAAGCTCACGTGAGCGCGGTGATTTAATCATGTTCGGTATCGGCGGTTTCACTCCGTTAAATGGTTTTATGAATCAAGCGGACTGGCAGGGTGTGGTAGACAACATGCGCTTGCAAAGCGGTGAAAACGCAGGTTTGTTTTGGCCAATCCCTATCACCTTGTCTGCGCCAAAAGAGACGGCAGATAGTTTGAGCCAAGGCGACAAAGTAGCATTGGTCGCTCAAGATGGTGAAGTCATGGGTATCTTGACGGTAGAAGAAACCTATACCATCGATAAAGAACATGAGTGTCAGCAAGTATTTACGACCACGGATTCAGAGCATCCAGGCGTACAGCAAGTATTGAACCAAGAAGCCATCAATATTGCCGGTAGTGTCGAAGTATTGAGTGAAGGTGAGTTCCCAACGTTATATCCAGAAATCTACAAAACGCCAGCAGAAACACGCGCAATCTTGGATGCTAAAGGCTGGAAAACAGTGGCTGCATTCCAAACGCGTAATCCAATGCACCGCTCACATGAGTATCTGGCTAAGATTGCGATTGAGATCTGTGATGGTGTGTTGATTCATTCATTATTGGGCGCATTGAAACCTGGCGACATCCCTGCAGAAGTTCGTCAAGAAGCCATCAAGACCTTGATCGATAACTATTTTAGACAAGATACCGTTATACAAGCAGGCTATCCGTTGGATATGCGCTATGCTGGTCCACGTGAGGCATTATTACATGCGCTATTCCGTCAAAACTACGGCTGTAGTCATCTGATTGTTGGTCGTGATCATGCTGGTGTCGGCGATTACTATGGTGCGTTTGATGCGCAAACTATTTTTGAACATGTTGGTAAAGATGACCTTATCACCCAACCGCTCAAAATTGGCTGGACGTTCTGGTGTAATGCTTGTAATGCGATGGCCTCTGATAAGACTTGCCCGCATGACGCCTCTGAGCACGTTAAAGTGTCAGGTACTAAGCTGCGTAAAGCGCTATCAGAAGACGAAGATGTACCAGATAACTTTAGTCGCCCAGAAGTACTACAGATTTTGCGTGACTACTATGCCGGCATCGCAAAAGAAGAGCGTGCTGAGGTGAAACTAACGGGTGCATCTGCGGTATAAGGGCAGATCGTCAGTATAAATAACTCGTACTAAGCCAGTCGTAAAAAAGGTGTCAGACTTATGGTCTGGCACCTTTTTGTTTTTATCACTATTTTAAAATAAAAAACACGCCCTAACGCATGTTAGCGCTGTCTATTAAATCTCCAAACCTACTGCCAGCTTTTTATATTCTCCAGCAAGTGAGCCACCACCTGAGCAAAAATAGTTCAGTGCATATTTGTCTGGGCTGTCGATGATGAGGGTGTCATCCTTAAACTGAAAAAAAGCCGTGCTGTCATTTACCTTTGCCTGAAAAATCATACCATGAGCAGTATCTTGCCCCATAAGTGTTGCCTTACCATCGAAATGACAAGTAGGTTTTTTGATATCGCTGCGTGAGCGAACTTTAATGTCAATCTGTCGATCACCATCTGCTCGTACCATCACGCCAACCCAATCATAGCCTTGCGCACGTTTGTCGTAGTCGGCAGAAGCATAATCCGCTGAAACCTTGTCTCCAAGAATATTGTTGTTACTCACTGGCATGGCTAGTGTTTCACTAGTGACTATTTTAACAGCGCTGTGGCTATCGCTATTCATAGTGGGCGACATACTATTACAGCCTGTTAAAGCAGCTAGGGTAGAGGTCATTATTATTAGCCCTACAATAGAACGAAATTGACGGTATGAAGTATTCATATAAGGGCCTTTGGTCAAGTAAGAGGGTAATATTTGAATAGTAGCGAGATGATAAAAGTATTATTGATACAGCAAACTTTATGACGTACGAATAATGGTACAGCCTACCCAAATTATAGTCTACTTAATAAACCTGCCAGCAGTTATGTACCTCCTTTTATGCTTGATGCTGCAAAACGATTGCTCCTATCACTTATGCCAACTTCACTAGTCGATAAGCTAATTCGTCACTAAGCGTTTGCTATTTATGCTGCTAGCATAGCTTGCATCATCCCGACAACCGAACTCAAAAGATTGTAGGCTCTGTGATGATGGTCAAGATTTTGACAAAACGCTTCTAATACTTTTATCGAGAGCATCATGCAAAAAAAATTCCAACAAATCAGCATTGCTAGCATTCAATCAACTAATAATAAGCCTGTAAAAGCGCGTGTACTTGCCACCAGCGGCATGCTCGCAGCAGCGATGATAATGACAGGCTGCAGTCCAACAGAAGCGACGCAAGATGACGCGGCAAATAGTGCCAGTGGCGGGACGCAAGATGTCAATCTACTCAACGTCTCCTATGATGTGTCGCGCGACTTTTATAAAGACTACAACACCTTATTCAGTACCGACTATCAGAAATCTCACCCAAATAGTAAAGTAAATATCAATCAATCGCATGGCGGCTCTAGTAAACAGGCGCTTTCTGTTGCCAACGGTTTGCAAGCGGATGTGGTGACCTTTAACCAAGAGAGCGATATGAATCTGTTGGTGGAAAAAGGCTTGGTCGCTGCTGACTGGCAGCAAGCACTACCTAACAATGCCGTGCCGTACACCAGCACCATGGTGCTACTGGTTCGCGCTGGTAATCCAAAAAATATTAAAGACTGGTCAGATTTGGCCCGTAATGATATCGATGTGGTCATCCCGAACCCGAAAACCAGTGGCACGGCGCGTTATGCCTTTTTGGGTGCCTACGGTTATGGCTTGCACCAATTCAAAGAAAGCAGTAATGAAAATCCTGTAAAAACCAATAACTTTATTAAGAAGTTGCTGGCCAACGTGGTCACTTATGACAATGGTGCACGCGCCGCAACGACTAGCTTTACCCAGCGTGGTCTAGGTGATGTGCTGATCACGACCGAAAACGAAGCACATTTGGCTGCACAGCAATTTGCAAAGGGTAACGTTGATATCGTATATCCGAGCTATTCGATTACGATTGCCAACCCAGTAGCGGTCGTAACGGCAGTGACTGAGAAATCTGGTAAGACGGAAGCGGCTGGTACTTATCTAAAAGGCTTATGGGATAAGCCTGCCCAAGAGCTCATGGCAAAAATGTATATGCGTCCAAGTGATGAGCAAATCCTAGCTGCTCACAAAGATACTTTGCCTGATATTGAAACGTTTGAACCTGTGACTGTGTTTGGCTCATGGGCAGAGATTATGGATGCTTTCTTTGTAGATGGTGGCCGCTTTGATCAGCTGGCAACCACGAAGTAGTCGTTAATTCTTGATTTATAAAACTATCTATCTTAGCTGCTTTCAATGAAACGCGGACAAGATAGATAGGGCACATGCCAGTATTAAAACCATCAATAAACAAACAGTCCGTTATACATATAGATTCTTTTAACAACTTATTGATATATCTGGCTTTGTTTACTGGTTATTCCCTTTTGGCAATAACATACGCATATTCATCATTAAACATAATAAGATGGCGCTGTTAGCATACTTGCATTACACAACAGACATCTTTGAGGTATTTATGACAGACGTAGCTCGTTATCAGCAGAAAAGTAAAACTCTTAGTGCCTTGAGTATTGCTGGCGTTGCTTTGACATTGGGTCTAGCTGGCTGTAGCAACAGTGAGACTACTGAGGCCGCAGCTGATGGTTCAGCGACGACAGAAGGGCAAAATATCGAGCTACTTAATGTCTCATACGATGTGGCACGTGACTTCTATAAAGACTACAACCCATTGTTTGTTGAGCACTACAAAGCTGAAAACCCAGACAGCAATATCCTAATCAAACAGTCACATGGCGGCTCAAGTAAGCAAGCACTGTCTGTTGCCAACGGTCTACAAGCCGATGTTGCCACCATGAACCAAGGCTCTGATATTGAGCTGCTTGAGAAAAAAGGCTTGGTTGAGTCAGATTGGGAAAGTAAATTCCCAGACAACGCGGTTCCGTTTACTAGTACGATCGTATTTTTGGTACGTAAAGACAATCCAAAAAATATCAAAGACTGGGAAGATTTGACCAAAGACGGTGTTGAGATTGTCATGGCCAATCCAAAAGTGACAGGTAACGGTCGTTACGCGTTCTTAGGTGCATACGGTTATGGTCTACATGCTTTTAATAAAGATGAAACAAAAGCTAAAGGCTACGTAAAAGACATGCTAAAAAATGTCAAAGTCTATGAAAATGGCGGACGTGCAGCAACGACGACTTTCGTACAGCGCGGTATTGGTGATGTGTTGGTCACGTTTGAAAACGAAGCTAACCTTGCAGCCACTGATTTTGGCGCGGGTCAAGTAGACATCGTTTATCCAAAATACTCAATTAAATCAGAAAGCCCTGTGGCAGTTGTGAAGACGGTAACAGATAAAAAAGGCACTACAGACGCTGCCAAAGCGTACCTTGATTACTTATGGAGTGAGCCTGCTCAGCAGCTAGCGGCCGATCTATATCTACGTCCTAGCGTTAAGAGCGTGCTTGACAAAAATGGTGACAAATTACCGCCAGTTGAGACTTTCCGCCCGAATGATGCCTTTGGCACATGGGATGAGATCATGAGCACTTACTTCAGTGATGGCGGTGTGTTTGACCAATTGGCAATTAACGCGCCTCAGTAATCGCTTGCTGAGTAGTTAGAGCAGCTACTGCGCTAAACACTGAAACAGATTAACTCGATTAATCGTACAGTCAGTCATGAAGCACCCCATAAAGGACATGGTCGTACGCACTATGTCCTTTATATCATAAGCCGACCAATAATAATTTTGATAACAATGGTAATAATGGTCTTACAGTGAGCACCCTCGCTAAGTACCATCAGTTAGGCAATAGGACATCACTATGAGTGCAACATCTTCTTCTGCCAGTAAGCCCGGCAACAAAAAAGGTTGGCTGACCCGTTTGCGTCAGCGCAATGTGCTACCCGGGTTCGGTCTGAGCATGGGTATTACTGTCTTTAGCTTGTCGTTATTGGTGGTACTACCGTTTGCCATGATGGCCTATACCACAACGCAGATGGGTTGGACTGGCTTTTGGGAAACTATTACCCAGCCGCAAGTCACTGCCGCTATCAAGCTGAGCTTATGGATGTCGTTTTTGGCGATGCTGACCAATATGGTATTTGGCACACTGGTTGCATGGGTACTTGTCCGCTATGAGTTTTGGGGTAAGTCACTGATTAATGCCTTAGTCGATTTGCCATTTGCACTACCAACCGCCGTTACAGGTATCTCGCTTGCCACTTTGTATGCGCCTAATGGCTTGATTGGTCAATGGTTTGCCAAGTTCGATATTCAAGTAGCCTTTACGCCAATAGGTATTTGGCTAGCACTGGTTGTGGTGAGCTTTCCCTTTATCGTCCGTGCGGTGCAGCCCGTACTTGCTGAGCTATCAGTTGAGTTTGAAGAAGCGGCTGCGGTATTGGGTGCTAATCGTTTGACGACTTTTCGTAAAGTGATTTTGCCGGAGTTATTGCCAGCCTTGTTGATGGGTGCAGGTATGATGTTTGCCCGTGCCACTGGCGAGTATGGCTCGGTTATCTTTATCGCGGGTAATATTCCGATGCAGTCTGAGATTTTGCCGCTCATCATTATCAGTAAGCTTGAGCAGTTTGATATTCAAGGTGCTTCTGCGGTTGCACTATTTATGCTACTCATATCATTTGTCATCTTGCTGACCATTAATATCATGCAGTGGAAACTGTCGCGCCGTGTAGGAGCTCGCTAATATGCAAATATCTAATAGCTACGACTACCAAAGCAACGCCGCGACCAAAGATACCCCATGGATACGTCGCACCTTTATTGCCATTGCGGTGCTATTCATGATTGTCATGTTGGTCATTCCATTACTGGCTGTGTTTTATGAAGCCTTTAAAAATGGTTGGCAGTTGTATATTGCTTCATTAGTAGACCCTGAAGCTTTGCAAGCCATCAAGCTTACGCTTATCACGGCAGGCATTGTCTTACCGATTAATATGGTAATGGGCATCGCAATTGCATGGTTGGTCACGCGTTACCAGTTTAAAGGTAAGCAGCTGGTCACCACTTTGCTAGATTTACCATTTTCGGTATCGCCAGTGGTTGCAGGTTTGATGTTTGTGCTGCTGTTTGGACTGAACTCTACTATTGGTGGCTGGCTTGAAAGTATGGGTTTCCAAGTAATTTATGCGGTGCCTGGTATCATTTTGGCGACGTTGTTTGTGACCTTTCCTTTTGTTGCACGTGAGCTGATCCCATTGATGCAGACTCAAGGCGACTCTGAAGAGCAAGCAGCGCTCACCTTAGGTGCGACTGGTTGGCAGACGTTTTGGCATGTGACACTGCCTAACATCAAATGGGCGCTGCTATACGGTTTGATTCTGACCAATGCCCGTGCGATGGGTGAGTTTGGTGCGGTCAGTGTGGTTTCCGGTCACATTCGCGGCGAGACCAACACCATGCCGCTATTGGTTGAGATTGCCTATAACGATTATAACTTTACCGCTGCGTTTGCCTTATCGAGCATATTGGCTGCATTGGCCTTGGTGACGCTACTGATTCAACAAGTCATGACCAAGATACAAGAACGTAAATTTGCCAAGTCTGAGCGGTTTGCCAGCGCACCTGAGCTGCCAGTAAGTGCTAACGCAACGACCGCCACTGAATCGACGAGTGCGGACAGTACTGGCAAGGTATAACTGCCATTATCTGATAAATGATGTTAATACTACGGATGCAGTCGCTACTCAGCTACTTGCCACGATACGACAAAAGATATAATAAGAGATACGATTATGAGCATTGAGATTCGCAACGTTAATAAAAAATTCGGCAATTTTACGGCTTTAGACAATATCAATATCACTGTGCCAACTGGGAAGCTGACGACGTTACTAGGCCCGTCAGGCTGCGGTAAGACCACTTTGCTACGTATTATCGCGGGTCTAGAGTATGCCGACTCTGGGCAGGTATTGTTCGATGAGCTAGATGTGACCAATACTCCAGTCCAAAAGCGCCATATTGGCTTTATGTTTCAGCATTACGCGCTATTTCGCCATAAGAACATCGCGGATAATGTGGCGTTTGGATTGACCTTGTTGCCAAAAAACGAGCGTCCGAGCAAAGCTGATATCAATAAGCGCGTGGCAGAGCTCTTAGACCTCGTACAGCTACCACAAGTTGCCAATGCTTATCCACATCAGCTATCAGGTGGTCAGCGTCAGCGCATAGCGCTAGCACGTGCACTAGCTGTCAAACCGAAGCTGTTGCTGCTAGATGAGCCGTTTGGTGCACTAGATGCCAAAGTCCGTAAAGAACTGCGTACATGGTTAAAGAACATCCACCACGAGCTTGGTATCACCAGTATCATGGTGACGCATGATCAAGAAGAGGCACGTGCGGTATCAGATGAGATCGTCGTGATGAATCAGGGCCGAGTAGAGCAGGTAGGCACGTCAGAGGAGCTGATACACCAGCCAGCTAATGCCTTTATCAGCGACTTCTTAGATCTTGTATAAGTATTTGACCTAGAGAGTTTTAGATATCAATAGTTGAGCAAAAAAAAGACCTACGAAAGTAGGTCTTTTTTGGTCTGGCGCATTGCCGCAGATTTATTGTCTTAAACGCTTTTTATAAAGCACAGTCAAAGAACCAAAAATCCAAGCGGACAGTAGTATCTAAGCAAGATCCGATACATCTCTACTAGTGCCTCTAGGAGTGATCTGCTCGTAGGTGATGTCTAAGATATCTTGACACCAATCTGGTAAATCATCAGCGACCTCATACCACATCCAAGTACCGTCACGTACACAGCTCAAAATACCCAATTTTTTCAAATGGTTTAGGTGGCGTGATATCGTTGGTTGTGGCTGGTCAAGCATATCTACCAAATCACCCACGCAACGTGCTTCTTTTTTAAAAAGAATTTGAAATATTTTTAGACGTGTCGGATCAGATAGGACTTTGAATAAATCGATAGGTCGTATCGTAAAGTTATTATCAGACATAGGTGAATTCCAATGGGCTTCGTTAATAGGGGTTCAATATAACAGCAGTTATCTACAAAATCGATTAAAAAATAAACAAATTTACAGTTCATCGTCAATTCACTACCTTTGACAATATTCGGTTACACGCACACTTATATCCACCTACATAAATGAACTGCCTGTAATATAAGGATACTGTTTCAACGAATAAATATATCGAATGTGATTGAAAATGATAATAATTATCGTTATTATACTGCAAGCGATAAACGTGATTTCAACGACTAATTTTTAATTACTAGAAAACAGTAAATTATCCGTTTATCAATGACACTTATCACAAAGGTTTTATATAAGTGTCGTATGCCGTCATTATCGAATAGTGGTATTCCGAGGAGCCAATCCATGTACGTATGTATCTGCAACAACGTAAAAGAAAAGCAAATCAAAGCAGCTATTGCTGCAGGTGTTGATACGCTCGATGGTCTAAAAGATACGCTCGATGTAGCAACGTGCTGTGGCTGCTGCGAGCCGATGGTCAATGACTACCTAGACGAACACCATGCAAAACTCGATAATCTAGCGTACGCCGTTTAAACACTGTTAATCACACATTCTCATTATTTAGTGCAATAAGACCTAACACGATAAATTATATTCAGTATTTTGCATCTAACTCTATTTATTATACATAAGGAGCAGGGTGCAAGCGTCCGTATAACCTCAGTCATACACCAACACGAACTATATTAAATAGTCTCATGCCAGTTGTAGCTAATTATGATTCTCAATTAGCATCTTATTCTTAGTTCATAACGTTACACCCTATACTGCGCCTGTATGCTACTATATTTATCTGAGATTAGAAGCCATTTTATTGATTTTGATTTTTACTGGTCAGTTCGCCAATTATGCTATTCTTATATAATAAATTGTGGATGTATGGTGATCGGTAAAAATAAATAGGGGAGTACGCGTTATGATAGGTAGCCAGAAAGTCATTGATTATTTGAATTTCTTACTAGGTGGTGAGCTTGCCGCTCGTGACCAATATTTTATCCATTCAGAGATGTATGCTGAGTGGCACTATGGCAAGTTATACGATCGTATCCATCATGAAATGGAAGACGAAACGCTACACGCACAGAACATCATTCGCCGTATCTTGATGTTGAGTGGCACGCCAAAGATGTCGGTCGACGCTATCCATATCGGTGCGACTGTCCCTGAGATGTTGCAGTTTGACCTAGATTTAGAGTACCAAGTACAAAAGCATCTAAAAGAAGGTATCGCACTTTGCGAAGCAGAGCATGACTATGTCACGCGTGAGATGCTGGTTGAGCAATTAAAAGACACCGAAGAAGATCATGCGCATTGGCTTGAGCAGCAGCTTCGTCTCATCGACATGATTGGTCTACCGAATTACCTACAAAGCCAAATGGCTGAAGTCACTCCTAATATTGTCTGATATCATCCTACGTATGAATAGCATTCACAGTATTTAGCATAAATAACAGAGATTAAGGGAGAAAGGTAATGACAGGGGATAAAGAAGTTATTCGCGCGTTAAATAAGGTACTTGGGCAGTCACTGATTGCCATCAACCAGTATTTTTTGCATGCACGTATTGCACGTCATTGGGGGCTAGAAGCGCTTAATGACTCATTATATAAGCAATCTATTGCTGAGATGAAATGGTCAGACGACCTAATCGCTCGTATTTTATTGTTAGGCGGTTTGCCAAACTTGCAGGAACTGGGCAAGGTATTGGTCGGCGAAGATGTACCAGAAATCATTGAGTGCAACCTACGTCTTGAGAGACAAAAGTTCGATATTATTACTGATGCCGTTACCTTATGTGAGACAAAGTCTGACTATGTCTCTCGCCAGCTATTAGTCACGCTAAAAGATGGCAATGAAGAGTATGAAGACTGGTTAGAGACGCAGCAGGACTTGATTGAGAGCATTGGTGTAGAGCGCTACATCCAATCGCAAATGAATGATGATGACGCATAATAGTATTAATTATTAATGTAAATCCTTATAAAAAAAGCCAGTATAAGATTGATAATCCAATCGCATACTGGCTTTTTTCTGTTTACAGATAAGACATTTCTAATATTTCGACTATACAGAATAGAGACGTGTTGTACGTAAAGTCTCACTCAATAGAAAGCTTGTCTCGATTGAAGACACGCCCTAGTACAAACCGCGGCCATCTTCAGGTTTCAGACGTAAAAAATACAGCCCTGAGAGAATGGTCAAAATGCCCAATATCCAATAAGTGGTTTGGAACGCTACTAACGTATCCATCTGTAGACGCTCACGTAATAGATTCAACACAGCAGCACCGAACGCAATACCGAAGCTAATCGCTAATTGCTGATTGACCGCCATTAAGCTATTACCGCTACTAGTTTGTGTGCCCTGTAAATCGCCAATCGTAATCGTGTTCATCGCACTAAACTGCATAGAGTTGCAGGCACCCATGATGGTCAGGATAGGTATAAACCATAGCCACTGCGAGGCATCATTAAACTGCGCTAGTACAATGATAAGTGAGCCCATAAACAAGGTATTGTAGACCAGTACTTTACGATAGCTAAACCGCTGAATAATTTTGCTAACCCAAGGTTTGATACCTATAGCACCCACCGCAATCGGAGCAAGCAGCCAACCTGCCTGCGAAGGCGAGTATTCAAACACCACTTGTAGTAATAAAGGCAGTAAAAAGGGCACGGCACTGATACCAAGCCGCGTAAACAAATTGCCTGTAATACCGATTCGAAAGGTGCGAATATCAAACAAGCTGAGTGGAAACAGGGGATCTGCTCGCCGTTTGGCATGCCAGACGTACGCACCGATCAATAGACTTGCGCCTAACCCAAGCAACAACCCATAAACCCCGCGACCTGTCTGTGAACCAAACTCAACAGCCAGTGTGAACCCGCAAGCAGCGGCGGCAAACAATACAAACCCTGTCCAGTCAAGGCGCTTAGTATCTTCATATAGCGCTGGCACCAGTTTTTTGCCCATGATAAAACCTGCCACGCCCATCGGTATATTGATCAAAAATATCCAATGCCAGCTGGCATATTGCACGATATAGCCACCCAATACTGGACCGACCAGCGGTGCAACCAAAGCAGGTATCACAGCAAAATTCATCACAGTGAGTAGCTTATTGCGCGGATAAGACTTAACCAATATCAAACGAGCGACAGGCGTCATCATCGCGCCACCAATACCCTGTACCACACGTGAAGCAACCAAAAAATCTAGCGTTTGCGACGCCGCGCACAGTAATGAGCCAACACAAAAAATGATGACCGCGGATAAAAATACGCGGCGTGTGCCATATTTATCCGCTAAAAAACCACTGATAGGGATAAAAATCGCCAAGGTTAATGCATAGCTGATGACGGCCCACTGCATTTTTAGTGGTGACTCACCCAGTGCCTGTGCCATTTGCGGTAAGGACGTGTTTAAAATAGTGGCGTCCAAAATCTGCATGAACAGCGCGACTGCTAGTACGTAAGGTAGGTATTTCTCTTGAGTTGGGGTGAGCGTTACCATGTGAGTCCCATTGAACGTCTCGTTATGGAATAAGAAAATAGCGGATTTGCGAGCAGATCACTATGCAAGCTGAGTAGTATAAGAAAGCCTAGCTCATAATAAAAGTGACTCAAAGTAACTGATATAAGATAACTAATATAAGAGCAATGATGCAAAGGGTTGCTAAAAAAGGCAAAGAGACGAAACAAGACAAAGAAGTTTCTCAGTGCTAATAGCGTATCTGTCTTTACTTTAGCAGTAGAAACATAACATTGATTACAAGAGAGGACTTTAATATCGTTATGAGTTCTCGTTATAGTAAACCTTCGCGGCAGTCATAAATACAAACCGAGGATAAATTATGAGTCAAGATAATAATAAATACGTACCACCAAAAGTTTGGACGCAAGATAAAGATAATGGCGGCAAATTTGCTAGTATTAATAGTCCAACGTCTGGAGCTCGCTATGATAAAGAGCTGCCTGTTGGCAATGCTCCGTTACAGCTGTACTCGTTAAATACGCCAAATGGTGTCAAGGTCAACATACTACTAGAAGAGTTGGCAGAACTTGGTATTGATGGGGCAGCATATGATGCCTACAAAATCGACATCTCTAAAGGTGAGCAGTTTGGCTCAGGGTTTGTGGAGATAAACCCCAATTCAAAGATTCCAGCCTTGGTCGATTATTCTACTGATACAGTAGAGGGGCCGATAGCACTGTTTGAGTCGGGCGCAATCTTAATGTATCTAGCAGAAAAGTTTGATAAGTTCCTGCCGCTGGCTACTGGCAAAGCGCGAGCAGATTGTCTGTCTTGGATTATGTGGCAAATGGGTAGCGCGCCTTTCTTAGGTGGCGGCTTTGGGCACTTTTATGCGTATGCGCCTGAACCTTTAGAGTATCCAATCAACCGCTATACGATGGAAACCAAGCGTCAGCTCGATGTATTAGACACGCATCTAAAAGATCATGAGTACCTATGCGGCAATGATGAATCTGATTACAACATTGCGGATATGATTGTCTGGTCTTGGTATGGTCAGTTGGCACTGGGTAAGCTCTATGATGCAGCAGAGTTTTTACAAGTAGAAGACTACAAACACTTACAGCGTTGGGCTAAGAAAATCGCTGAACGTCCTGCGGTTAAACGTGCAGTAGCGCTAGAGCTAAAACCAATCGATTAAACTAAGTACTCAATACAGTTTAGATCTAACAGTACAGTTTAAGCACAAATAAACCTTAAACACAGCAGCAAGGCTGATAAGCAAATAGCTTATCAGCCTTTTTATTTATATTCATAAAAATGAATATTTGTATGCTATGTCTTCCTTTTGTCTTTACACAATGATACATTAGTACAACAGATAGAAACACTAGTGCGTTAAGATAGCCGAGCACCATTACAATAGACAGGTGTTTATACTTCTTCTACTGAAAGGTGATGATTATGAAAGACAATAATTATATAAACGATATGTCGCTATCAAAAGGCGCTGATTTAACTGGTGTTAATAGGTCAGGCATTACCTATGACGATAATAAGTCTGATGACTATAGCTATAAAGACAGTGCCCAGTCTAATAAAAATCCCAAAAACATCACTGTAGAGCATTATTCAGAAAACATACCTAAAAAAATAAAAGAACAACCCACCTATATGATAAAAAATAAAATATTACTGCCTGTACTTGCAGCGCTTAGCACAGCTTTATTTAGTACCACCAGTATGGCCAGTACATCGACTGAGTTTACTAGCCAAGATTGGCAAGTCGCTTGTGATAATACGCGTACGTGCCGGCTGGCAGGCTATCAAGCAGAGAATAACAGTGAGTTCCCGGTTTCTATATTGCTCGTACGCCGTGCAGGTGCGAATGCTGGCGTGGATGGTAAAGTAAAGCTTGGCGGGGCAAAGGACAGCTCGTCTAAAGCCCTAATGCAGCTCGGTAACCGTCATCGCATCTCGTTGTTTATTAATGACAAAGACTATGGCGAGACTAAACCGTATTCAGCTGCTGCAGGTAATGCTGAGCTTACTCAAGCGCAGGTAACTGCATTATTAGAGGCTTTGACCAAATCTAGCAAGATTACATTGGCCTTGCGCAACTCACGTTGGCAGCTCTCTGACAAAGGTGCCAGTGCTGCCATGCTCAGAGCCGATGAGTTCCAAGGTCGCGTTGGTACATCCAGTGCTTTTATTAAAAATGACGATGCTGTTAAATCTAGTGGCGGTATATTGCCTCCCAAAGCAGCGCCAGTACTGCGGTTTGTCGTGCCAAGTGCCAAAGCGGACGATGGTAATGACAAAAAGTTTGTGATGAGGTCCTCTCAGTTGGCATCGTTGGTAAAAGGCACAATGAAAGATGCAGACAGCGTTTGTCCCAATCTCTCAGACAAATCACCTTGGCGTATCAGTCGTCTAAATGGCTCGCAGCTGTTGGCGCAGCATGAGTGCTGGACAGGCGCTTATAACGCTGGAGCAGGGGTTTGGGTGATTAATGATAGTAAACCTTATAAGCCAAAATTGGTAACGACCAATGCTACTGGCTACGATAAAGGCAAGCTTACCTCTGTGCAAAAAGGACGCGGCATCGGTGATTGCATGAGCAAAACCGATTGGCTATGGACGGGCCGTGCATTTGAGAAAAGTCATGAAAGCACTACAGGACTTTGCCGCTTAATTGAGGCGGGCGGGGCGTGGCAGCTACCTACCTATGTCACAGAAGTCAAAGTAGTACGATAGATAAGTAGCCAGTAGCTTATTTACTTTAGCTATCAAATTTTGCTTTAGGTATTAAATAAAACACCTAAACTTGTTTATTATCAACACTGTTAGTGCTTATTTACTCAGTAATTGAAGAAATAGGTACATATATTTTTTTATTATGCTATACTGCGTCGCCACGTTAGCTTAGGCTTTCGTGAATTATGAGATTGATAACATCGCCTGCGATTTTGGGTCTAGGATGACCATAAGTAATTGTTGCCGATGATTTTGTGTACTTAAATAACCTTTAAAAATATCCGTTATTTTTGACTCATATCTTATCTACTGGCCTATAACTAGGGTCTAGATTGGTTGCTGTTTGCCTTTATCTGCTTTGGACAAAGCATTGATAATGAGCGTATATCAAGCAAGGATAAGACACTCGGCACTACCACCAAAATACGTCAGACAGCACGAACGCATTTATTATAAAGACGCTAAGCTCTATTGGCTTGGTTTCTAATTATCGACAATTTTATATTGCTCGGTAATGCTAATAAGAGCAGCGTGGTGAACGGTTATCAGTGGTATGCATCAAGTTTGCTGAATTTACAGCAACTTATACTTACCAAGGATTCTTATGACTGACATCTTATCTGCAATCGCCGCTGAAAACGGCATCATCGAAAGCACTGACACTCCAAATACTGATAACAGTACTCAAGCGGCTGCTACTGACGCCACTGAAGAAAACAAAATCACTTTTACTGATCTTGGCATTGCTAAGCCAATTCTTACTGCGCTTGATCGCAGTGGCTATACCAACCCAACCCCTATTCAAGAACAAGCCATTCCTTTTGCTCTAGCCGGTCGTGACCTTTTATTGTCAGCGCAAACGGGTAGTGGTAAAACAGCGGCTTTTGTTATCCCTGTACTTGACCGTTTGAGCCGTGCCACTAGCTTTGACAAACTAACCAAAGCACTTATCCTAACGCCAACGCGTGAACTTGCTCAGCAAGTACATGACAGCGTTCGCACTTATTCTAAAGACATGCGTGGTCTATTTTGTGTACCACTAGTTGGCGGCGCACCATACAACGGTCAGATCACTGCTTTGAAAAAGGGCGTTCAAGTAATCGTTGCAACTCCTGGTCGTCTACTTGACCATATCAATGCGGGTCGCGTTGATTTGTCAAACCTAGAAGTATTGGTACTTGATGAAGCTGACCGTATGCTAGACATGGGTTTTGCTGATGATATTAGTGACATCCTTCGTGCAGCGCCAATCGATCGTCAAACGATCATGTGTTCAGCAACTTGGGATGGCCCAGTAGGTAAAATCGCTGCCAGCTTCACTAAAAATCCTGAGCGCGTATCAATCAAAGTAGAATCTGCACACATCGAAGAAAAAGTGTACTACTGTGATGATTTTGATCACAAAAACCGTTTACTTGACAAAATCGTTTGCCAGCAAGATATGGAACAAATCATTATCTTTGCTGCTACCAAACGTAGCACTGAGAAATTGGCTAAGCAGCTACAAGAAGCGGGCCATAAAGCAAGCTTCCTACATGGTGACTTGCCACAGAGCAAGCGTAACCGTATCGTTCAAGACTTGCGTAATGGTAAAGTAAAAATTCTAGTAGCGACTGACGTTGCTGCACGTGGTCTAGACATCCCAGCTATCTCGCACGTTATCAACTATGACTTGCCACGTCAGACTGAAGATTACGTCCATCGTATCGGTCGTTGTGGTCGTGCTGGTCGTACTGGTGTTGCTATCAGCCTATGTAGCATGGATGATCGTCCACAGCTTAACGCTATCAACCGTTATCTAGATCGCAAAATGGAAGTATGTATCATCGAAGGTATGGAGCCTAAGAAAACTTACGTACCTAGCGAAAACAAAGGTAATGGTCGTGGCCGTGGTCGCGGTCGTTCTAATGGCGGTGGCGGTCAAGGCCGTGGTCGTTCAGGCGGTGGCTATGCTGGTAAATCTAGCGGTGGTGGTCAAGGTCGTGGTCGTTCAAGCGACAGCGCTCCAACTGGTCAACGCGCTAGCAACGACAGCGGTTATCAAGGTAAGCCACGTGACACGTCAGGCAAACCAAATGAGCGTTCAGGTGGCAAGCCGTATCAAGGCAAGCGCACTGGTGGCCCAAGCCGCGGTGATAGCAATGGCGTTCCACGTGGTGAGCGTGCTGCAACTGGTCGTGGTCGTCCAAGCGGCAGCCAAGGTCGTCCAGCTGGTCGTTCTGACAGCCGTGGCCAAGGTCGTCCAAACGGCGGCAACCGTGGTAACAACTCGTAATACAGCTATATTTGACGATTTAAATCATTGATTTATTAATCGTCTAAAGATAGCACTAAAAAAGCCAGATACTTGTTATCTGGCTTTTTTGCGTTTACCTGCTTTATATTGCTCAATAACGGGCGTATGACGTTACGTGTCTAGCCGTTCCCTTGCTATTCATTCCGTCAAATACTACTTAGCAAATCCTAGCTAATAGTCGATGGCTGCTTGCAGGAGTTTTTTGCCTTGTCTATACTGATTTACTTTTGCCCGTTGTAAATCTTGGAGCGCCTTGATGCAAGCCACCTCAAACTTAGCAATCGATAATTTGCCATTAGCCTTTGGCATTATCATGGCCATTATTGGTCTGGTTTTTTATACCCAAGGCTTGCCGGGTAAGTTTTGGCGTCGGTTTTATGCCATATTGCCTGGTATTGTGCTTTGCTGCTTTATACCAGCAACTCTAAATAGTTTAGGCGTGTTTGCCGATGGCGTTGGTTCGCAGATTTATGGCTTTACTGCGACTTATTTGCTGCCAGCAAGTTTGCTGTTGATGACCTTATCCATGGATGTACCTAAAATATTGGGCTTAGGCTGGAAAGCGATTGCGATGTTTTTTGCTGCCAGTATTGCTATCGTCATCAGTGGTCCGATCAGTTTGGGAGTCGCTAAGTGGATATCGCCTGCGATGTTTACCGATGATACGTTATGGCGTGGGTTCTCGGCCGTAGCGGGCAGCTGGATAGGCGGCGCGGCTAACCAAGCAGCGATGAAGGAGCTATTTGGAGTCAGTGATGATTTGTTTGGTATGATGATTTTGGTCGATACCACCAATGCATCACTGTGGCTGCTAGCTATCTTGGTCATGGCAAAACACAGCGACAAGATAGACCGCTTTTTGCGCGCTGATACCAGTAGTATTGATAAAGTAGTCAAAGCAGTCGAGAGTTATGAGCGTGATCATGCCCGCCCAGCAACCATCAATGATTTGATGGTGATGTTTGGCTTATGCTTTGCCATGGTCGGGGTCGCACACTTTATCGGTGGCCAGATTGCAGAGTTCTTTGCGCCTTATAGCTGGGCCGTTCAGTATAGCTTTGCCAGTTCGTTCTTTTGGATGGTGGTAATTATTACCCTAATAGGCGTTATATTTTCATTCACTAAGATTCGCAGGTTAGATCATGTTGGCGCCTCAAAAATCGGCACAGTATTTATCTTTGTATTAATCGCCGCAATCGGTATGCAAATCAATCTGGCTGGTATCGTCTCACAGTGGCGACTATTGCTTATCGGTTTACTATGGATGAGCATCCATGTCGTTATCATATTTGCTGTCGCTAGAATCATTCGTGCGCCATTTTTCTTTTTGGCAGTTGGCTCTAATGCCAATACAGGCGGTGCATCGTCAGCCCCGATTGTCGCTACTGCCTTTCATCCATCACTGGCGCCTGTCGGAGTGTTTTTGGGTATTTTAGGTTACGCAGTAGGGACATTTGGTGGTTATATCAGCACCCAACTGATGCGCTTGGTTGTGTCTTAATGTCTAAGTTACCACTCTTTTAATAGCATTTCTTGCTAAACAAAACCCGCGTTGATGCGGGTTTTTTATTATTAATGATTGGGTGACTTGAGTTATCATTTTGTCTATCTATGCTATTGATACGTAAGCCCAGCCATGGCCACGCATGAGTACGTGTTAACCTTTCTATTAATTAAATAAAGAAAACTAAGCACGTTAGGAATAAACAACGATTCATAGGAACAATAACGCTATGGCAAACTCAAAAAAACTAGAAGAAAAAACAAGTAAAACAAACACAGTGAGAAATGCCCTTTATAACCCTGATCAAGACAATATTCAGGTCAGAGGCGCACGTGTACATAACTTAAAGAACGTTGATGTTGATTTACCTCGCAATGCATTAGTGGTCTTTACCGGTATCTCAGGCTCAGGGAAGTCCTCATTGGCATTTGGTACGTTGTTTGCCGAGTCACAACGCCGCTATCTTGATTCTGTATCGCCTTATGCGAGACGACTCATTGATCAAGTTGATGAGCCAGATGTTGATTCTATAGAAGGGTTACCACCAGCAGTCGCCTTGCAGCAGAAGCGAGGTACGCCTTCAGTGCGCTCGTCCGTGGGTAGCGTGACGACGATATCCAACGGTCTGCGTATGTTGTACTCACGCGCAGGAGAGTATCCCGCTGATCAAGAGATTCTATACGCTGACGCATTCTCCCCCAACACCCCAGATGGCGCTTGTCCGACTTGTTCAGGTATCGGCCGCATATTTGAGGTCACTGAAGAGCTGCTGGTACCAGACAATACCAAGACCATCCGTGAGCGTGCGATTGCAGCATGGCCACCAGCATGGCAAGGTCAAAACCTCAGCCGTATATTGACTACATTGGGCTATGATATTGATAAACCATGGCATACATTGCCGAAAAAAACGCGTGATTGGATTTTGTTTACGGATGATACGCCAACAGTGCCTGTCTATCCTGAATACAACATTGAGCAAACGCGTGATGCGATAGAAAAAGGCGAAAAACCAAACTACATGGGTACTTTTACCAGTGCTAAAAACTTCATTTTGCACTCTTTTGCTACCACTCAGAGCCCGCGTACTAAAAAACGCGTCTCGCAGTTTATGCAGATATCTGAGTGCCCAGAATGTCATGGTAAAAAACTAAAGAAAGAATCGCTATCGGTTAAGTTTGCAGGATTGGATATCGGTGAACTGTCACAGTTAACACTGACTGAAATGGCAGAAAAATTAGAAACAACCGCTCGTACCAAGGTAGCCGATAACACACCAAACCGTGAAAAAGCCATCGTTGCCCAGCGTATCGCCAGTGATATTCTCTCTCGTGTTGAAGCGCTGACAAGATTAGGGTTAGGCTATCTCTCACTTGAGCGTACCACACCGACACTCTCTCCTGGTGAACTACAACGATTACGATTAGCCACTCAAATTCGCTCGCAGCTATTTGGCGTAGTCTATGTCCTTGATGAGCCATCAGCAGGTCTGCACCCTGCTGATACTCAGGCACTACTAGGTGCACTGGATGAGCTAATCGCCGCTGGTAATTCTGTGTTTGTCGTTGAGCATGACGTGAGTGTCATCAAACATGCTGATTGGGTAGTCGATGTCGGGCCAAAGGCAGGCACGCATGGCGGCGAGATTGTCTATAGTGGCCCTGTAGATGGACTTCGTGAGATTGAACAGTCGCATACTGGTCAATATCTATTTGCCAATGCGACGTCTAACGCACAGTCAAAATCTAATACAAGGCAGCCGGCAGCCTGGCTTAAGCTTGCCAACATTGAGCGAAATAATATTACAGGATTAGATGTTGAGTTTCCGCTTGGGGTGATGACCAGCGTCACAGGGGTCTCGGGCTCGGGAAAATCAAGTCTCGTCAGTCAAGCGTTGGTAGAGCTTATTAATGAAGCATTGGGTCAAAAAACAGCTACAGAAGCGCCTGTCGGTGAGGCGGACTTACTTGAGCAGGAGCTTGAGTCGGTAACCAGCGGTGAAATTGTCGCTGGTATGGAGCATGTCCGACGTCTTATTAATATCAATCAAAAAGCAATTGGACGTACACCGCGCTCTAATTTGGCAACCTATACTGGCTTGTTTGATGATGTGCGTAAGATTTTTGCGGCGACTAAGCAAGCCAAATCTCATGGCTATAATGCTGGCAGGTTCTCATTTAACACGACCAAAGGCCGCTGCCCAAATTGCGAAGGCTTAGGGTTTGTTAGTGTTGAGCTGTTGTTTTTACCAAGCGTCTATGCACCTTGTCAGGTTTGTCATGGTCAACGCTATGACGAGGAAACGCTGGCAATCACTTATCGAGACAAAAACATCGCTGAAGTATTAAACTTAACGGTTGAAGCGGCACATGAGTTTTTTGCTGATGAGGCGCCTATTTTGCGTGCATTAGAGGCGTTGCTACAAGTTGGACTTGGCTACTTACGTCTGGGCCAGCCAGCTACCGAATTATCGGGCGGCGAAGCACAGCGCATTAAACTTGCCACTGAGCTGCAACGCACGCAGCGAGGCGACACGTTATACATATTAGATGAGCCAACCACCGGCCTACATCCTGCTGACGTGTCTATGCTCATGACGCAGTTAAATGGTCTCGTCGATGCGGGCAATACTGTCATCATGGTTGAACATGACATGCAAGTGGCGAGCAATAGTGACTGGATTATAGATATTGGGCCAGGAGCAGGGGATGAGGGCGGGGTAATCGTCGCTCAAGGTACGCCATATGACGTTGCCCAATCAAAAGACAGTCGTACTGCAGCGTTTTTATTGGTGTAATGGCGCTATATTTACATCAGTACATGTTACTGATGTAAAAACGAGTATTAGAAATAGAATTTTTCTAATACTCGTTTTTTTATAAATATAGATAAATATCTATGCAGGTGTCTCTTGCTGCACTTGTAAACGTTCAATTCTAGCTAGATAACTGTGTCCTAGCTCTGGCTCTGCCGAGGCTATCCAAGCGGCATATCCTGACAACGTATTTAAAGTCTCATCAGCGCGTAATGTGCCGCCTGACTCTAAGTTATGAATGGCTGCTCGTAACATGCGCTTAATCTGACGAGATACCCTTGGCACGCCGCTACCATTGACCACCATGCCAGTAACGTTATGCTGATTGTCTTTACGAATCACGCGCGTTTTATCATTATTCAACGCAAAACCTTCTTCACGTAATATCTTATGGACTGAACCGAGCAGTTGCCCGATCAGCTTGTTGTGCTTAGTGTCTGAATCGCTCTTTGCAGAGGTAGATTTCTGACTGGATACTGGCAAACTAAACGTTAAATCATCGGCATAACGACTATAACGTAGGCCCAACTTTTCTGCCAATCCTGTCAAGCGGCGGTCCAGATTTAGGCAAACGATGTTCGTTAATGCCGGACTGGTAGGCGCACCTTGCGGCAAAGCTCTATCGCCCAACGCCACATAATAGGTAACACCATCTTGCTGCACCACCTGTCTGGGCGACTCTGTACAGAGTAATGCCAGTAATGTCGCAATTTGTTCTGGGTAGCCAGCATGACGAAAGACCCCTTTGACACGGCGCCAGCTCACGCTAGGAAAGAAATCTTTGACATCTAGCTTAATAAGCAGCTCACTATTGCTATGTACTGCCGCGTTGGTCACGATGGATTTTCCGCGTACAAAGCCATGGGCGGCACCATGCGTCGTTAAGTTATTCAAAATATTATGCAAAATCCAGCGTTGTACAAACTTCAAACGTGGTCTCGGCGACCATATTTGACGTGCTGTCCCATTGCGCTTGGCAATAGTAAAATGCGAATAAGACAGATTGGTGGCAACCTCTCTTTGATAGCACAATCCTTTTAACTGCGGGATGCTAAGGTTAACCGCTTCTGCTAACTCATTATGTTTACGCAGCAGTGGCAGTTTGTTTTCAATCAGCCGATTGGCCGCGTCTTTGATATCCCATTTATCGGTACTGGTATCGTCCGTCCAATATACATGGCGGCCAAGATAAACCATGTGATGCGCTTTGTATGCTTGCCAAGCAGCTTTTTTGAGACTTCTTTCTTCAGCTGCTTCCTTTTTTAAGGATTTTTTATAGCGATCCCGTTCTTTTGGGCTCATATTGTCGACAGGTTGACGATCGACCATAAAGCCTTGACTGACTAGCTGCTGCTGAACATATTGGTAACGTCCGCCCGCCTGCTCAATATCTTGCCATAGTTGCTGCCACTGACGCACAAAAGGAGTGAGTATTGGCTCAGGGCTGATGTAATCGTTATTGTTGGCTATGTGTGTTGTCATACATTACATCCCTTGGTTTTCGATAAAGCCTTTGGCTTCAAATCTGGCAATATGTTGTAAAAATGCGGCTTTGGCTTGAGCAGGCTGATTGAACACCAGCTGCTGGCGCGTATCCTTGTCACCTATTGTTTGTTCAATGGTGATCTTCTTATGGGCAATGGTGATGTAAACATAAGCAATAGCGGTCTCTTGTGTCTTATCGCTTGCAGTCGCAGTTGCATGTGACTGGGCGGCTGGTTGTGCTAAGGCCGTCAAATCAAGTGTTGGTGCAGAAGATAATGTCATTAACGAGTTATAGCCTGCTACTTGTACGCTTTCTTGTTTATTCTTAGGTTGATGTAAGCGCTTACTCGGTACGCGTTTACTCAAGACACGAGTGTCATGCCAGCTGTCATTACTTGTGTTATTCGGGTCGTATTGATTGTACCTAAGACGCAGCGCGATAAGATGCGCGCACACACCATGAGTGAGACGATGCTGCAAGTACTGCGGACAGCTGCATTCTGCTTTGGTCACCAGTCCTTCGTCGCCCAATTGCAGCTGACTGTGGTAAGTACGTCTGTCTTCTTCGACATGAATATCTGCACGAATGGTAATACCTTTGACAGCGACTGTCTCAACAGAGAATTTCTGCACGGCATCCGTACGGCTAATCAAATCA
Organism: Psychrobacter sp. NPDC077938; assembly: GCF_044542635.1. Classification (NCBI taxonomy): domain Bacteria; kingdom Pseudomonadati; phylum Pseudomonadota; class Gammaproteobacteria; order Moraxellales; family Moraxellaceae; genus Psychrobacter; species Psychrobacter sp. NPDC077938. The sequence goes on from NZ_JBITUW010000004.1 coordinate 259,762, forward strand.
AAAGCCTGCTTTTCTGCCTCATTGTGATAAGCGAACTGTGCCATATCGAGCGGCACTTGGCTCAAAGGTCTGTAGTGATACAGCTGCGTCGCCATCTCATAGCGAATTAAGCCTTGCTGAGTACCTGACAGTAACCATTGCTGTACTTGTGAGTGAGAAACAGGCACAGACGTTAATGAAGCATTTGCTGATAGCGACTTTACCAAACCTTTCAAAGTACTAGGGGTATTTTCCAGTGTTTTAATTAATACAGACAAACCATTATGCTTAGCGTTACTATCATTATTGCTGTCATTTAAAGTTGCGTTACTACTGTCTGATAAGCCTTCACTGGCAGCTAATGTATTACGCAATGGGCGCTTGGGTAGTAACAAGTCAAAGTTTAATGACTGTGACCAATTGGCTTGGCTAAAGCCTGTCATGGCAAAGGTGAAGTGAAATCCTTTGCCCGTCACGGTCCAATAGCTTGGCATGCCTTGACCCAATAAAGAGACGGAAACACTATCAGCATGCGGCAACAGGCGTTTTAATAGGCTGAGACGACGGCGACCCCATAAGCGAATGAGCTTTGCTTGTTGACCCTGATAAGGCTTTTGCTGTTGGCTGACTTGGCTTGTGACAGTGATGTCAAACGGCTCCAATATAATCACTGGCAGCTGCTGAGGTCTAAGCTCAATCAGCAATCCGCGGCGTTTGCCTTTGACGTCAGCATGCATACGCAGCTTAAACAGCACGTTATACAGTGCGATTGGATCGAGATGGATGGTGTCTTGTGGCAATTGACCTGCAGACTGTACTTGCAGCAGTGCTCTGATCCAGCTTTTGGGTACATTGATACGTTTTTCTATGATTTGTTTTTTTACGGTGGGCGTAGTTACTGTACTATCAGTATCTGCTTCAGCTGTCTCTGGTTTGGCTTCGAGCAACTGTAAACCGACCGCTTCATGACCAATGTCTAATATCGTTTGTTGATGATCGCGTATTTTCTCAATACCGTTAAACAAGGCCGCACTATAATCAATGCTTGTCGTACCAAGGGTAGGTTTGGTACTTTGCTCAAAAATCTCATTGGTCAAGGTCAATTGAGCATAGCAGCCTTCATCACGGCTAAATACCTCAAAGCTAACACCTTGCTCATGCACCTGAATAATCGGGTCCAAAATACAAAAAGCTAATGGGTCGTTATCGAATAGCCACGTGAAATAATCACGCTGCGCAGTAAATAGGTTCTTATTGCTGCTGGCACGGCGCATCTGCATAAATACCGTGTACGCTGAGCGGTCTTTTGGCACATAACGGTAATCGCTGCTGACCACATCAAATAAGGCTAGCAAACTGTCACGAAAGACAAGGGGAGACTTGACCTTACCGTGGAAGTTAACCTCCGATCGATTCAGCTGAGCAAATAGTGCCACATGCTGAGTGTGTTCGCTTGTTTGCGCCTCCGATAGTGAGTCTGACGATTCGTTAACTTGACTGATTTGGCTGGGTGCGGCGTAGTCCAATTGCATCATCAGGCCATCAGTGTTTGCTACTTCTGACTCTGTTTCTGATGCTTGGTCTAATTGATTGTCTATAGTCATTGACTGTCTCCTTCACCCTGATTGCTTTTTTGACTGCTGTCCTGACTATATGCCAACGGACGCTTTTGCTGTGCTCGTATCATGGCACGTTGCCAGCGGCGTAGTACTTTATAAGCAAGCTTCTGAATGTCTGAGTTTTCATGTGCCATAAGCGTCGTCAGCCACTGTTCAATATTTGGATCATGTAGCTGCCCAAGCGCTTCGATAGCACGGATACGAACCGTCAGCTCCATGTTGTCATTATTTGCACAATGATAGAGTGCATCAGCGTCTTTTGCTCTGATCCACTGTAGCAGCTGTTGATTGATTGGTATCTCGGTAGACGAGCCCTTATGTTTGAGCGCATTCTTTACTACCGTTATTATGGATTTTTGGGTAGATGTATCGCTTTGTTCAATACGAGTTAGTAGCGTTGATAGTAAGGTTCGGTTGTCATAAGTGAGCGGTGATTGAACCGTAGTTGATACGCTGCTCAATGTTGGCACTATATTTGATAACACCTTATCGTCAGCGACTGGTCTGGCCAGTAGTCCTAACAGCGCTTGCTGCCACCAACTGCTAACAGTCGTAGAGAGCAGTGGAATAGAGGTGATGGTCAATGGTTGACGAGCATCATTGAGCCAATCAAGCATTGCCGCGATTTGCTTAGTAGCCGCTTTGTCGACAGTTCCTTTGGCAGTTGTAATGGCTATATGACGCATGATTAGCCACACCAGTTGCGAGATGGTGGTACCCACTTGCTCAACCATGCTAATCCACTGACTATTATTGATGGTCGTTGGACTGCGGTTGATGGTATCGATAAGCGTGTGCCATTGCTCGCTTGCAGTGTCAAAACGCTGCTGCAACGTCGTAACCATCTCTTTATCAAGATAGTTGGTCGGGTATTGGGTCAGATAGCACAGTCCAATATGCTGTGTCAGTGTGTTACTACTGGTAATCAACGCGGTAAGCTGCGATGTTGGCATGTCTTGCTTGGCCATAATGGCATTTTGCAGTGCCATCAAGATGTCGGATGGTAAGTGCGCGCCATGCTGGGTGATAAATGCTGCCAGCTCATCGATGCTGCTATTATCAATGATACGCTTTAGACTTAAATGCTCAGTCTCTTCTATAAAGTCATTATTATGGCTTTGAATGGCTGCCCAATCATAAGGATAAATCTGCGACGCGAGACTGCCCCAGGTTTTCTGTGCCGCAGTATAAGCCGCCATGAGCACAGCACGATCTAGGTTGTTTTGCTTTAAGATATCTAAAATTAATGCTTTATTGGCATCGTTATCATTCATCTGCAGTAGCCATACCGCATGCCTTTGCGGACGGAAAAATATGGCTTTATCGATATGAGTGCGGATATAGCTGCGAATTTGTTCCCAAGCAGGCGTTGTGTTGAGCCAGCGCAGTCCATTTAACCAATGGACAATGGCGGGATTGGTGAAATGGACTGCGGGGTCTGACAAGTGCGATTTTAATAGCTCAAAAATATGCGAACTATGCTCAAAGTCACCACCTTGTGCAAGGCGACCTAAGGCTTCACTGGCCACGTCTTGTAAGTAGTGCTCGTCGTCCTCGGCCAGTTTGATTAACTTATCATAGGCTTTGTATAAGGTATGAACCTGTAAGTTTTTATCAGCGTTGTCCGCAGGCGAGCTAGCATTAGGCGAGTCAGCATTTTGATTGTTATTGCTGCCTAGTAGCTCGCCAATGGCTAACACACTGCAGCTGCGGAACTCAGCATCAGGGTTATAATCGATAGTGGCCATCAAGATATTGACCCCATCAGCATGACCGCATTTAGCGAGTCCTTCAGCCGCGGCAAATTGTACATCGGCGTCTTTATTGCGTAGAGCGTTTTGTAATGAAGCAATGCTGCCTTGCCGCCTTTTGGCTCGATATGCCAGTGCCTCGACCAATTTAAAAGTATGCTTAGCTGGCATTTGCTCGTAAGCGAGTGCTAAAGCGGTATCAATGCGTGAGGATAGATCGCTGTCGTCCGATTTCACCCATGCAAGTGACGGCAATAGCTGTGCGGCATGCGCATAATCACTATGACTCATAAGCGTAGTAAACAGTGACAACAAGACTTGCGAGTCTCTAGGGTGCTGACGTTGTAACCAGCGCGTGTCTTCACGTTCGTCCAAATAATCCTCAATTTTTTGATCGTAACCACTGATTTTCACCAAAGTATCAAATAAATATTTACGCTCTTCTTTATTTTTTTGCGGCGTGTGCTCAAACAGACTTTCTAAACGCTGTAGTAATGGCGCCACGAGATTCGTGTTACGTAGGTCAGCGATATCCCAATAAATAAACTGCTTAGGTTTGTTGATATGTGGATCATCAAGTAAGGCTAATAATCGTAAGTGAGCCTCATTGGCGACCTGTTCAGCAGTCGCAATATTAAAGCTACTCTTTAAATGACCCTCTAAAGTGTTCTTATTGATGAATTGGTACGACGTGAGTGCCTCAGTAAGTAATTTCCAGCTACGATATCTCTCATTACTGGACTGAGCGTCTTCAGCAAAATCAAACAAGTCATCAAATAGTGTGCTGTCCGCAAAGAGTACGTCATAAAACTCAACCAGTTGACTCAGTGCTTGATATTTTGCATTCCAATCATCACTCTTCACAGCATGCAGCAAAAACGTCAGTTTGTCTTGGCGCTGCACTGACGGCGATTGACTGTTTGCAAAGGGCGTGACGATGACTTGTTTCCATTCAGCAACGATCTGAGGCAGTAACGACTGACAATAAGTCTGTAGCCCAAGCAAGCTGGCTGGCAGATGGCCTAGTCGGCCTTTTAACAGCTGATAGGTCTCTTCTGCTAAGGTGTGATTATTGGTTTTTAACAAATCAATGAGTTGTTGATCAGCGCTACTACTGACAGTAGCTGTATCCGATGGTTTGCTTTGCTGCTGTACGGCATTGTTATTTGCGGTATTTAGCAATAGATCCAAGCCGCGTTTGACCATATCACGGTAGGGCGTGCTCATGGCATAGTCAGCCAGCTTTTTGGCAGGCATGTTTAGCTTATACAAGCATGACCAAGCCAACTCACGAGTGTCAAAACTACTGTGATTCAGTAGTGGCAACAACACGCGACTGGTACTATCTCGCCAGTCCTCATTGTTATTAGTGTTGTTATTGGTGTTAAGCTGCGATGATTGAGCAGCAAGCCACATTAGCCCTCGAATGGCTTGGTCTGTGGTGCTGCTATTCGCATAATAATCATCGCCTGCGCGTATGACGCCAATCCAAGCGCCAAAGGCAAGAGACTGGTATGGATAATGCACCTCAGAACTGTCTTGCTTATCAGTAGAAGAGCTATCGACTGTTTGTGCATTGCCTGCCATATTAACGGTGGCTGTAACTGGGTGCGCACTTAACAATGCCTGCAAACTGCGTTGCCATTTTTGTAATGTATCAAAAACATCGTCCTCATCGTCATAGTAGTCATGGGCGAGTAATTCAGATAAGTTACAAATGACACTAATGGTTTGCGCGCGTACCAATGGCTGCTGATGTCGACTGAGGTTGGCGAGCTGTTGTAAGTTTTCGGTACTGACGGTTGTCAGGATACTTGCTCGGATAGAGGCCGTATTATTCGACTGTCCTTTAACAGCACCTTTATCTACCGTGTTTGGCATGGCATCTGCCATCATTGTGATGACTTCAGAGTGAGAAGATAAAACACTGTTTAATTGACGTGACAAGTAATCACTTAGGTACTGCCACGCTGACGATAGTGCTTGCTGGTTATTAGGGTGTTGTACGTCATTCGGGTAACGAGCGAGTATATTGGCATAGACTACTGCCGTGTCATTATCGGCAAAGCTTAGGGCTTCTATCAGTCGGTTGGGTCGTCCAGTGCTGGTAGCGGTCGTTTCAGGAACTTGCCAGCCACCTTGCAAGCCATTCTGTAAGTCATTAAATATCAATAACAGTCTGGCTGCTACTGCATAGGACTCTGACTCAAATAAAGGCTGTAATTGCCGTGCATGTGTAATACCTAAACCGTGCTGCGCTTGTAGCCAATGCGTAGGCGTCATCGGTGCAACAAGCGTACTAAGGTTGTCTGTTTCGTCTCTTATGTCATGAGTAAGGAAATACTGCCCGCGAGCATCACCCAAAATAGCCAAACACAAACTGGCTGATTGACTGATAATGGCGCGCTCATCTTTTTGCCATTTCACCAGTTGATCAACGTCCTCAAGCGAGACTATCTGCGTAATCTTTGGCGCAAGTGATTTAAAATCGGCGTCAGGGTGGTGTAGATATTTAGCATACCAACCTAGTGCATCATGCTTTGATGGGTATGCCAGTTTAGACAAGCCATACAGCGCTTGGCTTACATGACTGTGCCACTGGGTATAGCTGTCACTTTTCTTGCCTTGAGGGGGCATAGGCAACTCTAAGTAGTGCTTAAAGACTTGATACGCTTGTTCATCACTCCGCTGCGCCTGTTCTTCGTCAGCATATAGGCGTGATTGGCTGGCCAGTAGTTGCGCGACTGTTAGCTGGATATCAGGGTAAGGGCTTCTTAGGGCCGCGGTAATCAATGCTTCGTGATGATTCGGTTGATCATCGGTGCTACTATCATCTAGGCTACTGTAATCCGCTAAAATAGTAGGCTGTAAGTCTGTCAGCGCCAAAGCGACCGTCAAAGCTTGTTTACGTAGCTCAACACTGTCATCAGCGAGCATGGCCACTAGAGCTGGCATCAGGTGTGTCAGCTGAGTCGTATTGGCTTTGGCTTGCACTGTCGTAAGGGCCAGTTGCTTGGTATCCGCATAAGGGCTGGCAAGTGCGTTTAACATTACGTCAGCAAACCCTAAATGCTTGCTTTGTTTGAGTGCGATGTCAAAGGCTTGTTTGCGAATAGCGGCAAACGTATCTGCAAAGAATAGGGTCAGGACAGCTTGATTGGTCTTTTGACTATCAGTTTCTTCAACTTTATTTGTTTTATGCTTCGATGTCATCGACAGCAACAGTCGTTGCCATTCTTCTATCGCCACTTGATGCACATCTTCAAAGAGGCTCTGCTGCAATAGCTCAATGATGTCAACGATGGCGCTGTCAGAAACGTTTTTAGAAATAGTGTCAGATGACTGCTTAAATTGGCGGTTTAATAGAACTTTAACCACTTCTAACCGAATACTGGTAAAAGGGTTGTTCAATGCCTGTAGCAGTATGTCTGTCATCTCTGACGACATCTGAGCGCTTTTATCACTGCTATCACCACTATTTGAGCTATCTGGTGCAACATGCTTTAAAAACAGTGCTAAAGACTGCTCGTGAATATCTTGATGTTTAGAAGCAAAACCCGTCGCTGCCCAAGATAATGCATTGTCTGCCAATTTGCCATAGGCTTGCATGGCGACTTGGCGCACGCCAGCGTCCTTATCGTCTAGTAATGTCGGTAGGACTGCTTTGGCATCTTCTATATTTAAATGACCAAGCGCGGTGGCGACACCAGCACGGATGATGGCACTGTCATCATGGCTCATCAGACTAATCAGGGTGCCAAACGCCCGTTTGTCTTGTAGGCAAGCCAGCGCATAAGCCGCTCGGAAACTGATATCTTCGTGACTATTGCTTAAGCTTTGTAATAAGGGCTCTAACGTATCATTGCTTAGACTTATGGATTCAGTAGCAGGCTTTTTGGATTTGGCCGTTTTAGCCTTATTTTTAGACTTAGATGCTTGGGTACTATCTGCTTGCGAGATAAAATCTTGCGTGGATAGGGTTAAACGGATCGCCTCATCGGATTGTTTAACATTATTATTCGCCGCTGTACTACTAGCGTTATCTAGTAGCGTGCCGCGTAGTAAGCGAAAGTCATCAAAATCAGTCAGGGTACGCAATGTTTGCGTGTCGCCTTGCTGTTTTAACGCCTCTATCAACTTGGGTTGAGACAGTAATGAGACATAAAATGCCGTTTGCCTAATCTCTGTATTACGATGATTCTGTAGCAGCATCAACTGACGCGAGACTTCAAGGTGATTTAGCATGCCGCGCTGATACAGACGAATTAACCCTGATTGGACAATGTCCGACTGATTGCAGTCTAATGCCATCAAATCTGCTTGCGGACTGTTCTCTGGCAATAAGGTCTCAAGTGAGGCCAATGCTTGCTTGCGAATATTCGCAAAACTGTGTGACAGCGCTTCTCTTAAAATAGGTAAGATGCGGCGCTGGCTGGTGGCATCCTTCATTGCAACCTTTAGGTAACCTTGTAACGCAGAGGCCACCACTTCCTCGTAGTAACGGTTTTTAAAGGCTTCTTCTAAATAATGCAGCGGGCGCTTCGCCGTACTTGCACGGTCGGCCAAGGCATGAAAAGCAGCAAGACGTACTTTTGCACTGTGCGCCGAGCTTAGTTGCTGCTCTAAAACCTGTGCAGTTTTATCAAGATTAGTAGTGGCAACCCACTGTACCAATTGCAATGCTTGATTGGCCGTAAGTGTGTCGCTATCAGCAAGTAATTTTTTAACCAGCTCTAACGTTTGGTTGTCTGCTTGCGCCTGTAGCAGCGCCAATCCTTCTTTAAATGACACATCATTATTGTTTGACGTATCTGTCAGTAACTGGCTGATTCTCTGATAGCCGTCTTTGATGATATAAGTGACTGGCAATAGCTTGCTATTTTTTGACGTGCTATTCTGTGACGTACTTTGAGTATGGTCAATAGGTATAAAACGTAAGCTTTGATCGGCACTGACTACGATGAGCGTTGGTTGTTCAGCGTAAGAAGATAAGACGATCTGTCGAGCCTTGGTCAGATCCTCTTTACAGCTATTTGGTTGACCTTTATCAAATGCCCATGATTTGACGCTCTTGTCATCGGCGGCAGTGAATAGCCGAGTGTCTGAGACACAAAGCGCCGTGATCATTTCGCTGTGTTGGCTAGACTTGGCTCTATCAACAGGGTGCAGATCGCCTTGGACATGAGTACGGTATAAGCACTTATCTGCGCCTGCTGAGAAGAAGTGCTGCCCGACTGGCTCAAAACACAGCGCGTTTACTTTACCTTGGTGGAGCTGTTTGCGGCTACTTAGAGTGAGCTGGGCTTCATCTGATGCCCATTGATAGCTACTAACATCTCCTGTTTTATCTGCCACGACTAACCACGAGCCATCACTTGACGTTGCTAGCGCTGTCAATACAGACTCTTTACTTGATGCTGCTATAGAAGGCGAATAAGGCTCAATGATGACAGTACTGCTGGCTTGACTGTCCTGATAAGGCCATACCACGATATGTTTTGGATATAGAATAGCCAGTGCATCTTGTAGTGGTGCCATTGCTACGGCACGGCCTATATCATTGTTATTATTTTCAGGGGCATTGAGCAAGGATTTGGCACTGGTCTTCTTAACTTTCTTGGCTTGCCAATCTGTTTGGTAAAGATGACCATCATCACCAATCATAACAATAGTGCTGTCATCTATTTTGGTGATGGCTTGCATCGCACAAGGCAGTGCAGTTGTCGATAAGCTAAATTGCTCACCTTGTTGATCGAGGACGTATAAGACCGTAGTGGATGCTTGCTGCTGGCGAGTAATAAAAAGACTGCGCCCATCTTGCTTGGTTGTCTTTTGAGTTGCCGCTTGAGTACTGTTGGCCTTACTGACTAAGCCAATAATTTGACCCCAATAGGGGAGTGTTATTGTTTTCATGGTGTTATCTCAGTTGAGGTGACGTCATATTTTTTAAGTATCTTTTATCTATATCTGTTTGCAAAAGCCATCAAGCAGATGCTACTGGCTGCAGATTTTTAGATAGCTCAGGATAGCGATGCAATAACCGTGTGACGGCAACCAAACACGCATGACGCTCCATCTTGCCTGCCGAGTGCGTAAAGGTGAATAATGTGGGCATAATGAGTGCCGCAAAGGTGCTGTCGGCCAATGCCACATCACGAAAGGTCTCAATCAACGCCAATTTGGCACGACTCGCAGATATGGGTTTTAGCGTGATATTGCCTGACTCAGCTGCCTCATATGACTGTGATGATGAGCGCTTATCTGAGTAACGTTGTTGCTTATACTTACTGCTGTCACTAGTACTGGGCTCTTGCGAACCACCTAGACGGCCAGGTGGTAACTCGAATAGACCGCGACGTAGTAGCATTAGTAGCTGATCGACCTCTGCAGGCAAGCTTGCCAAACGTTTATCTGACTGCTCTGTTATGACTGGTTGTGCGCGGCTGTCTTTGTCTCGTACAGCATCTTTATCTTTACTATCGCTACTGGTTGGCTGCCAGTTTGGCGATACGTGACGCGCCTTGTAGTGTTTCCATAGCATGGCCACGGCGGCATAGCGTACTTCGCGGTCTGTGCTTTGGGTCAATCGATATAGAGACTGCACATCTTGGAAATTGGCATGACGCTGTAGCAAGGTGATACCGATTTGGCGAGCGACTCGCGCTTTGCTTTCAATCAAAGCATTCAACATGCTAGCATTCAGTTGTTCTGACTGGATGTGATAACGTCGATTGGCAACGGATGGCTTGTCCAATAGCGCACGCTTTAGCAGTTGAGTGATATCCGTATAGGGGGATTCTGCCATCATTAGCCATAGGGCTGGCGTTGGTTGCCACGTCGCCATTTCATACTCACTCAGTAATAAGCCAAATGCTCGCAGCTGGCTGTTACGGTGCTGCAGTAAAGGAATGACACGCTCTGCATCAAAGAATGAAGAAGGGATAATCGCATCGGGATCGACTGGTCTGTCTGTCAATGCCATGCAAATCTGTTCATGATGATGACTGAGGTAGCTGATCGCAAGCTCACTGATAGGTGCAGTAGCATCATCTGTTGCCATATGCCAAAGTGCATTGGCACCTGCAAAAGTATCGTCTTCAGATACCTCTCTCGATTGACCACTCAGCATCTGTAAAAAAGCGGTTTCGGAAATAATCTTTAGCGGCGCACCATCGGCGATTAAGCTTTCGGCTTTAACTTGCTTGCTACCTTTACGGCCATTACCGTATAACGGTGAACCATCATCACCGATGACTAAGTAATCTAACTTGCCGTTGACAGCACCACTGATGGCACCATTAGCCGCTTTCACAACTTTTTCGGCCTCGCCACGAGTCATACTTTGCATCTTGCCTGTGAATAAATAGCGTTGGCCGGTTAAATCTACTTTAGCAGTAACATCGCTATTTGAGTCTTTATCGTCAGTGCCATTACTGGAAGCGGTGTCAATAGAGTCGACTTCATTGCTGTCGAGATATGCGATAAAGTCGGCAGGCAAGAACCCTTTGTTAATGCGTTCAATCGCAAATTCACGATAGAGTGCTTGTTCGCTATGCGCAAGGTTCATAAGCCAGTCGAAACCTAAATCTATCGGCGCAAACCGACGCACATCAGACAGCCAGTCCCGCACGTTTTCTGCTAAATAATCATCAAAGGCCAAGTGCTTTTGCCAGTTTTTAATAGGAGTGTCGGCAGATTTTAATTGTTCAATATATTCACTCACTTGCCAGTCAGGCTCATAGGCAAGTGCATGCCAATAGCTCATATCAAGCGTCGCCGCTGACAGTACATCTTCATCAAACCAATCAGTAATAGTCGATTGAGACAGTGGATGTAATAGCAGTGTTTGCCATACTGCCGCATTTACTTGGCTCAAATCCAAATGTCTGAGCTGATCCAACGCAAAGTTCATGCAGTCGCTGTCGTTATTAGCAGAGAAGTCGTGTACTTCTGGTATATCTAACTGCTGGGCAATGCGAATAAAGTATTCAGTCCCTAGCTCTTTGGCACTATAGAGCTCAGGTAGTTTTTTTATCGCAAATTTTACGCTGTGTGTTCTGCCGCTAGTCAATCGTTCAAAAAACCACTCAGGGGTCAAGTCACGTCGCGTAAAGTGTTTGCTAAGTTGTTTGCTCGCGGTTTGATAGTGATGTTCGGTATCTAATAGCTGACCCCAACCGTTGACACCAATATCAGCAACAGGGTCACGACTCAAGATATTGTTAATGGCAAATGCTCTAACAGGTTCATAATCTGACATGGCTAGTAGCATCAGCTCAGTGAGCGATAAGTCTTGAGCGTAGCTTTTGGCATAGCCAATCGCATATTGATAGGCGGCAGGATAGTGTGAATGGAGCAGTTTCAGTACGACTTGATGCAAGCCCAATGTTTGAAATTTAGACTTTTCAAAATGCGGTGAGTTTTCTAATAGCCAAACAATCATCTCATCCCGCGCTTTACTGTGCGCTTGTCCGGCAGATAAATATTGTAGCGTTTCACCACTCACATCACGTAATTGGGTCTTAAAGTCGTGTTTTAGGCTATCGGTTGCGAACTGTCTGATAGCCTCATTTTTGGCGATAGCCAATAGCTGGATAAGTGGTTCAGGGTCTCGTTGCCATGACTCAGAGAACGCGCGACCTTTGGCATCAAAGAGCTTGCGAGGTGAGCGACTGCTAAATCGATTGACACCATAATCAAGGCTGTTGTGGAAGCAGATGTGATTGAGCACCCAGCTGTTCGTTTGTTCAAGGCTGCCTGCCGTCATGGTTTCGTCATAGCTGGCGAGTACAGAAACGGCGGCATCAATGTAGCCAATTGGCATTTGCTGTCCTAGCTGGCGCAAATAACGCCATGCTCTAAGGCTCATATAGGTTTTGGTCGCTAGGCTGACCGCAGAGTTGGCGGTTTGATTGAAACGCTGTAAATCAATCTTGGCAGCTATTTGTCCAAAAATCTCATAATCTTGAGAAAATTCAGCTTGCTTATAAATACGCTTTAAACCTTTCCACACACCGTAGCTGACTGGCAAAGCTGTAATGGCTTGTTTTAAAATAGTTCTAGAATACGCGCTGCCATCTTCCCACAGTGCGGTCAGTATTATGTGAATTTTGTAGCGATCTGGGAGGGGGTAAACGCCTTCGTCTGCTTCCAGTTTGGCAATCATTGCCACGCGCTCTGTAAACTGTACTTCGTGGTGTTGCTCCCGAAACTGATGACTAAATATCTTATCTAAAAACCGATCAAAAGTAAGCTCATGCTCAGGAATGGGCGTCTCGGGAATCGCATCAGCTTGAGTTGCCAATGTACATAATTTATCGACCAAACTTGGATCTTGGGCTTGCCAAGCTTGCTGAATTTGTGAAAATGACAGACTCATAGAAATTTGCCTTAATTTTTATTTTGTCAGTGCGCGTAATTTTGTAGCACCATAAAAGCGCGTTTCACAGAAAATATCAAGGACTTTTGTAAGGAAATATATGGGCTGCGACATATAGCGTCGCGCATAATTTTATTTGCAATTATATATTGACAATAATAACTGTTATGAGGCAAACTTAACCAGTTGTGAGATTTAGCGTTTCACCGTTTATGGTGAGGGGCGACGTTGCGTCGTCCACGAGTCAAGCCATTACATTTTACCCAAGGAAGACTGTTTCAGTCCTGCTAATACCTAGATAAAGGCCCTAGTGTCATTAGCTCGCTGGCGCAATCACGCAATCGTGATTGAGCTAATGCACTAGGGCCTTTATCTAGGTGCAGTCCAGTGAGTCTTCCATGTACCAGGTCATGAGGTAGATTACACAACAATTGAGTGCTACATCATTATGATGGCATTCAAGGTCTTTAAACCAAAACCGGAGTAGGGCTGTTTATTCAGCGCTACTCCGGTTTTTTATTGCCTGATTATTAGTTAATAATAAAAAAGCCCTTTGTCTATCACAAAGGGCTTTTTAGTGCAGAAAATATGATTTTATACGGAACTATTTATCCCCAATAACCATCAGGACATTTAGGCAATTCAACTAACGTGCGACGTAACGCATCTGACCATTGATGACGAATCGTATTAAAGTACTCGTCACGCTCATCAATACGTCGGCCGTTGGGCAGAGCTAGGCTGTCATTGTCATAAAGTACAAAATCTATCGGCATGCCGACTGATAGATTTGAGTGAATCGTGGAATCAAATGACAGCATCAGCGCACGTGCCGCGTGTCTTACATCCGTGTTATAGCTGACAGAACGATCCAAAATAGGTTTGCCATATTTACTTTCGCCCAACTGAAAAAACGGTGTATCTTCAGTGGCTTTGATGCAATTGCCTTCAGGATAGATCAGGTATAGCTCAGGTGGCTGTCCTTTGATTTGACCACCAAGCATAAACGAGCTGGTAAAGGCCCCATCGCGAGTAGAGTTAGCGACTGCTTTTGCATGGTTCATAACATCACGCATACATTCACCAACCATTTGCGCGGCATCAAACAACGTCGCTACTGTATTGAGGTTACTCTCAGCACGCTGGTCAATGTCGCTTTGTAGTTTATTGAACACTGCCTGCGATGTCGCTAAGCTGCCAGCTGTCTGTAATACCATAAAGCGCTCGCCCTCAACGCCGTATTGATACAACTTTCTGAATGTCGATATGTGATCAACACCGGCATTCGTGCGCGTGTCACTGGCAAAGACCATACCGTCTTTTAGACGAATGGCAGCACAATAAGTCATAAAATACCCTTGATGAATAAACGTAATAAAAAATAGCAAACGCTATGATAGCTTTTTGACTAATACCAAACTGTAAAGATTTTCGTAACCGCCGCCCATACGCACGCCGCGAACAGGCGCCGTATCTAGATAGTCTCGCCCAATAGCCACATACACATGTGAGTTTGGGGTAAATGCCTGATTTGAGATATCGAAAGTATACCAGTAACCATCCAGCCAAACCTCAGCCCATGCGTGACTGGCCATGTGATTTTCGGTATCGTCATACAGATAACCGGACACATAACGCGCTGGAATTTGTTGATCGCGCAAGATACTTAAAAATACATGCGTATGGTCTTGGCACACACCGGCACTTGTCGCAAAAGCTTCAGCAGCGGTCGTGCCCACATGCGTGACGTCTTTGACAAAAGGCATTTTCATAATAAGGGCATTTGCCATTGCCTTTAAGCTGTCATGAGTAGGGGTTTTTAGATATGGCGCTGCAAATTCTCGCATCTCTTGTGAGCATTTGGTCAACGGGGTTTGTACGGTAAATAGCAAGTAGGGAACATGATCCATATCCTCTAAACGTTCGGTTTCGGTATTGATCTCAACGATACCCGACGCCTGCATTTGTAAGTTGTTATGTGCCTCGTTACGACTGAGCGTGAGCCATGCATTACCAAAGCCGTCCTTTTGGTTGGTCGCCACTTTAGGGAGCATCACATCCCATTTATGAATGGTCTGATGCGGCATTTGCATGGGGGTCATGCGTATATACTGTACACTGCGCTGCGCCAGCTCATCGTAATAATAGTTGGTTTGGTGACTGATTTGAAGTTTCATGGCATTTTCCTTATAGCATCTTTCTATCTTCTGTTTATTCCATATGTCTCATGAGCCGTTGTTATTGGTTTTTGGCTAGACACCTTCTATACACCTTGACGCAATATGAGATTGAACTCCTTGCTAATCAGCGCAAAATCACTAAATTTCTTTGACCTGATCATCTGGTTGGTCAAGCGGATAAGTTCACGCCAGCGCGTATTCTCCGGCAACTCATTAATCCAGTGTCTGAATTCAAAACTGACCTCTGTTGAATCTTCTCCTAACAAGACGGCACGCTCAAGCTGCTCAAAGTGACGCCCTAATTGCCAGAAGCAAGTCACTGTCGGATTCTCTTGTTTCATCGCAGCGTTACACGCGTGTAGCTGCAAGGTCGCCGCTCGATACGTGCCAGCACTTGATAAACGCTTGATCAAGTTATATAACTCAGCGGTATCTTTACCAATGACACCTTTGGCCTCTTGGACATTGTCCTCAATCGATTGCACGATATTGGGTATGATGTTTTGTTCCAAATCAGCCATCATTTGTGCTTTCATGGTGGTCAGTGACACTTCACCATCAACGGCAAACCCTAAGTGACTAATTAGATGTCTGATCTGTGATTTTTTGAGATCGCCTTTGATAAGTTGTTTCATCACATCGTCGTAGTAATACAGACGCTCACTATATCGGCCTAGCCATATTAAGTGACTGGCGGTAGAGAGTAGCAGTATCATGGGCGCATCATCTAAACTCTCGTAACCTGTTTCTAAGGGTTGGACGCGATCATAGTAGTTCGCGTGCCCTGAAGCATTGACCCCTATTGATGATAAAGGCGAGCACTTGTCGGTTTGCTGGCTGTCTAAATCACTGTCATCAATAATCCAAGTGTCTTTGATACCGCCGCCTTGTGATGAGTTGACGACCAAAGAGCCTTCAACCATGGCCACTCGTGTCAGACCACCGGGTACAATATCTACTGTGCCATCACCATGACTGAGGATAAAGGGACGCAAGTCAATATGACGCGGTGCGATACCATCGCTTACGGCAGTAGGGTTGGTAGATAGTGAGATGGTCGGTTGGGCAATAAAGCCGGCGGGATTTTCAAGCAAGCGCAGGCGATATTCTTCGATTTCTTTTTTGGTCGACGTTGGACCAATAAGCATCCCGTAGCCGCCTGAGCCTTGCGTTTCTTTTACCACCAGCTTGTCTAGATTGTCGAGCACATATTTGAGCTCGTCAGGCTTACGGCACTGGTATGTCTCGATATTAGGTAGGATAGGCTCTTCATTTAAGTAGAATTTAATCATATCCGGTACAAAAGGATATAAACTTTTATCATCGGCCACGCCCGTACCTGGGGCGTTAACAATCACCACATTGCCAGCACGATAAGCACTCATTAGCCCTGATACACCCAATATGGAGTCAGATTTAAAGGCTAACGGATCAATATATGGATCATCAATGCGGCGGTAGATCACATCGACTTGTACCTTGCCGCGTATGCCTTGCATATAGACTTTGCTGTCCTCAACGACCAAATCATAACCATGGACGAGTGGCACATTCATCTCATGCGCTAAGAAGGCATGCTCATAATAGGCACTATTAAAGCGACCTGGCGTTAAAATGACGACTTGTGGATCATATTTGGATGTTGAGCTGGCAAGACAGGCTTTGAGACGGCTAGGATAATCACTGATGCCCATAATAGGCGTGTCAGAAAATATATCAGCTAATAGTGTCTCTGATATATTGCGACTCTCAAGCATATATGAGACGCCTGAGGGGGTACGCAAGTTATCCTCTAACACACAAAACTTACCTGTCTCGTCTCGAATCAAATCAATACCGCTGATGTGCGAATAGATAGGCTTGTCGAGCTCAATGCCCATCATCCATGGCTCATAGCAGCCACTGGCATAGACGTAGCTGGCAGGGACAATATCTGCCTTCATGATGGCTTGGTCATGGTAGATATCATGTAAGAATGCATTGAGAGCAGTGATACGCTGTTTACAGCCTGCTTCTATATGTTTCCATTCGCTCGCTGCAATAATGCGTGGAATGATATCAAACGGAATCATACGCTCGATGTTTTTGGCATCACTATAGACGGTAAAGGTGACCCCTTTACGGTAAAAGATATTTTCTGCTTGTTCGTTTAGATAATTGAGGGCATCCATGTTGATGTTATCAAGCCAATGACCAACAGCTTGTGCCACTGGGCGATACTTACCCTTACTTATCTGCAATTCATCGAAACTTTGTGGTTTTTTCTCAGGTTTTTCTGAAGTGTCTTTTGTTAAGGTATCTTCGGTCGGTGTTGACGCGGGACTTTTAGTATTGTCATTGGGCACTTTGATGGATTGACTCTGACTTTGACTTTGATTTGCAGATTTTTCTTTGGCTGGGTTTCCATCCTTAGACTGACTTTGAGATGCTGTTTTATTCATAAATACCTCACGTATCCTTGGTAAAGTTATACTTTATGATGAATACACTGTCTATGCTAAGTAGAGTAGCACTTGTACTGCGCCCAACAGGTAGTCTATCTCCTGTATGGACTATACAACGGTTACTGAGCAATATACAACAAGAGTTAAATAATAGATTTTTAAAAACTTGAACCTAATTCCAATAAGTTTAACTCAATAAAAACAGGAGGAGAGAAGACGTGAAGCTACGTAGTAGGTTTTTAATGCTGGCAGGTATAGGGTTGTCAATGACTATTAATGTGACTGGCTGTGGTAGCGAACCGACACAGACGGCCTTGCCCGCTGGTAGTACTGTGGTTGCACTTGGGGACTCATTGACCTATGGTTACGGTGCAAATGATGAAACAGCGTATCCTACGGTGCTAGCAGAGCTAAGCAAATGGAACGTCATTAACGCGGGGGTCAATGGTGATACGTCTGAAGATGTGCTTACTCGAGTGAATGAGATCACTGAGCAAAACCCAGATTTGGTCTTACTGGGTGTGGGTGGTAATGATGTGTTGCAGCGCATTGCGCCTGATACCACTCGTGCCAATATCATCGCGACTATCGACACCTTACAATCCAATAATATTGATGTTGTCCTAATCGCTGAGCCGCATCTCAGTACCAGTGCTTTGTTTGGTAAGGCCAGTGATAATCCACTGTATGAAGATATTGCGGAAGCTGAAGGAATACCTCTGTATTCTGATGGCTGGTCAACTGTACTGTCAGATGAGGCTCTAAAGTCTGATAAAATTCATGCCAATGCTGCAGGCTATAGACAGTTCGCTGAAGGGCTGCATGATTATCTAAAAGACGAAGGGTGGGTACGTTAAACCGAAATTTAAACCAAGGTGTTTAAGTTTAAAAGCTTTTAAACTTAAAAACTGTGAGTAGGGCGTATGTCTGTAGTCAGTGTATAACGCACAAAAAAAGCAGAGAGCTGATTGACTAGGCTCTCTACTTTTTTATTTTCATTTTACTAATGACAAATAGTCGATAAATTTTATAGCCAGTTTTATAGCCTAGTCTTTTTCATTATCACCCATGACGACTACCAAACCTTCATCAGCGGCTATCTTACCTTCGCAGATATCTTTATAAACCTCTAGTAAGCCATTGACTCCATCAAGCTCTTGAATCTTTAACCACGCACTAGTTTTTGCAGTGCTATGCATGATATAGCGCATAGAGCGTTTATTAAATTCTTCAGGGCCCCATTCTTTCATGCATTGCTGTACGTGACTGGGTGCAAAAAACTGTTGGCTACGTTCTTGAATGATACCGTCTACATGGCGCGGTTCATCCCAATGCGTGATACCGACATTGCTGGTGTAGCGCATGTTGTCGCCTAAGTGTCTATGTAGACGGCTGAGCACGTCAGTATTGGCCGACATATCGACAATAACTGTCGGCTTATTTGCATCAATATGCTCTAGCGTGTCATAGCTAAGCACACTATCATAAGCGTCAATTGACTTAACAAAATCTATATGACGGTTTGAGGTGAGGCCGATAACATGCGGTGCGTCTCTATCATCAGCTAGGCCATAGGCTAAACCTGTACTGGTCTTACTAGAGGCACTGATAATCACTACTTGCTCTGCACCAAACCAATCATTACTCTTCAATAGGTCATGTAAGCAGAATGAGGTTAGGTGCAATACGAACAACAGCATGCGCTGATCGTCATGAGCGCGGTCATAGCCTCGTTCATGATTGACGCGCTGATATAAATTATAACCGGGTGGTAGCTCGGCACGATGGGCACTACCATCTAGCAGGCTGCTCTGCGTGACTCGCTTGGGTGTTATGATTAATTCATTGGCGGGCGGGAAATAACCAAATAAGCGCTCACCGACAGGTAATGTATCACTATTTGATTCGATCACATCGCCAAACCCCCAGACTGGAATAATGCCCCATTTGTCAGGTTCATCGCCATTTGGTGGGAAAAACTGCCAATAGCGTAATTGGTCACCCATGACTGCATAAGTAATATTATTGGCAGTAAAAGCAAAGCGATCAACTTTGACACGTACTTCGCCATCACCAAGATTATGGATAGGCGTCTCTTGCAGGCGAGCTTGAGTCAGGTTTGCTTTATTAGTCTGAAATTCTTGCATGGTTATTTCCTTTTTTATTTTACTTTAGGGTCATCAGGTTAAGCATTAGCAGTTTTGGCTTGACGCGCTGCCGTAATTTGCATGACTTCACCCATGAGCTTGGGCATGTTTGCAGCGGCTTTTGGTCCTGCTTCTTTTAAACGCTTAAGAATAGCCAGCTCTTCAGGCGGGGTGTCTTCGCTGGCTCGTACCAATTTGGTGAAGCCATCTAAGCGATTATTAATCATCCACTCACGTAGCGCAGGCTCTTTTGACCAACGCATCTGGTTTTTTATTTGTTTAACAAGCCCAACTAAAAAGTCCGTATCATGATTTGGGATTGGCACCACTTGGCATAACTCGTTTTTGACAGTTTCGTCATCGTAATTGGCCTCGATGTGGGCGATAAATGCGGCACTGAACACAGGCTGATAGGTACGTACGGTTTGCACCACCACAGTATCACCTTTGAACACATCGTACGTCTCTGTCACTGGTACCGCTCGTGCTGAGCAATCGATATGCATGGTATTGGGAGTGGTGGCAATGCTGTCCTCACCAAAATAAATCTTGTCAGTATCTAAGCGAGTCACGCGCCCTTTACGCACAATGTTTTTAACACGGCGTAATTGCTTAAGCTCTTCACTACTAATGGTAGCGCCATGGAACATTTGCGGGCGTACATTTGGATCAATACGCATTAATACGCCGCCTTTTTCTAATCGATTAAACAGGTCTTCGATGTTTTCAGCTTCAGCAATCGCTTCTGCCTGAGTGGCCTGTGCTCCAATAGTATGGGTGAAAAAATCACGAGAGGGTTGGGTGTTTTTACGATCGATTAGCCAAGCATCTCTTGGCATAATCCATGTAATATAGTCTGGATCAATTTGATTCTCTAATAGCCATAAAACCGCATCTATACCTGTTTTTCCGCCACCAATGATGACGTAGCCATCACGGGGTTTGGTTAGACTCGGCAAATCATTTAGCGGGCCAAACTTAACACCTTTAGCAATCTCAAAGTTTGGGGTATGGGTTGCTGGTACTGAAGTTTTAAAATAAGTACCATCAATGATTTTCTTATTGACCTTAACTTCATAGCTGGCATCAGACAGCAACGATGAAAACTTGCCGTCGCCTTGGTACTCACACATCGGGAAGTACTTTACGCGGCCACTTGGTAAAAACGTGTGCTTCATGACTTTATCGAAGTACGCCATGACTTCTGCGCCTGATGCCAGCTCGGACAAGCCTTTATTTAAACCAATTTTATCAATCATACCGCCGCAAAGCTCACGTGAGCTAACGCCATAAAAAGACGACGGCTGATGTAAGGTGACAAACGAATAGGCATCGTTCCAATGACCGCCTGGCTTATGATGTTTATCAACGATAATAATATTAGCATCTGTTTCTGTGAGCAGCACATCGGCAAAAGCCATGCCCACCGCGCCACTACCAATAATTAGATAATCCGTTTCTAGCTGTTGAATACTCATAGCGTCCTTACTCTTAAGTTGAGTTTTTATCAATACAATCAATTCATAATCGTTTGTGCATAACAGTGTTATATACTAGAATAACACTGTTATAATTGTCAAGACATAGTGAGAATCTAATGGATGCCAGAACCAAAATACTAAACGCCGCATCTGAGCTTTTCTTAGAAGGGGGCGGAGACGCCTTGAGTGTACGCGCTATATCCAAGCGGGCAGGACTGTCCACCATCGGCATATACAGTCACTTCCAAGGTAAGCAAGGCATACTAGATGCGCTGTACATAGAAGGGTTTAATCTCGTTCGTGAAGCCATGGATGTCATTCCAGAAGGCAAGGCAAGTAAAGAGCAAGTGCTAGAGGCGTGCCTAGGGTATCTCAATGTAGGCGAGAAATATGAAGCGCATTATAGGCTGATTTTTGGGGAATCTGATGCAGGATATCAGCCCTCAATCGAGGCCATTGCAGCAAGAGATAGCGCATTTTCAAAGTTGGTTCGGGTGGCGGGTTCTTATTTATCAGAAGATGCTAGCGTGACGCAACGTCGGCAGATAGCGTTAGATATCTGGGCAATCGTACATGGGTACGTCAGTATCAGTCACCATGTGGTGTTCGCCGATGGACTGGAGCTAGACTGGAAGACGATGGCACTTCGTGTGGTTGAAGTACAGTTGGATGCCTTTGACCTAACCAAAGCTAAGTATTAATAAAGCCTTCCCGAATAACCCGGTAAATCAGCAGTATGAAGGTGACAATAAATATTAAACAGCGATTCGTAAATATTGCTCGCAGGTAGGTACATAGCGTTTAAATAATCCATCGCTTTACTTAAAAATCAAGTAAGCAAACATATGTCTTTTATCTTGTAAACTGCATTATTTTAGGTTATTTTTCAGTATCGTTTATAGTTCTTTAACCAAGGAGAAGCAGTTTGGATACTAATTTATCACCGCTTAAGATTTCAGTGGTTGCGGCGCTGACACTGCTTACAGGCTCGCAAGTATTTGCAGAGGCCAACTACGGTGATTATGGTACAGAAACGGCGCTGACGCTCGCCCGTGATTATGCTGGTCGTTATACAGGTTCCGATAAAGAAGTCCAAGCCGCTGATTATATGCAGCAGCGCATGACCATCGATGGCAGTAACAACCAAGTCAATCGTCAAACGTTTGATTTCGTAGCGCCTCGTGGTCTATTCAGAGGTCAGACGTTAACGAGTAATAACGTTGTCGTGACTCAAAAAGGCAGGGCTGATACCAACAGAACGCTATTTGTCGGCGCACATTATGATTCTGCCGTTGCCTATCCAAACTATGCAAATCTAGAGGCACTGGACGATAATGCTTCTGGGTCTGGTGTCTTAACTGAGTTGACCAAAAACCTGACAGGTATTGAGACAGAGCATGACATCCAATTTGTGGCATTTGGTGCAGAGGAGGGCGGTCTCAATGGGTCAAGGGCGTTTGTTGATCAACTAACGGACGCGGAAAAATCAACAGCGTTGGGTATGATTAACCTAGACAGTCTGATTACAGGCGACAAAATGTATGCCAATGCAGGGCGAAATGCTTATGACAATGATGGCAACGAAGTGGCTGCCAATGTAAGTTTGCGTGAAAATGCACTGCGTATTGCTAAAGAGCTTGGTATTACACTAGAGGTCAATCCAGCCATTATTGCGCCAGGTGAGACAGAGCCATACGAGCCTTATGGCGTTGGCTGCTGTAGCGATCAGGAGTCTTTTGATAGTGTCATGCAGGTCGTAGGATTTGAGGCTACTAACTGGGGGCTTGGGCCTGATTATGATGGTTACACGCAAACTGAAAACCCAGATATTCCAGGTGGCTATACGTGGCATAACCCTGCATTAGATAACGAAGAAGTGCTTACTGCGGCCTTTGGTGAAGAACGCATAGCCCAAAGAATGCGCGACTACTCTCGTATCATCAGCAAGTTGATTGTGGAGCAAACCAATGCTGATATCATCGCATCAACCAAAAGTGCGCTCAATCTTCAAAACACGATGGGCGCTGCGTTAAAAATTAATGCTACTGACTCACACTCAGCGGTTCTTGAGCGCGCCAATGCTTTGGCATTACATACTCTCGATGATGCGGAGTCTTTTGATACCGAGTCGCGTACTCAGGTTTGGGTAGATGGCTCCCAAAGCTACGTGGATGCTGATGAAGTGCAAGAGGGCACTCGTGCCAATATTGGTCTATATGGCGAATATACCGTACAGCCGAGCTGGCGTGTTGGCGTAGGTGTACAAGCGGCCAATCAAAACAATAGCACCGTAGAAAACGGTATTAAAAAAGATACGATCTATGGCATTCAAGCCTACTCGTTACTGGGCGGAAAAGATACGGCTTGGTGGAACACCACATCTCTGAGCTTATCTAAACATGACTTGGACGTTAATAGAACTGTAAAACTGGATGGTAATGACGGCATCAATATTATCAACAATAGCGAACGCGGTGATGCGGATGCCGATGTGTTTAGCGCATACAATGAGTTTGGCTATAATTTTCTTATTAAGAAAAACGTCGCGCATGGTGCATTTTTGAGTCTGAATTACAGTGATACAGATATAGATGGCTATACTAGCGGCAATGCAAACTCTCGCACTGCGTTAAAGGTTGATAGCACCTCTAGCGAGGCATGGGATTCAGAGCTTGGTTACCAGTTACAGTATGGTTTTAATTTGATGGGTACGCCTGCCAAACTTCAAGGTAAAATCGCTTACGTGCATGTTATCGACGATGGTTTAACAGACAGTTTATCGACAACGTCTTTAGCTGATGGTCAAACAAGAGAGGTTAGCCTCACTCAAGCAGATAAAGATGACGACTATGGACGTTTTGAGCTTAGTGTGAGCAACAAGGTTCATAAAAACGTTTATGCGTATCTGAATGGCGATACCACCTTTGCACGTGACGATAAAGACAGCTCAGTACAACTAGGCTTGCAATATCAATTTTAAATCTCAATGTCAGACTGCGCTGCTCAATAATTCATTTATGAGCAGCGTTTTTTACTTATGCATGTCAATATATTAATTATGAGTGCGTATTACTGATTACCGTTACAGTACTCAGATTCAGTAATACCAATGTGTGCGAAATATTAAAAGAATAGGAGTGGCATATATGTTTGACATCATAAAAGACTGGCGCGAGCAGCGCATACTAGATAATAGCGAGTTTACCCATGCCGATTGGATGGAGGCAGCTAAACGTATCGTGATACTCGACAGATTAAGTGTTGACGAGATGACGCATTTATTCGAGCTCGCGACATTGTTTTTGGCTGATAAATCATTTACTGGTGCGCAAGGATTCGAGATTACCAATGCTGTCAGACAGTCTATTGCGTTGCAAGCGTGCCTGCCAATATTAAACCTAAGTCTCGATTGGTATGCTGGCTGGTCATCCATCATCATTTATCCTGGCTCGTACAAAAGTGACAGCACCACGGTAGATGAGTTTGGTGTCGTCCACGAAGGCACTCAGCACCGTAGCGGAGAAGCATGGCTGCGGGGACCTGTTATTCTTTCATGGAAAGATGCCAAGCACTCAGGCGAACGTGATGGACACAACGTTGTCATTCATGAATTTGTCCATAAGCTCGATATGATGAACGGACGTGCCAACGGCTTTCCGCCCATCCAACCTGATATGGATCCTGCAAACTGGACACAGATTATGAGCCGCGATTTTGAAGATTTTCAAACACATCGCAAGTCAGGGCTTGATCGTTATGGAGCAACCAATCCTGCTGAGTTTTTTGCGGTTCTGAGTGAAGTATTTTTTGAAACGCCGCAAAAGCTGGTTGATGCTTATCCGGATATTTATGAGATTATGGTGAAATTCTTTCGTCAGACGCCGTTATAAATGATATTTATAGAGATGGTGATAGTAAGCTGTATTTAAAACAGCATAAGCATATTGGAATTAGGGAAGCTTAGGTGATCAACTATAAAAACTTAAGCGAGCTACAACAAGCGCTAAAATTAATCAAAAAAACCGCACAAAGTCCCGAGCTTAAAACTGACGAAGGACGCGAACTGGTTGAGATTATAAGCCGCTATACGCAGACGTTTGTATGGTTACAGCGCTATTACGAATATGCTGTCTTTAGAGGGCTAGTAAAAAGTATTGTCATTAAAAGTCATATCAAAAACCATGTAGCACAAGCTGCTATATATATTTAATTGAATATATAGCATTTATAACCAGATAGAGTAGGCTGTCAATTTAAACAAGTCTTATAGAAGTTGTCGGGTAATCGTTTTCTACGCCTTAAACCGTCCATTGATCATTAATAATGGCCACCAGATAACGCTTCCCTTGATACTCATCAAATACCAAGCGTAATACACGCCAGTCCATACCATCATACTCATCCGTGCCTTTATAATAAAATTCTACAACATCTGATGTTTGGTATATTTCTTTTAAGTTATTGATAGAGTTGCCGTTACTTTTAAATTCATTAACATTGATACTAGCGTTATTGAACTTTTTGCCATCTACCCAAGTATCCAAATAAGTAGGCAACGGCGTGACCAACAGATCGCCAGTACCATCTTTTTCGCCCCAAGTAAATTGGATATTGGACTGCTGTAAATACTGTGCAAATTGCCCGCGGCTAAAGACTTTATCTGACTCAGGCCGTACATAAGCGTACATCGAAAAACGAACGCCACGTGTTGGATGGATATCATTAGTGATTCTAGAAAAGTCCTTATTTGCCAGTGCGCGCTGTATACGTAACGCTTGCTGTTTAAGGGTTTGCTGACTGATATCAGCATTACTAGGTGTTGATGAACTACTGGTTGGCTGAGATACAATGACTTCACTGGACTCAGAAGCAGACTGACAACCCGTCGCAGCTAGCGTGAGTAACAGAAGGCTGCTAGAGGCTAATGTCGCATATTTTTTCTTAAAAAAAGCAGGTAATGTCATCATAAAATCATCCTTAGCACAGTTATTAGCGGAAGAAACATCACTATAAATTGTCATGGGAACCGGTAAAAAATACCATAAAAGCGCTATGTAATCGATATTTTGGCAAGTAAACCTGAATGATACGATAATACAGCAGAGTCCGAATATAGGTATGATGTAATAGTCGTAACACTTATAGGACAAAAGCTAGCAGAGAATAAGATGCCAACATATAAATCGCTGACATTACTATTGACCATAGGACTGATGACTGTCGGTAACGCCATAGCTGATGTATCAACAGTAGATCAGAAACAAGCGGCTATGGCTAATATCAAAATTGCGACCATCACGAAAATGTACCAACAAGATATTGATGACCAAGGTATGAGTCATCCTGTAGTGCTGCAACAATATGCAGATGCTGACTTGCAAGCAGCGATGCAACTTGAGCAAGCGTATTTTAATAAAACTCAGATGTCCTGCAATATAGATTACGATGTACTTTGGAACTCGCAAGATCCTGACTATACGCAAGACAAAAAGTTTTCAATAACTGATCAAGGATTGGTTCAGGTTAGCTTGGCACAAGGTAGCGATATTTATTATGAGTTATCATGTGATGACAGTAATAAAGATAATGCTGCTTGCCAAGTCGCAGACGTAATATTAGATAAAGACGGTAAAACTTTGCGCAAACATTTGCTTAAAAATTGTCGTTAACAAATAATCAAACGTGATATAGAAACATCTGGGCTAAGATAAATCTTAAATGAAAAACAATATAAATTATTATTCGCTTAACTGCTCAAACCGTTGGTTTGTTTTCGCATAATGTATATTATGTTAAATGAAGTCTATTGAGTAGTAGGCTTAAGCCTTACTAAATATAGAATCATAACGATTATGTATTTCTGATGCTGTTGGATATAAACATCTTACCAAACTGTTTAACTCTCACCGACTAACTCTTTCCTGTTAATTAAACCGAATCTTTTGGGTGATAGTTCACGCTTGATCAGTTTTACTGCTAAGCATCTCTGACAAGCATATTATTACGTCAATCATTTAACGTTTTATTAGACGTTAAGGTTTGAATGCTCTGTATGATTGGCCATTAATATTCTATGCTTCGCTAAAATACTAATGGCTACGTCCAAATATGTTCTTATCTTTTTATTCGAGATGATCACAGCTGCTCGTCTACGATAGTTTATTTATTATCTGTGTCCGCCGGCTAAGTCTTTAATATAGATATGCTAATAGCCTATTTTTGATAACCATCATTTGTATGGTTAGATATCCTCTAATATTGCCAAAATAGATTAAATTGCAAAAACTCAGCCAAATGTTATAACTCCTTCGAATATTTCTAATCTTATCTATCCTTCAAACGCTATGCCCAAGTCATCATGTATAATCTTTTAAATTGAAATCATAAACAGATTATTAAATCATTAGAACCGACTCTATTTTCTTTTACGTAGCGATAAATTTTATCTACCCACAAACAGCCATCCTCTATCTATTGTTATCAAGCCATTTTTAAGAGGAATGAGCTACCTATTGATATTTTTTAATATATTTAACCTGTAGTTATATATTTTCTATATACCACTCAAAATTGGTGCATTCCAAATTTGCACAGAACAGTACTATAACCTTACTTTTTATATTCTGTGCGAGTACAGGAGCATGTATTTTATAAAAAATATACTCAACTCCTTACCGAATCAATCATGGACACCATAATCGCATTTAATTATGTATCGGAATAGTTGGTACAAATGCCGTGTAACCCATTCAGCGTATGGCCTACTCACTATTTGGTCACTATGCTATAATTATCCCCAAGTTTCACTTGGGGATAATTAAGTGTTAAAACTATTATTCTATAAGGTTTTACTAAAAATACTAATGGATACCAGTGTCCATGACAGTGTCCAATACTTCTGTGTTTTTCTACAGAATAGACTTTTTATAAGTCATCAATCATAAACCTATCATTAACCTTAATTATCATATTACGGATATACATTATGGCTATCGACACTGCAAACGATATCAATAAGCTCGAATGCCGAGACAAAGATTATTCTGTCAGTATCTCAGGTGTGGCTGGCCTAAGTCTGCGTATTTATCCAAATGGCAAAAAGGAATACTACTTACGTTATTCCCATCCGCATATCGAGGGCAAACGCCCTAGGATGATGTTGGGTAAGATTGAGGATGTCAGTCTCCATGAGGTTAAGTATAAAGCAGACACCATTCTTGATATGGTTGCCAAAGGCTCTGACCCAAAAGCTATCCAGCAAAAAGAACAAACCAATAAATATACTCACCTAAAAAATGCACCATTTTCTGAGATTGCCAAAGCATGGCGAGAACACAAAACAGCAGGCCGCACTCAAAGTAAATCTAAAAAACCGTCATACAGTGAGTCAACCCTTAAGTTCTGGGATTTATGTCTAGGATATATGTGCCAAGAAATTGGTGATTTAAGAATGGACGATATCACTAGCGAGATGATACTGAGTGTGTGTGAGTCGATTCAAAACAATAAAAACCAAGCAACTTTCGTTGGTGCAAGCACTCGTCTGTATACTGAAAAAGTGTTTTCATTCGCTGTTGCTCGAGGGTTGTGCGATAGAAATGTGGCAATTGATACCCGTGGTGAGCTTGCACCTGCCAATTCAGGCAATCACTTGCCAGCCATCACCAAACCAGATCAGTTTGCGACGCTTCTAAAGGATATGTCTGATTTTAGAGGTGCAAGTAAGATCACATTAGAGGCAATGAACTTATTACCTTACGTGTTCGTACGTAGCATCGATCTGCGCTCAATGCGTTGGAATGACATCGATTGGGACAATAATACATGGGCATTCTCCCCGACTAAGGGCGAAGGTCGTGACGACATGGTCTCGCACTTAGTTGTTCCTTTAGCCACGCAAGTAATTACGCGATTACGAAACATTCAGTCAATTACTGGGCATAAGGTATATGTATTTGCGTCGATGCGCGGTTCAAGCAATGTTTATATTAGTAAAGCGACGTTGGTACAGATATTCCACCGGCTTGGATACAAAGATGTGCAGTGTGCGCATGGATTTCGAGCATCCGCTAAAACTTTGCTCATGGAACAGCCTGAGTTACGCTATTCAGATATCGTTACAGAATTACAGCTAGGTCATCGAATCAAAGATACACATGGCGGGGCTTACAACAGACTTGATGAAATCGATACTAGGGTACAGATGATGCAATATTGGGCAGATTATATAGATAACCTTCGGAGTCGTTAGAGAGTTATTTTAGAGTCAAGAACCATATTTTTTTTGCTTTTATTTATGGCTCTTTGAAATGTATTTTACGAAAGTTCACAGGGGACATGCCAGTAAACTGCTTAAACTGTCGACTAAAGGCGCTATGATCACCGTATCCACAGTTTAAGGAGACTTGAGTCACTGTTAGCTTATGATTCGCTAATAGTCGAATGGCATGCTCTAGACGCATTTTTTGTACAAACTGAATGGGTGACATATTGAGCACTGCTTTGAAGGTACGCTCCAATTGCGATTGACTAAGATTTGCCAACTTCGCCAATTGACCAATATTGATTTTTTGATCAAGATTGTCTCGTACGTATTGATCTACGCTTGCCAATCGAGCGTGTTTGCGTAATATCCGCTCGTTATCTTCATCAATATCTACTGATATACCTACCATCGCTACAATATGGTTTTTTACATCATAGACGGGGATTTTTTGCGTGATACACCATCCTAGCTGTCCTGATGCATAGCTATGAAGTTCTAGTTTATCAATAATCTCCCTGCCTTCCCTTAACACTCTCAGATCCTGATTGAGATAATCCTTGCCTTGAGACTTCAAAAACACTTGCTCTGCAGTCAGTCCTATTAGTGCTTTTTTGTTTTTAAGCCCGCTACGTCTAATGAGCGTTTTACTGACTAATCGATAGCATGCTTGGTCATCTTTAACAAAAAATACCACATTTTTCATAGTATCAAATAGAGGCATCAATAACGATATATTGCCAACAAACTCATCAAAATTGGCTGGTTGATACGTCTGTAGGTGTTTTGACAGTTGTTTTGTAGGTACTTCTAATACTAACGGCCGCATCGGTATATTCCCATATAGCATCTCAAGCTTGTCGTTGAGCTTTTCAATTATTTTAGGGTGCTACACAATATTTATACTCCTAAACATCTTTATAACCTGTGCAGAAATGCGCATTTATTCATATAAAAACATCAAGACTGCTTTTCTGAAAAACGTCATTCTATATTTACGCCTTGTTCATTTATGAATAACGCTAACAATATATTAACTCACGGATGAATCAGGTAGGCAGTCATGTTTGATACGCTTTTCACTCTTAAGATTATTGATTCGCATACTGGCGGTGAACCTACTCGTATGGTGTATGAAGGATTTCCTGAGCTTAGTGGGCAATCTATTCAAGAAAAACTTCAGGACTTCAAACAGAATTTCGATCATTTACGTCAAAGTATTATCCTAGAACCTCGTGGTAATGATGTGCTTGTCGGAGCGCTTTTATGCCCGCCTTCCGATCCTCGTGCCACGGCTGGCGTGATCTTCTTTAATAATCATGGCTATTTAGGTATGTGTGGCCATGGCACTATCGGCGTTATTGCATCTCTAGCTTATCAACAAAAAATAACCGCTGGTGATCACTATCTAGAAACAAGCGTAGGTCTAGTTAAAGCAACCTTGCATGATGATGGTAGTTGTAGCGTCCAGAATGTCCCCTCTTATCGCTACCAAAAACAAGTAGAAGTTCAAGTACCCAATATCGGTCCTATCTATGGAGATATCGCTTGGGGTGGTAATTGGTTTTTCTTAGTCAACGATCATAAGCAAGCTATTGAAGCCAATAATGTTAAGGCGCTTACTCAATTTAGCATACAGATTAAGGAAGCACTTTATAAATCTGGAATGACGGGTGCTAACAATGGCGAAATTGATCATATAGAACTGTTTGGCAAGAGCGATCTCGCCGGCACTAACAGCAAAAACTTCGTATTATGCCCTGGATCTGCCTACGATCGCTCTCCTTGTGGTACTGGAACCAGTGCCAAATTGGCTTGCTTAGCCGCAGACAATGTACTCGCACCTGGTAAGACTTGGTATCAGCAAAGCATCATTGGCAGTGTCTTTAGTGCCAGCTATCAGCCTATTGATGTACTTAGTCATCATAGCTCTCTTCATAACCACCCTGTCAATACTATTATCCCCACGATCCGAGGGTACGCCTACGTATGTGCAGAGACCTCTCTCATCGTTCAAGACAGCGATCCGTTCAAATGGGGTATTTCTTTATAAATACTAGTTTGTATGGCTTTTAGGAAGTAATCAATCACTGCTCAGCAAGGTCAGAAAAGCGAGACTATCATGGACACACAAGTGTTTGATATACATATCATTGGTGGTGGCATTATCGGACTATGTGCTGCGGTTACCCTACAGTCTCGTGGGGTAAAAGTTGCAATTTTGGAAGCCGATAAAATTGCTCGCGGTGCAACTTATGGCAACGCAGGTCACATTGCCACTGAACAGGTTTTCCCTATTGCTGATGCCAGTATCTTACGACATGTTCCTGCCATGCTACTCAACCCTGAAGGGCCTCTGCGGATAGATTGGCGCTACCTTCCACGCTTAGCACCATGGGCATTTAAGTTATTACTTAACATGCGTACCGAACCATTTGCACGCAGTCACCAAGCGCTTTTGGCATTAAATGCACAGAGCCTTCAAGCTTGGCAAGATTTTGCCAAAGAGTGGCAGTTACATTCTTGGGTACAAATACAAGGATCTGTCTTAACTGCAGAGACGCCCAACAGCCTAAAAGTGCTGACTGAACACGGTCAACGCTTAAATAGTTTAGGGGTTTCTAACAACCTACTCTCACAGTCAGCACTGACAGATCTTGAGCCTGCGTTAAAAGACAATCAACTGGGTGCTTTGTTTTTTCCAGAGACAGGTCATATCACCAATATAGAAGCCATTACCCATAAATTAAGTACTATTTTTAGATCGCTTGGTGGTCAAATTTATGAAAATTGCCGTGTTCTGAGCGCGGAAGTAATAACTGATGGTATTCGTCTGACGACAACACAAAAGCAGCTTCATGCCAGCAAAGTCATGCTCGCAGCAGGAGCTCATTCTAAGGCCTTAGCCAAACAGCTAACAGGCGTCTCAGTACCAATGGATACAGAGCGAGGCTATCACTTGATGCTTCCTAACGAAAGTCAGCGTCTCAACATCCCTATTTCTAGCATGGACCGCCGCTTTATTATGACACCAATGGAAAAAGGGCTGCGCTTGGCTGGCACTGTTGAGTATGCAGGACTTGAGGCGCCGGCAAATATGAACCGTGCGAATATGCTGTTGAAACAAGCTCAAGCAATGCTAAAGACCCCATTAGATAGTGACAGCAATACGCAATGGATGGGGTTTAGACCCTCTACAGCAGACTCACTACCCATCATAGATAGACGTAATTCAGTCTTTTTAAACTTTGGTCATCAGCATCTAGGTCTGACCCAAGCTGTCGTAAGCGCACAGATGATTGCAGCGTTGTATTTTGGCGATACTGCCATGGTAGATCCTACTGCCTATCGTCTAAACCGCTTCAAACTTAAGTCTTTTAAATAATAATCGAACATCTTATCTCTATGACAACTCATAGAACCAACAACGTCGCTAACAGCTCATGGCTTACTAACGGCTTTTACTTCCAAATAAGGATATTTATATGAACATTCATGGCGTTTTAGTCCCTATCGTTACTCCTTTCGATGTTAATGGAGATATTGATACTCAAAAGTTAACCGAACTGGTCAATGTATTCATAGAAAAAGGCGTTACCGGAATCGTAGCTTGCGGTACAACGGGTGAATATTACACGTTCTCGCCTGCAGAGCGTGAACTGGTTTTGACCACTATCGCTGACGCTGCCAAAGGCAAAGTCACTCTGATTGCAGGTATCAACAGTTTATCGACCAATCATTCTATCGAACTTGCTCACCAAGCCAAAAACTTGGGCTACGACGGCTTAATGTTATCAGCCAATCCGTATAGCCTACCAGACCAAGACGGTATTATTGCGCATTTTGAAACCGTCGCTGATGCCACTGACCTACCTATCATTATGTACAATTTTCCAGCACGCGTCGGTGTGAGCATTGAGTTTGAAACCGTCGCGCATTTATCCAAACATCCCAACATTGTAGGCATTAAGGAGAGCAGTGGCGATTTTAGCCATGCATTACGTATGCTACAGGCTGATTTTGAAAACTTTGAAGTGGTTTGTGGTTGTGACGACCAACCAGTAGATTTCTTCTTTTGGGGTGCTAAGAGCTGGATCGCTGGTGCGGCTAACGTATTTCCAGCGGAACAAGTCGCATTGTTTGAAGCCACACAAAAAGGCGATTGGAACCGTGCTAAAGAGCTGATGACAGCCATGTATCCTGCTATCCACTCTATGGAGTCTGGAAACTATAACCAAAAAGCCAAAGCAGGCTGCATTAACGGGAGCATCAATATTGGGTCAGTACGACTACCTTTGACTGATATGTCAAAAGAAGAGACTCAGTCATTTTTAGCACTTCTGTCTTGATACATCGCACCATTCTTATCGTTCCTACCATTGTATAGAAAAGGACAATCTAATGAGTATGACCACAGCGCAAGTCTTCGAACTCGCCAGCAACCAAAAGCTTTGGGCAGGCCATTTAATAGATACCACAGCACCAGTATCCGAGACAACACTTCCTAACTACAGCCCTATTGATAATACCTGCATAGGTAGCATTGCTAATGGGAGTCGGCAAGATGTTAATACGGCGGTCGCGGCAGCCCGAGACGCTTTTGAACATGGTGAGTGGCGACGGATGTCTCCTGCAGAGCGCAAAGCTATCATGCAGCGCTGGTGTCAGTTAATGCATGAGCATATGGATGAGTTAGCTGCCTTAGATTGCGTCGATGCAGGCAAGCCTATTACGGAATGTCTCAACACTGACCTGCCCGCTACGATTGAAACCTTTGAATGGTACGCCGAAACGGCTGATAAAGTTTTTGGCAAGGTTGCTCCTACTGGTGCTGATGCACTAGGCCTTGTGGTACAAGAGCCTATCGGTGTAGTGGGTGCGGTACTACCATGGAATTTCCCAGCACAAATGTATGCATGGAAAGTTGCACCCGCATTAATAACCGGCAACTCAGTCATTGTTAAACCTGCTGAATTGACCTCGCTCTCAGCATATCGATTAACACAATTGGCGTACGAGGCTGGCGTGCCAAAAGCGGCGTTGCAGTTAGTCTGTGGGCTTGGTGAAGAAGTAGGTGCGGCACTCGGTCAGCATATGGATGTTGATATGGTTTCTTTTACAGGATCAACCGAAGTCGGTCGACTGTTTCTACAGTACTCTGCACAAAGCAATCTCAAGGAAGTGGTCTTAGAGTGTGGTGGCAAAAGCCCTCAAATCGTTTTTGCGGATGCCATTATCAATGAACAAACCATCGAGCATATTTTATCCGCTGCTTTTTGGAATATGAGCGAAAACTGTAGCTGTGGTTCGCGTCTACTTGTCCATTCTAGCCAAAAAGAAGCATTGTTAACGCTATTAAAAAAAGGTCTTCAGTCTTGGAAGGTTGGTCATCCTTACGATCCCGAGGTCGCTATTGGCCCAATGATCGAAAAGGCGCATTTTGAAAAGGTAATATCGCATCTCAATACTGCAAAAACGGAGGGTGCTCGTTTGATCGCAGGTGGACGTATCCACGATGAACTCGGTAGTGGCTGGTATATCGAGCCTACCATCTTTGATAATGTCAGCCCGGATATGACGCTGTTTAAAGAAGAAGTTTTTGGCCCACTTTTAGCTGTCACAAGTTTTGAAACCGAAGAAGAAGCTATTCAGCTCGCCAATCAGAGTAATTATGGGCTTGCCGCTTCCTTTTATACACAAAATATCCATCGCGCATTCCGCGTGGCATCCGCTATTAAAGCTGGTACCGTCTCGATTAATGGTTTTTCTGAGGGCGATATTACGACACCTTTTGGTGGTTATAAACAATCTGGCTTCGGCGGTCGTGACAATGGCTTAGAGGCGTTGTCCCAGTATACCCAAACCAAAACTATCTGGTTGGTGAACTAAAAACTGACATTGTCCGCTATCCACGCCCAAGTCAGCATAACCAAAAACATTACAAGGAAGTAAAGTTATGGAAAATATCATCAATACTATCGTCGGGTATATTTGGAGTGACGCCCTAGTCTATCTTGCGTTAGGCGTCGGCATATATTTTACGATTATGACTCGCGCCGTACAAATCCGTTATTTCAAAGAAATGATTAGGCTGTTGTTCGACAAACAAAGCTCATCAGCAGGGATTAGTTCCTTCCAAGCTTTCTGTATGGCGCTATCAGGACGTATTGGTGTGGGTAATATTGCTGGGGTTGCAACAGCCATTGCAGCAGGTGGCCCTGGGGCAGTATTTTGGATGATTTTCATGGGTGTGTTAGGTGGCGCTAGTGCTTTTATTGAGTCTACCTTAGCGCAGGTATACAAACATAAGGTCGGTGATCAATATCGTGGCGGCTCCCCGTTCTATATTGAAAGAGGATTGAAGCTAAAACCTTTTGCTATCATCGTCGCTATCGTGACCTGTCTATCTTACGGCGTGTTAGTGCCTGGTGTTCAGGCCAATACCATTGCAGACTCTTTTAATACAGCATTTAATATACCGCCCGTTGTAACAGGAATTATCCTTGTCGTACTATTAGGTATCATTATATTTGGTGGTGTGAAGCGTATTGCTAATTTTGCAGGAAAAGTCGTACCTGTCATGGCAATCGGTTATATCCTCATGATGGTAATTGTATTGGCATTTAACGCTCAAAATATCCCTGCAATGTTTGCACTTATCTTTAAGAGCGCTTTTGGTATGGATGCAGTGTTTGGTGGTATGGTTGGGACCGCAATCTCTTGGGGCGTACGCCGTGCTGTTTTCTCAAACGTTGCGGGTGCTGGCGAGGCGACCTTTAGCTCAGCGGCAGCCGAAGTATCACATCCTGCTAAACAAGGCTTAGTGCAAAGCTTCTCTATCTACATCGATACGGTGCTTGTCTGTACTGCAACAGCGTTGATGATTTTATCAACTGGCATGTATAACGTGGTGACCCCCGAAGGTGTAACCCTAGTTGATAATATGCCTGGTATTGAAGCTGGCACGGCATTTACCCAAGCAGCTGTATCTACTGTCTTTAACCAGTATGGAAGTGGCTTTGTTGCGATTGCTATCTTTTTATTCGCCTTCACCTGCTTGGTTGCTTATTACTATATTGCCGAAACTACGTTGGTCTATTTGGACAATAAACTGCGCTACCCCATTCTCAAACATGCACTCAAACTGGTCTTTTTAATCGTTTGTTTCACTGGTAGTGTTCAGTCAATCGGTATGATGTGGGCGTTAGGTGATATAGGGTTTGGCAGTATGTGCTACTTGAATTTCATTGCCATCTTACTGCTAAGCAAAGTTGCTCTAAAAGTTCTAAAAGACTACGACGAGCAGATGAAATTAGGTATAAATCCTGTCTTTGACCCTAGAAAGGCTAGAGTGGATAATGCGGACTTTTGGATAGAATATAGCAATGAGCATGGTCATAAAAAATCGCTCTAATAGTAGTACATCAGAGGTCTGCCAGTATCTACTAGTAAAAAAGTTGCTATCAACATCAAGCAGACCTCACCTATTTATGTTAAATTGCAAAAAACCATAAGGATATTACGTATAAGATAACCATAGTATTGTATCCACTCATTTGATAGGAAGGTTGAAGATGACACTAGATAACAACGTACTACGTAAACGTACCAGCTTGTTGGGTTCATTATTAGGTGATGCTATTTCTCGCCAATCTGGTAAGCAGACGCTAGATACGATTGAGACGCTGCGCAAAGGCTTTATTCAACAGCGCCGTGAGCCGAATGAGGCACATAAACAGCAGCTTATCGATTTTATTGCTTCTTTGGATAATCAAACCTTAAAAAACGTCATACGCGGCTTTTCTATCTATTTTTTCCTAGCCAATCTAAGCGAAGAGAATTACTTGCGTGAGCAGCGTCATGCGCAGCGTATGCAATCTGAGCAAAGCTGGGAAGGGTCATTTCGCCGTACCTTACTTGAGTGTCGTGAACGCAATATCGAGCCCGCTCAAATGCAAGAGCTGATTGATCAGCTAAAGTTTACACCTGTATTTACGGCGCATCCTACCGAAGCGCGCCGCCGTACAACGATGAATATCTTACAAAGTCTATTCACGCATAGCGACGCCCTAAACAATGTGTCTGAAAACAGCTTCGCCTACGAGCAAGCCAAAGAGCAAACTGCGCAAACGATTGATCTACTATGGTCATCTGATGAAGTACGCACCCGTAAGCCGTTGGTATATGATGAGATTAACAATGGCTTGCATTACTTTAATGCCAGTTTGTTCAATGCCATTCCTAAAGTGTATCGTAATATCAAAAAAGCCATTGTCGATATCTATCCAGAGCTCACAGACTATCCACTGCCTGCATTTATGAGCTTTGGTTCATGGATTGGTGGTGATAGAGATGGCAATCCTTTTGTGACTTTTGAGACCACAGAACTTGCTGTATTGATGCATGCGGATACTGTACTGCGTCACTATCAAGTGCTACTCAAAAAACTGCGTCGACAGCTGATTCATAGTGACACCATTGTCACCGTTTCATCTGACGTATATGCCAAGATTAAAAGTTATGATGAGCTCGATCAGCGTGTGTTTGACTATAACCTCGATGACTATAGCAATGAGCCATATCGTCGCCTGCTCTCTATCATTCTGACTAAAGTCAAAGCAACCAATCGCCGCATCCAAAGCAAAGGCACGGATATCGAAGCTGAAAAAGATGCCTATGCCAATCCAGAAGAATTACTAGAAGACCTGCGCATTATCCGTCAAAGTGTCAATACACACGATACGGCACACGCAGAAGGATTACTGCTAGATGTCATTCGTTTGGTCAAAACTTGCGGCTTTCATTTGGCGGCGCTCGATATCCGTCAAGAGTCGTCATACCATGGCGAAGTGATTGCCGATATCTTTGCTAGTGCCTCCAACCTGCCTGATTATCAGACGCTAAGCGAAACCGAACGTCAAGAGTGGTTGACGCGCTTGCTAGAAAAACCAGGCACGCCGCTTATCTATACTGACAACCTGACAGACAAAACGCGTGAGCAATTGTCACTGATGAATTCGGTCGCTACTCTACGCAAACTGGTGGGACAGGCTACTTTTGGTAGCTATGTGATCTCGATGACCAATAATGCTAGCCAGCTACTAGAAGTATTGCTGCTCATGCGGTTTGCAGGCTTATGCAGAATTGATGACGAAGGCCAGTTGTCTGCTGATTTGCCAGTTGCGCCGTTGTTTGAGACCATCGAAGATCTCAAAAATATCGATAAAATCTTGCCTGCCGTGTTAGACAATCCACTGTATCGTGGACTGCTACAAAACACGGACAACACGCAAGAGATTATGCTGGGTTATTCAGACTCATCAAAAGACGGCGGTATTATCACCTCTGCATGGCAGCTTTATAGTGCACAGCAAACCATCAATAACATTGCTGAGCAATATGGTATAAAAACACGTTTATTCCATGGTCGAGGCGGTTCTGTGAGCCGTGGTGGTGGATCAACGCACAAAGCCATTGCGGCACAGCCAGCAGGCACGCTGCATGGGCAGATTAAGGTAACTGAGCAAGGCGAAGTGCTCTATGCCAAGTATGCCAATACAGATACCGCTGTGTTTGAGCTGACCATGGCTATTACAGGTACACTCAAAGCCTGCTCTACAAGGTTTGTGGTACAACCGACTGAGTTGCCAGAGTATGAAGCGCTGTTTGCACGCTTAGCGGACGCAGGTGAACAACGCTATCGCGAGCTGACCGATCATACTGAAGGGTTTTATAAATTCTACTCCGAGGTCACCCCAGTACAAGAAATCTCGTTATTAAATATTGGCTCACGTCCAGCCCATCGCAAAAAAGGCCTGCCAAGTAAGACCACCTTGCGAGCGATTCCTTGGGTATTTGGCTGGTCACTGGCACGTTTTACCTTACCTGCTTGGTATGGCGTTGGTAGTGCGCTAGATAGCGTCAAAAAAGACGAAGCATTGATGAAAGAGATGAATAAGCATTGGCCTTTCTTTAGCGTGTTTATCAGTAATATCGAGATGGCTTTTACCAAAGCCAATATGAATATTGCCGAGGCTTATAGCCAACTATGTGATGATGAGCCGTTACGCGAAAAAATCATGACAGCGGTCACCGATGAATACATGCTGACCAATTCGGGTCTCAACTCTCTGATTGAGCAAGACTCTTTATTGTCCAATCAGCAGAATCTTGCTTCATCCCTGCAGTGGCGAGACGCTTATCTAGATCCTATTAACTATATCCAGATTGAGCTGTTAAAGCGTGCCAGACAACAGGACACCCCGAACGATTCGGCACATGGCGACCTTAATGTAGAAGATCCATTAATCCGTAGTATCAATGCGCTAGCTGCAGGGTTACGAAATACTGGTTAAGGTAGATTTTCGCTAAGTAGCTTTCGGATAAATAAAAAGCTTATACCAATTGTCGCAAATATTAGGGCTTCGTTCGCGAAGCCTTAATATTATTCAAAATGCTTAAAAAAATATCTCGCCAGATATCAATCGCAGTTTAGTACTGCGTTGATTGATATTGCCTATTAGGTGATTCGTAATTCATTGTTTGAATAACCGATCCGAACAAGATACCGTAAAATATATTTTTACTTCATGTATATGTAGGGTCTGCTCCAATGGAAACGCCTCAATCAACACCATCTCTAGACATCGCAGTAGCAACTGACTATCAAATAGAATCCGTTGCGCTCATTGATCACGCCATTCAAATACGCTGGAATGATGGTATCGACAGTACGTATCACTATATCTGGCTGCGTGATAACTGCCCATCGGCTTTTCATCCGCACACTGGCGAGCGTAGCTTTGATTTGCTGAGTGTCTCAAAAGATATCCATCCACTCTCTGTCTCTTTTGATGAGACAACGCTAACGATTGAATGGTCAGAACAGGCGCATATCAGCCACTTTGATCAGAGTTGGTTACGTGAGTTTGGGTATTCTAGTGCATTGGCCAAGGATCATAGCAGTCCTTATGAAAGCTGGGATAGCACGTTTATTGACCACATTCCCATGTATGACCAGCAGAGCATCATGACCAGTGACAGCGCTTTATATGAGTGGATGAGTGCGCTAGATAAATATGGGCTTACCATCATTGATAATATGCCAGACGACTCTGAAGCTGGTGTACAGACCGCCATGCGAGTTGATTATCTGCGGCAGACTAATTTCGGTATGACCTTTGATGTGATATCAGAGAAGTCGCCGATCAATTTAGCTTATACCTCGCTCTCATTACCGTTGCATACCGACTTGCCCAATCAGGAACTGCCTCCAGGCTATCAATTTTTGCATTTTTTGAGTAATGAAAGCATAGGTGGCGAATCTACTTTCGTAGACGGATTAAAGGTGTTAGAAGGTTTACGAGAAGAGCAGCCGGAGTATTTTCGCTTGCTGGCCGAATATGCCATCCCCTTTCGTTTTCATGACAGCGCCCATGATATCCGTGAGCACCACCCTGTCATCAATCTAGACAACTTTGGCAATATTGTAGAAATCAAATACAACGCGCATCTTGCAGATGTTTTCGATTTACCAAGTGACGTAATGCATGACTACTATCTTGCTTATCGAGAGCTGATGGCTCGATTAAAAGACAGTCGCTATAAAATTGAATTAAAACTAGCAGCTGGTCAAATGGTGGTTTTTGATAACCGCCGAGTCCTGCATGGGCGTAACGCATTTGATGAAAACGTCGGTGAGCGTCGTCTCAAAGGCTGTTATGTTGACCGCTCAGAATTTAAAAGCCGTTTAATAACGCTTAAAAAGCAACTGGCTTAACACGACCTGCAAGCTAGCTAATGCTGTGATTGTGATTGTAATATAAAGAGCAACAGCAACAGTGTTTGGCTCAGTGTCTGTTGATGACTCTAAGCTACTTCCTTCATGTTTTCTTATGGAAAGTATAAACGCTCTATCAAGCAGCTTTACGACCTTTCACAAATAAAACCATGCTAATGATGACACTGAACACGCTGCACATAATAAACACGTTGTGCGCACCGCCCGGCATGTACTCCATAAATGATGTGAAGAACTGACCCGAAAACACCGCCATCGTAAAGTAAGATAAGTTACGGCCACGTACTTTAGCAGCGCTTAGCTCGACGGTCATATGGTTCAACAGCGGAATACTAAAACCAAAGCCAATGCCGATCAATAGTGCGCCTAATACTAATAGCAGGGAGCTGGCTTGCGTAAAGCAAATATACGACAACGCAAACGCTAAAAATGCCAGTGCCAATACTTTAGGTTCATTCAACCATTTGATTATTTTTGGCATAAAGCCTGCAGTAACGACCGCCACCAAAGAGATAAAGGCCAGCAGTTGACCAATTTGTGATTCGTTATAGCTCAACTCATGCATAGTGATGGGCAATAACACGGTTGAGGTGAAAAATATGGTCATCGCTAAGGTTGAGATAAGATACACATTTTTTAGCGATAAGCCACTAATGATGGTTTTACTATCGTCCTTGGTAATCTGCTCATGGTTTACAGCAGTTGCATGATGCCGTGGTACAAACAGTAGTAGCATGGCTAAGAATACCCACGCAATCAAATAAATCGATAGCGGTAATGCCCAAAACTGTGAGGCCAGCAAGCCACCTAAAAATAAGAATATGACCCCGCCCAGCTCAATGGACATGCCTTGCTTGGCAATCATCTTTAAGCGAGCCTCCCCCTGATACCAGGTAGAGATTAGTACCGTACAGCTCGCCATGACGACTGCCGTTATACCACCCAATAGAAACCGATTGCTAAACACCTGTGCTGGTCCATGTAGAAGATAAGCACTGGCACCTGCAAGTCCGTATAAAAACAAACCAATCATCAAGAGTTTGTACGCGCCATATTTATCGATTAACTTGCCAGCTAGTGGCGCAAATACCACCGCACCCAATGACGGCAAAGTGATTAATAGCACGCTGTTGCCGGTAATACCCAAGCCTGCCGAAATGCTGACCAAGCCAGGTGCCAGTAACGTGCCAACCATAATGGTCAAACTGGCAATACAAAGTAAGGTAAAACTACCTGCGGTTTTTAATTGGTTCATATGTGTCCCTAGTCGTTTCGATATCTATTACGGATATAACTGTACTGATATCACTTATTTTTTGGCGAATGCATTGAATATTGCACTGATTATAATAAAGACGATGCTGACCACCACCACTCCTGGCCATTGGTATAGGGCAAAACCTTTGACACCCCCCATAGACCCCAGTGCCCCGCCTGTGTAGTAACCCAACATATAAATACCGTTGATGCGACTTTGGGCGGCGGGATCGATACTAAAGACGCGAACCTGATTGGCCACTTGCGCACTAAATACAGCAAAGTCGATTAAGATAATACCGACAATCAGCGACACCAAATTACCTGCGAACAATCCTGTAATAGCAAAGCCTATGGCAGCCAGTGCCAATGCCATCATCACTAAGGTTTTAGAGCCCAGCTTATTGACCCATTTGCCAGAGGATTTAGCCCCTATCACGCCTGCCAACGCAATCACACCAAATAGTCCTGCTTGCTGTGCATTGTAATTAAAAGGCGCATCGCTGACATAAATCGCGAGCGTTGCCCATAGTACGTTGAATGAGGCAAACCAAAATGCACCTGCAAGGGTGAATTTTTGCAGGGATTTGTGTTTTATAAATAGTGACAAGCTACTTTTGATAAGCGGAAAGTAACGCAGCGTGGTATGCGGGGTGTTGGTTGGCAAAAATATCCGCAGTAATACCCCAAAGACAGCGGCAAGTGCTGCAGACATCACAAACACGCTGCGCCAACCGAATTGCTCTCCTACAAATCCACTTAAAGTTCGGGACAATAGAATACCAATGGTCAATCCCATCATCAGAGTACCAAGGGTTGCGCCCTTGTTTTCAGGAGATACCATGGATGCAGCAAACGGAATGAGCTGCTGGGTAATATTGGCGCTGACACCAATCAAAAACACCGATAGCAGCAGTACGGGTAAACTGGGTGATATTGCTGCAAAAACACAAGCCGCTACTAATAAGTACGACAGAATACCAATCAGGCGTCTACGCGCAA
This sequence comes from Psychrobacter sp. NPDC077938, assembly GCF_044542635.1. Classification (NCBI taxonomy): domain Bacteria; kingdom Pseudomonadati; phylum Pseudomonadota; class Gammaproteobacteria; order Moraxellales; family Moraxellaceae; genus Psychrobacter; species Psychrobacter sp. NPDC077938. The sequence continues at coordinate 303,064 of NZ_JBITUW010000004.1, forward strand.
TCGAATCGCCCAACGGTGAGATAAACAACAAGGCAAACGCATAACCAAACTGCGTCAATGCCGGAATACTACCCAGTTGCGCGTTGTTTAAATCAAACTCATGACCGATGAGCGGTAAAATCGGCTGGTTGTAATAAAGGTTGGCGGCGGTTGCGGCAATCGCGGCAGTCATTAACAGTAAAATAAATCTGCTTAACGACTGGCTTGACGGTTGGTTCAGTACGGGTACTGGCTTATCCATTGCTATCTCGGCTCAATAAATCATGCCGCAAGTATAGAGCCTATCAAACCATAACAAAAATGATAGTATATGATTGAATCCATACAAATACTGTATAGATAAAAAATAAGACTGAGCAAGATTTTGATGAAAGATGTTAATAAAAGGGATTGATGGTATGGATATAAAAACACTCAAAAGCTTTATGGCCGTGGCCAAGCACCAGAGTTTTTCGGAAGCGGCGCGTGAGCTGTATACCGTACAACCTGCCATCAGTCGCCATATCTCATCGTTAGAGACAGAGTTAGGCGTTGTGCTGTTTAACCGTACTTCTCGTGAGGTGACTATTACACCCGCTGGCGAGCAACTATTGAAAGACGCTGCTGTTATTTTGAGCTTAGCAGAGCAAGCAAAGACACAAGTTAAACGGGCACATGACGGACAAGTAGGCACGCTCAATATTGCGCATCTAAGCTCAGCATGTTTGACCTTTATGGCCACGTTGGTACGCAGTTATAAAGCGCAGTTCCCGAACGTACATGTGTCATTGTTTGAGATGACGGTGACCGAACAGATAGAAGCGTTTAATAATGATCGCATCGATATTGCTTTTTCTAGGCCATTGCCGAGCGCTATTGCTAATGACTTTGTTAGCCACAGTATTTATATCGACAAATTGGTGGCGATTGTGAACCAGAGCCATGCATTAGCCAATCAAAAAACCATTGATTTGGCGCAGCTAAAAGATGATAGGTTTATTATTTTTAACCGTGATGAAGCAGTTGGTCTATTTGATGAAACCATCATGCTATGCAGACAAGCTGGGTTTTCGCCCAATATCATCAGTCAACCCAAGCACATGCAGACATTGGTAACCGAGGTAGCGGCCGGTTTAGGAGTAGCAATTGCGCCTTATTGCGTACGCAAACTGTATAGCGATGGCTGTCACTTTATGATGCTAAACAACGTCAGCACACACATACCCGTGCATATCCAATACAAGCAGACCAATTACAGTGCAACGGCTGCCGCTTTCGTAGCGGTTGCGTTGAGCGCGACAGATGACATACAGCAAAGCATGGAGCACTGAGCCCACAAAAAAGCCCCATTCGTCTGGTTTATAGAAAAATGGGGCTCAATATTATTCACTTACTGATTTATAGCTATCAATATAATACTATAGCGCTAATAGCAGCCCTAATAACTGGATTCACGATATAAGGTTTTATGCGCTTCTACTCTAAAGTCTTCAATGCTAATGGTAGGCGTAATACCATGTGTGCTATAGGTAGCTTGTTTAAGCTGTCCTTCATCACGAAATAGTACATTTTGTGCTTCTTGTTTGAAGTCATCATAACTAATGACATCATTCTCTTGATAAATATCAGAGATTACATAGTCGCTTTGGCTATACGATTGTGATGGAATGTTATTAAAACTGCTTTTTGTCGCAATATTGCTTGCCGTTAAACCGTTATTGGTGAACGATGCTTGAGATAGCGTAGAAGCAGTACGGTCAAATAGATACATAGCTAGTAGAACAATAAAGACCATGCTGGCGATAAAGAAAAAATGCCTGCGTGGTCTAATGTTTTTTGATTTAGTAGCACTACCGCTACTAATTTTGTTTAAATTACTCATAGCTACGTACCAGTTCAACTCACGTTATCAACGGTACATGACCGTGTATCCTATGTGTTGTCTAATGGGTTAAACTAAACGAAACATCACCATTCTAATCGTTAGTTTCTCTATACAATGTGGTTTGTGACTCTTGCCTAAAATCATCATAGGTAATAGCAGCTTCCTCAGTTTCCGAAACAGCAACATCGTCTCCTGTTGTAGAGTTTTCAGGATTCAACTCTAGTTCATTAGCAGCTGGCATGTCTGGTCTGCTATTACCTGAAGCACTCTGCTGGATGGATGCTGGTTGCTCACTTATAAGGTCAACGTCATCAGTAACTGTTTGGCTTTCGACAGGTGTTATTGTCTCAGTGTCAATAACTGGTGTACTGTCTTTCTCTACATGAGTATCAGCACTGTTACCTTTATCGTCAACAGCAGAAGTTGATAATATTCCTGAAAATATAAGCATCACTATAATAGTAGCCAATACTATTGAGCCAACAACTATACCAATAACGATAGGTTTTTTGCTACTCTTTACCTTGCTTTTGGTTACTACTTCCTCAACAGAGGTTGATTCTACTAAGTCTTCAATATTTATAGAGTCATTGTTAGACATGATACCTGTCGTAGGTTCACTGTAATGGGCGGTAGCAGCAGGCAAGTCCGTATCGTTACTATTTTCTGTGTATTCTGAATCTGCAGTATGTGAGCCGACATCACTAACACTACTATAGTCGTCATCCTCTATGCTCGGTATATGAGTTTGTGATACATTTTTATTTGAAAAATCAAAAGTTGCATTTACTTTTGATCCTTCGTCGATATTTTGATCTTCAAACAGCTGTAACTCTTCTGTACTTAATGGTTCAAAAGCAGGAAGTTTTTGTGCGCCTTCCAATGGTTTCGAATTTTTTCTGTTACTATCTTCAGAGCTATGAACACGACTAATAAAACGTTCATAGATATCATTGTTGTTACGCTTACGCGACTTCTGGTGAACGATTTTAGCCAATTTTTCGTCAAAATCAGTACCGATGTCTTCTTTTTCGTCGCTCATAGAATAATACCAAACCAGTTTGTTCTACTGGCATTAAATGACTGCTAAGATGAAGTTTTGATTTTTCTTGCTAGAGTGTAACAGTGTTATCAGCACTCAATATAGTTGCTCATACCATTATCTTCAAGCACAATTTTTTTAATGTCATGAATATTTGTGCAAATTGTCTTCAACTACAGGATAAATAAGAAGTAAAAACAAATATCATGAAGACAACATAGACTATGACAGGCTCAATAGTATGGATTTAAAACAGCTTAATGCGTTTATCGCGGTTGCAGATTTGCGCAGCTTTAGCGCTGCCGCCACCAAGACAGGACTGTCACAGCCGAGCCTGAGTCGCTTGCTAAAACAGTTAGAGACTGACATGGGCGTGGTGCTTATTGATCGCTACCACAGACCACTACATTTGACTGAAGCGGGCAGTTTTTTCTACGATAAAATAAGCACGATACTGACCGAGATTGATACTGTAACCAGTATGACTCAGCGCCTATCAGCACCCAGCAGCGTTTTAAATATAGGTTTTGTGCCCTCAGTACTATATGGCCTGTTGCCTGAAATCATTGCCACGCTTAAACAGTTCAGCCCTGATATCGACGTTAATTTAAAAGACATTAGCTCATATCAACAAATAGATGCACTCAAGTCTGGTGAGATTGATATTGGTTTTGGCCGATTTGCCCATCAAGACCCATGGATTCAGCAGATTCTGCTACGTCATGAACGCTACGTGGTGGCATTGCCAAAATCACATCCGCTTGCCAATGTACGTAAGCAGCGCTTGATAGACCTAGCGAACAATCGCTTAATTTTATATCATCAAACACATTTGCCAGTATCGTCCACGGTGACGACAGAGACAGGAACCCAATCGAGCGACAAGTTATCTACAAATAGAGTCAACCGTGCTGCTACTCATGAAGCATCATCTAGCGCTAGCGAGCCTATTACTGAGCCTTTACTACATCTTTTTGCCCAGTATGGCATCTCACCTTTTATGACCACGACAGTCAGTGATTTGCAGGTAGCATTGGGACTGGTCGCGGCAGGCGAAGGCATTACATTGGTGCCTGCCAGCTTGCAAACCGTACGTACGGAACAGATCAGCTACCAACGTTTGGTTCATGAAAATGTCACCTCCCCTATTTATTTACACACCCTCAAAGACTTTGTACATCCCAAAATACCTGACTTGCTCACAGCTATTTATCACGTCTACGAACAGCGCGGCATCACTTATCGGCAGCAAAATTTTGTGTCACAGGCCTAAATGGGCAGATATCCGATGAATATTGTGTTATAAAGAACCGCCAAAAATAATTCATTTTAAATATTGATATTATTTTATAAGTATGCTAACTAACAAGAATAGCAATGCAAACAAATAGTAATAATAACTAGAATAATCATTCTCCTAGACAGTGTTGGTGTGATAAAGTCGATACGATGTAAATCGTTTTATATTTAGACGATTTATAGGACGTTCTTTTCTGATCATTGGCAAGCTGACACAGGTAAGTGATAATTTGCTGTTTTAACCATTTCGAGGTATTCATGTCCACACAACAACTCAACAACCCAAGTGCCCCTGACGATAGCGTTGCCTCGCAACAAGAGGGCTTTAGCTGGCGCATCTTTGGCCCAGGCATTTTGATGGCGACTGCTGCCATTGGTGGTTCGCATTTGATTTCATCAACACAGGCGGGTGCTATCTATGGCTGGCAATTGGCTATTATGATTGTATTGGCCAACGTGTTTAAGTATCCGTTTTTTCGCTTTGCAACTGACTACGTCTACGATACTGGCGAGAGTTTGATTGCAGGCTATGCCAAACGCTCAAAGGTATATCTTTGGGTATATTTTATTCTTTCTATCTTGTCAGCGGTTATTAGTACGGGTGCGGTTTCACTTATCGCTGCCGTAATTTTGGGCTTTATGTTGCCAGCCTCACTTGGTCTGTCGACAATGGCGTTATCTCTCATTATCGTCGCGGTCTCTTGGTTCTTTCTGATTGCAGGGCATTATAAATTGCTCGATGGTGTGACTAAGTGGATTATGATTGCGCTTACCACGGCTACCGTTGCTGCGGTTATTATTGCAGCTGGCAAGCCAACCGTTATGGCAGTAGATTTTGTGGCGGCTTCTCCTTGGAATTTAGCCACGTTGGGCTTTATCGTAGCACTCATGGGCTGGATGCCTGCACCGCTTGAGTTTGCTGCAATTACCTCTATGTGGACCTCTGCCAAAGTCAAAGCAGATCACACCACGCATAGCCAAGGCTTGTTAGACTTCAATGTTGGCTATGCAGTTTCAGCGATATTGGCCTTGTTCTTCTTATCGTTAGGTGTGTTTGTCCAGTATGGATCAGGACAAGAGATTGAGTTGGTCGGCGGTGCTTATATCAACCAGTTAATCAATATGTATACCGCAACCATTGGTGAATGGTCGAGATTGCTGGTCGCTTTCGTCGCCTTTATGTGTATGTTTGGCACGACCATCACCTGTGCTGATGGCTATGGACGTGCTAATGCTGAATGCTGGCGCCTGCTAAAAGGTGAAAGCGAAATCAATAAAAAGCAGATCGCTTTTTGGACGACCTATGCCATCGGTGGTGGTCTAGTAATTATCACTTTCTTCACAGGACAACTAGGCGCTATGCTTAAGTTTGCCATGATATCGGCGTTCGTCTCGGCGCCTATTTTCGGTTGGTTAAACTACTCATTGGTTAAAAAGCATAAGAAACTGTCAGCAGGTATGAATGCTCTGTCTATCGCGGGTCTAATATTCTTGGCAGGCTTCGCGTTATTGTTCTTGGCCAATATGGCAGGTCTATTTGCTTAAGCTTTTGATTAATATAAAACTCATCGCTTAACAATCTTATTCAAGCAAAACATAAGCCCTAATAGCTCAGCTATTAGGGCTTTTTAATGGGTGTAACTATATCAATAAAGCAAGGCAGCTTTAGTAATTGTAACTAAATGTAAAAAATAGAATATTCTAAAAGCTGTGATTTTAAGCAATATGAATACTTATTGTGAGAAATTACCAATAACTGCATAATGATATTTGAATCATGAATACTATTAAAAATACTACATTTAATTATTATTTAAATTAAATATTAATTGATAACCCAAACTTTTCAGGCATGAATAATTGAGTATAATCAGCTACAACCATTAGAATATTTTCCCTCCATGTAAGGACAATCACATGACTTCATCTTCAGCAGGCGCGCGCTTTCGCAGTGCTCTCACTCAAAAAAATGATAACAACCAACCATTACAGATTGCAGGCGCTATCAATGCCTATACAGCGATGATGGCGACCCAAGTTGGTCATCAAGCGTTGTACCTCTCCGGTGCTGGCGTGGCCAATGCCTCATTTGGTTTACCTGATCTCGGTATGACCAGCCTTGATAATGTACTAGAAGATGCTCGCCGTATCACCGATGCCGTTGATACACCATTATTGGTTGATATCGATACTGGCTTTGGTGGTGCGTTTAACATCGCCCAGACCATCAGAAAAATGGAAAAAGCAGGTGTCGCGGCAGTACATATCGAAGACCAAGTGGCGCAAAAACGTTGTGGTCATCGCCCTAATAAAGAAATCGTTAGTATCTCAGAGATGGTTGATCGTCTGAAAGCAGCACTAGATGCCAAAACTGACCCTGACTTTGTGGTGATGGCACGTACAGATGCATTGTCTGTAGAAGGCTTGGACGCTGCTGTCGAGCGCGCCGTTGCCTTCCAAGAAGCTGGCGCAGACATGATCTTTGCAGAAGCGCTAACCGATATCGAGATGTATCGTAAGTTCACTGATGTACTCGATATTCCAGTACTGGCAAACATGACAGAGTTTGGTCAGACAGATCTATATACCACTGACCAGTTGTATAGTGTGGGTGTTGAGATGGTGCTATATCCACTATCCGCTTTCCGCGCTATGAACAAAGCGGCATTGAACGTTTATCAGCATTTGTTAGATGATGGCACTCAAGACAAAGTCGTCGATACCATGCAGACTCGCATGGAGCTCTATGATTTCTTGAACTATCATGAGTTTGAGCAGACACTAGACAAGCTATTTGCTGATAATAAGTAGTTAATAACTAATAACTACCAATTAGCAATTAGCAACACCGAAACGATAAACCACCTCTGTGGACTTTATCGTTTCAAAATCCGTCTTTATTTACCTTTAGGTTATTTATGCCATTTTTTACGTCTAATACTGTTGTTAAAACGTCACTACTTAGTAGCACGCTAGCGGCGCTGTTGTTCATGACGGGCTGTGATAAAACACCAGAAAACGTCGACGATACTACCAGTGATACGAGCGAGACTGTTGTTAGCGAAAGCGAAACTGCGCCATCAGAGACTGATGCTCAAAATGACTTGATCATGACGACGATTACGTTAGATACCGTCAACAGCCTATTGTTTGCACCAATTATCAATAGCGGCGCGCTCAGTGCAGAGCAAGTCAGCTGCCTTGAGTCACGAGACAAAGACTTGGGTAAAGCGGAAGTCGATCGTTTTTATAAGAGTCAGTTTACTGATGCAGAGTTAAAAGAATTAAATGACTTTTATACGTCGGACGTGGGTAAAAAATTACTTGCTTTTGGCAATGAGCAATTGCGCGTCATGAATGGCGAAGAAGTAGCAACGCCAATGGCTGACCCGACTCCAGAAGAAATGACTGAGATTCAGACATTTATGGAGTCACCACTGGGTGCCAAATATATGAAGATCAACAATGCAGAAGGCGAAGGCAGTGCAATGGAAGTCTTAGATGGCCCTATCGAAGCTGAATTTGAGCGTTGTAACGTCGATTTAGACGGTCCACAGCCTGAACAGCCTGCATAACGCTAAACTGGCATTATAGTCAGTCATTAACCAATAAATTTATTATCAGAAACACCGTTTTCACTCAAAAAAGCTACCAACAAAAGGAATGTAAACATGGCAGCACAGAAAGAACTTTCAGGCGCAGGTCTACGTGGACAAGTCGCCGGTAAAACCTCTCTATCTACCGTTGGCAAATCAGGCTCTGGTCTGACCTATCGCGGTTATGATGTATCAGAGCTGGCAGATAAATGTATTTTTGAAGAAGTAGCGTATTTGCTGTTATACGGCAACTTGCCTACTCAAAGCGAGCTTGATGCCTATCAAACTAAGCTCAAAAGCTTACGCGGCCTACCACAAGCATTAAAAGACGTGCTTGAACGTATCCCAGCTGATGCGCATCCAATGGACGTGCTACGTACTGGCTGCTCTATGCTCGGCAACCTTGAGACCGAAACGGATTTTGCTCAGCAAAACGATCAAACTGACCGTATGCTAGCGGCCTTCCCGTCGATTATCAACTATTGGTATCGTTTTACCCACGACAATGTACGTATCGAGACCGATACAGATGATGCCACCATTGGCGGTCATTTCTTACATTTGCTCAAAGGCGAAAAACCAAACGAGCTGCACGAAAAAGTAATGAACGTCTCGCTTATCCTTTATGCAGAGCATGAGTTTAACGCGTCGACCTTTACCGCTCGTGTGTGTGCATCTACCTTATCTGACATTCATTCTTGTATCACTGGTGCAATCGGTTCACTACGCGGTCCATTGCATGGCGGAGCGAATGAAGCGGCGATGGATATGATTGAAGGCTTTAGCTCACCTGATGAAGCTGAAGAAGAAATGATGGGTATGCTGGCTCGTAAAGACAAAATCATGGGCTTTGGTCATGCGATCTATAGCGAGTCAGATCCACGTAACGTCGTAATTAAAGGCTGGGCTGAGAAGCTAGCTGCGGACGTTGGTGATGAAGTGCTATACCCAGTATCAGTACGCTGTGAAGAAGTCATGTGGCGTGAGAAGAAGCTATTCTGTAATGCTGACTTTTTCCATGCGTCTGCCTATCACTTCATGGGTATCCCAACCAAGCTATTCACCCCTATCTTTGTCTGTTCACGTCTGACTGGTTGGGCAGCTCACGTGTTTGAGCAACGTGCTAACAACCGTATCATTCGCCCAAGTGCAGAGTACACTGGTGAAGATCTGCGTCCTGTACCAGATATGAGTGCGCGTTAATTTCATCTTGTTACCTAGGAATATACCTTAGTTAATTCTATAAATTATTGACTAAGGTAGTCTTAATTCAAAAATCTTACAGTTCTTAAGTTATATTACTTTTCTACTAAAATTGAATATCTTTTAAAATGTTTACGGACAATAAATGAACCTGCATGAAGCTATTACTGTATTAGAAACTTTTAATCAAAAAGCGAATAAAATAAAAAACTTCAGTTTTACTGAAAAGTATCTAAATCCAGGAAATTCACTGACCATTTCGGGATGTAAAGCGCAAAATGATTTTAATATTAATGTTAAAGAAACAAAAGTCGAAGATGAAGCTGTTGAAGCCGTAGTACTAACGTTAAGATTCTTTATTCAAAACAATGAGAAAACCTCTTTAATGAATATGTCAGGACTCTATAAAGAATCAAATCATCTACACAACTTATCTGATGAATTTGAGAAATTAAGACTCCGTATTAATAATATATTATCTTTAGCTGTACAGCCTCAACCACTAACGCATTCTTTTGAAAACTCTTTAAAAGTACAAGATATCCAAGACGTTTTTATGTACGGCTCATTAGCTCACTCAAACAAGACAAAGGCTCTAATTTATGCTAGTTGGATGAGCAACCCGATCACTAAAGTATCTTACATGCATTATTTTCAAAAGTTAGTTCATGAATACATAGATGTTACTAATAAAATAGCTTTCTTGAATAATTCTTTAATCCAAATTTTTCGAAGTCACACAAGTATTTGATTAGTCAGAAGCCTTCAAGTTACGATTCATCAATACGTTACGACTCTTAAAAATTTCAACTTTATTACTCAATTCCCATTCCAACCAGCCAACCGCTAAAGGTGACTTATGGACAACGCCCTAGTACAACCAATGAACGAACAATTTAAAAAACCACTTCCCGGTACTGACCTTTATTACTTTGACACCCGCGAGGCTGTCGAGAGTATCGAAGCTGGCGCGTATGACAAACTACCATTTTGCTCAAAAGTATTGTGTGAAAACCTAGTACGCCGTTGCCCACCAGAAGAGTTGACCGATGCGCTAAAGCAGCATATCGAAGGCAAGCAAGATCTAGATTTTCCTTGGTACCCTGCCCGCGTGGTTTGTCATGATATTTTGGGTCAGACAGCCTTTGTTGATTTGGCTGGTCTACGTGATGCTATTGCTGAGCAAGGCGGTGATCCGTCCAAGGTAAACCCTATCGTGCCAACCCAGCTTATCGTTGACCATTCATTGGCCGTTGAGCATGCAGGCTTCGAAGACGACGCGTTTGAGAAAAACCGCGCGATTGAAGAGCGCCGCAACGATGACCGCTTTCACTTTATCAACTGGTGTCAGTATGCCTTTGACAATGTAAACGTCGTACCGCCTGGTAATGGCATTATGCATCAAATTAACCTAGAAAAAATGTCACCTGTCGTACAGGTCGTGCACAATAAAGCGGGTGAAGAAGTCGCTTTTGCCGATACATTGGTTGGTACTGATAGCCACACGCCGATGGTCGATGCACTAGGTGTAATATCGATCGGTGTTGGCGGTCTAGAAGCCGAAAGCGTCATGCTAGGTAACCCATCATATATGCGCCTACCTGATTACGTTGGTGTTAAATTAGCAGGAAAATTGCAAAAAGGTATTACTGGTACGGATCTCGTACTGGCGATGACTGAGTTCTTACGCGACGCAGGTGTGGTCTCTACCTATATCGAATTCTTCGGTGATGGTGCACGCCAGCTAAGTGTCGGTGACCGCGCCTCTATCTCCAATATGACGCCTGAATATGGTGCCACTGCTGCGATGTTCTATATCGATGAGCAAACCATTGACTATCTACGTCTGACTGGTCGCTCTGAGCCTCAGATAAAATTGGTTGAGCAGTATGCCAAGCAAACTGGCTTGTGGGCTGACGGTATGGAAAAGGTCGAATACGCCCGTGTGCTTGAGTTTGACTTGTCATCAGTTGGTCGTAATATGGCAGGCCCATCGCGTCCACATGCGCGGGTATCTACCGATGATTTGGTGGCCAAAGGCATCGCCCATGCGCCTGAGCAAAAGCTACCTGAACCAAAAGATGGTCTCATGCCAGATGGCGCAGTGATTATCGCGGCGATTACCAGCTGTACCAATACCTCAAACCCACGCAACATGGTAGCTGCAGGCCTCGTCGCCCGCAATGCCAATGCCAAAGGATTATTACGTAAACCTTGGGTAAAATCTTCATTAGCGCCCGGCTCAAAAACGGTAAAAATGTACTTAGAAGAAGCAGGCCTGATGCCAGAATTGCAAGAGATCGGCTTTGACGTGGTCGGCTTCGCCTGTACGACGTGTAACGGTATGAGCGGTGCACTTGACCCTGACATCGAGCAAGAAATCATCGACAATGATTTATTTACCACGGCAGTGCTATCTGGTAACCGCAACTTTGACGGCCGTATCCATCCCTATGCCAAGCAAGCATTTTTGGCATCGCCGCCACTGGTTATCGCATATGCTATCGCTGGTAACATCCGTTTTGATATCGAAAAAGACTCGTTGGGCAAAGACCAAGACGGCAATGACGTCTATCTAAAAGACATCTGGTTTGATGATGATGAAGTGGATGCCATTGTTGCTTCTGCTGTTAAGCCTGAGCAATACAATGCCGTATATATCCCAATGTTTGATGAAGCTAAAAAAGACACGGGCAAAGCGTTAAGCCCATTGTACGACTGGCGTGAAATGACCACGTATATTCGCCGTCCGCCGTATTGGGAAGGTCAAATGGCAGCGATGAACAAACTAAAAGGTATGCGTCCATTAGCAGTATTGGGTGATAACATCACAACCGACCATATGTCACCGTCGAATGCTATTTTGGGCACATCTGCCGCTGGCGAGTATTTGGACACTATGGGCTTGCCTGCCGAAGACTATAACTCATACGCGACCCATCGCGGCGACCATTTAACCGCGCAACGTGCGACCTTTGCCAACCCTAAGCTATTGAACGAAATGGTACGCGATGAAGATGGTAAGGTTGTCCAAGGCTCATTGGCGCGCGTTGAGCCAGAAGGTCAAGTCATGCGTATGTGGGAAGCGATTGAGACCTACATGAACCGTGAGCAGCCGCTGATCATCATCGCAGGTGATGGCTATGGTCAAGGCTCAAGCCGTGACTGGGCTGCCAAAGGTGTCCGCCTCGCTGGTGTGGAAGCCGTTGTCGCTGAAGACTTTGAACGTATTCATCGTCAAAACTTAGTGGGCATGGGAGCGCTACCTTTACAGTTCGAAGAAGGTACGACACGTCATACGCTAAATATCGATGGTACAGAAACCTTTGATGTCACAGGTGAAGTCTCGGCTGGCGGGTTGATGACTCTAGTGATTCATCGTACTGATGGTAGCACCACTGAGACGCCTATTATCTGCCGCTTAGATACTGCTGATGAAGTCAAAATGTACAATGCTGGCGGTATGCTACAACGCTTTGCTAAAGAGTTTATCGAAGGTACGCTAGATATTGCATAAGTGTCATGTGTCCTGATTAACCAACTCCTCTGAAGACGCCGATGTTGTATAGCCTTATATGACATCGGCTTTTATTTGCTTTTGCGTTCTATACACTGAGTTTTGTTACTTACTCCTAAGTACTAGATAGCAGCTAAATATTGAGTTTACTTGATCAATAGCGTAATATGTACTATATATTGTACAAGTCATGAAGCGTATTATGAAAGGAGTAAACCATGAGAGTCGTTAGTTTTTCAGAAGCCAGAAAGCACCTAAAATCCGTCCTAGATACGGTAAACGATGATGCTAATGCCACTATCGTAACCCGCCGTGATGCTGATGATGCAGTTGTGATGTCACTTGATTATTATAACAGTCTGATGGAAACCGTCTATTTATTGAAATCTCCTGCCAATGCAGCGCACTTAGCGGAATCTATTGCCCAATATAAAGCCGGCAAGACTGTGACGCGTGAGCTAATTGATACAGCAGAAGGCAGTGATAAAAGTGACGGTCGCAGCGACGACAATGAGCATACGGATGGCGATATTGAAAGTGCTTGAACTCAAAGGCTGTAATCCGTTCAAAGGCAAAGGGTCTAACAATGAGTGAACAACTAGCATGGACAGACGCTGCGTGGAAAGACTACCTGTACTGGCAAACGCAAGACAAAAAAACACTCAAACGTATTAACAAACTCATCACCGAATGTAAGCGTAATCCGTTTGAAGGCATTGGCAAACCTGAACCCCTAAAAGAAAACCTATCCGGATTTTGGTCAAGACGCATCGATGACGCCAATCGGTTGGTATATGCCGTCGATGATAATTACCTGACGATTATCTCTTGTCGCTATCATTATTAACGAGCGCTCTTAATCATGCATATTTACTTGCTGATGGCAGCATACCCAATCTTATAACGATATAAAAAGGACTTAATACAGTGGCCCAAACCAATACTAAATCAAAAGCTTCTTTCGCCCCGCAACTATCCGTCCCTGCTACCTATATGCGTGGCGGTACCTCAAAGGGCACTTTCTTTAAATTATCTGATTTACCTGAGCGCTGCCAAGTCGCTGGCGAATCACGTGATAACTTCCTATTACGTGTCATCGGCAGCCCAGATCCTTACGGTAAGCAGATTGATGGTTTAGGCAATGGTAGCTCTAGTACCTCAAAGACGGTAATTTTATCGGCCTCTGACAGACTAGACCACGATGTGAATTATCTGTTCGGACAAGTTAATATCGCCAAGCCTATGATTGATTGGGCGGGTAACTGTGGTAACTTAACCGCAGCCGTTGGTGCCTGTGCCATTAATATGGGTTTGGTTGATGCCGAAAAAATTGCTAATAGTATCGATGACAATGCTGAAAGCGGTATTTGTGAAGTGCGTATCTGGCAAGAAAATATTGGTAAAACCATCATTGCTCATGTGCCAGTCTATAAAGACGCGAATGATAAAGTACAGGTTCAAGAAACGGGCAACTTTGAATTAGATGGTGTGACTTTCCCAGCTGCTGAAGTCAAAATTGAGTTCATCGATCCGGTTGATGCAACAAGTGATATGTTCCCTACTGGTAACTTGGTTGATGACTTCGATGTGACAGACTGCGGTCTAAATGCTGATAGCGTCAAAGCCACCTTTATCAGCGCAGGTATCCCAACCATCTTTATGAAAGCTGAAGATTTAGGCTTTACGGGTACTGAATTACAAGGCGACATCAATAGCGATGGTGAGCTACTTGCCAAACTTGAGAAAATCCGTGCCACAGGCGGCGTTGCGATGAGATTATTCAAAGACGTGAGCGAGGCACAGACCAGCCAGCATATTCCTAAGGTCGCTTGGGTAGGTGCAGCACAGAGCTATACCGCCTCTAGTGGTAAGTCGGTCGATACAGAAGAGATTGACTTAGTCGTACGTGCCATGAGTATGGGTCAATTGCATCACGCCATGATGGGTACAGCAGCAGTTGCTATCGCCGCTGCGGCAACCACACAAGGCACACTCGTCAATCAAGCAGCAGGCGCTGGCGAGCTGACAGAGGTACGTTTTGGCCATCCATCAGGTACATTACTCGTAGGTGGTAAGACTGAACTGGTCGATGGACGCTGGCAAGCCAAAAAAGTATCGATGAGCCGCTCAGCAAGGCGTATCATGGTTGGTGAAGTTTTTGTGCCAGCGGATAGTTTTTAATTAAGGAAATTATAATGGCATACGACCTTACAGGAAGGTTAGTAATTGGATTGTCTTCAAGTGCTTTGTTTGATTTAGATGAGTCAGACAAGGTATTTAGGGAACAAGGTGAGCAGGCATATAGGGATTATCAACGTGAAAACCAAGATATTCCTCTTATCACAGGCGTTGCTTATCCATTCATCAGAATATTATTAAAGTTGAATGAAATTTCAGATGAACCTTTGGTTGAAGTAATTTTATTGTCTCGTAACGATCCTGACACAGGGTTGAGAGTCATGAATTCTATTGAGCACTATGAGCTGTCAATTACACGGGCTGTTTTTTTGCAAGGCCAATCAGCTTATAAATATATCCCAGCATTTGATATTGAGTTATTTTTATCTGCCAATGAAGGAGATGTTAAGCAAGCAGTAGATGCAGGATTTCCAGCAGGTCAAATCTTGCATGGTAATATTTCTGATGATATTGAGGACATGCAATTAAGGATTGCTTTCGACTTTGACGGGGTGCTGATAGACGATGAAGCAGAAACAGTTTATAAGAAATCTAATGAATTAGGTGATTTCCACTCTCACGAGTCTTCTAAAGTAGATATAGCTCATAATCCAGGACCTTTAAAAAACTTTCTTGATCGCATTTCTTATATTCAAAAGCTTGAGACTACTTACAAGCTTAAAAATCCTAATTATGAACCAGTTTTGAGAGTTTCCATCGTCACAGCAAGAAACGCACCTTCACATAAGCGTGCAATTAATACTATGAGAGAATGGGATATTCTTGCTAATGAGGCATTTTTTATGGGAGGAGTTGAAAAGTCTAAGGTGCTTGAGATATTAAAACCACATATTTTCTTTGATGATCAAAAGTTACACTTGAAATCTGCTAGTATTTTACCTTCGGTTCACATACCTTTTGGAGTCGCTAATAAAGTAGTACATAATGAAAGCTAATTACTAATAATTATAAAAATACATGCCAACATCTCCCCAACCCCGCCGCGTACAGTTAAACAAGAAAGCTCCAGTCGAAAAGAAAGAACGGCGGGCACTACTGTGGGATATCTTAAAAAAACTGGCGGTATTTGCTAAACCTTATCGCTTGCTTATTATCGCTACCTTGGCGCTGACCGTATTAGGCTCCTTTACGGCTCAGGTCAATGCGTTTGTACTGCGTTATACCGTCGATACCTTGACCGAAATTGCTACGCTTGCCGAGCCATGGCAGGCAGGTTTGCGTATGTTAGGTATTATTAGCGCGGTCTTGCTAACTAAAGAGATCCTGTCGATATTTATCTCTTTTGGTCAGCGTTTTTTTGGTGAAAAGATTCGTATCAACTTATCTCGTGACTTGTCTCAAAAAATCATTGAGCGCATCCTTACCTATCGGATGGCGTTTTATACCAGTAGTGAAAACGACAGTGGTAAATTGCAAACCCGTATTGATTATGGGGTCAGCAGTTTAACCAGCCTCGTGCAAAATTTCTTTATCGACATGCTACCGCTATTTGCCAATGCAATTGTGGCACTTATCATTATGTTTTCGACCAATTTTTGGGTTGGCATGGTCGGTCTTATTATCATACCCATTTACTTCTTTATCAGCCAAAAGCAAGCACGGCGTTTGCAAGGGTTTCGTCGGCAGATGCGTGGGTTTCGAGAAGCCAAAAGCGGTTTGGTGATCTCTTTAATTAATTCGATCAGCGTGGTGAAATCCTTTGTCCGTGAGTCAATTGAGGCTGAGAAGCACTTAGCCATTCAAAAAGAAATGACCGACAATCAACTACGCATTCGTAGTATTGGCTTTATTTATGATGCCATCAAAACCTTTATCGAGCAGATTGGTGTGGTGGTTATCATCCTTCTCACCGCTTATTTTGTGCTAAAAGGCGAGATGACCATTGGCATGATTTTGTTTCATGTCATGCTATTTCAGAACGTCGCCGCCCCTATCCGTCAATTACACCGCATCTACGACCAGATAAATAATGCATTGACCTATGCCGAAGGTTTTTTTGATATTTTAGAAGATGACAAACAAGTCGAAAACATCGATGGCATCAGTAGCGAAAACCTCAAAGGTCATATCGAGCTTAAAAACGTTGATTTTACCTATCCTAATGGCACGCAAGCGCTAAAAAACGTCAGCTTTACTATCAAGCCCAATCGTATCACCGCGTTGGTTGGCCTTTCTGGCGCAGGAAAGAGCACGATTATCAATCTATTGGTCAAGTTCTATGCCCCAGACGCTGGCACGATTTGCCTAGATGGGCATGATTTGGCTGACTGTGATACCCACGAGTTGCGTCAGCGCATCGGCCTAGTACTACAGAGTAATCATATTTTTTCGGGTACGATCAGTGAAAACATCCGCTATGGGGATATGAATGCTAGCGAAGATGACATCATCGTGGCTGCAAAAAAAGCCTCTATCCACGAGCAGATCATAGGGTTAGCTGATGGCTATGAGAGCACTGCTAAGTCCTTATCAGGTGGTCAACAGCAGCGTATTGCGCTCGCAAGGATGTTTTTAAAAGACCCACCTATTGTGTTTTTGGACGAGCCGACAGCCAGTCTAGACGCTATCGCCAGTCAGCAGGTCAAAAAAAGCCTAGATTTGATCAAAAAAGACCGTACCGTCATTATGGTCTCGCACAATATCGCTCAAATTATCGATGCCGACGATCTCGTAGTGATAGAAAATGGCGAAGTGGTTGAGACAGGTACACATGAAGTACTTTATGCCCAACGCGGCAAGTACTTTGAAATCTTTAGCGCTATGTCTGATAGCCTAAACTTAGACAAAATCAGCCAGACCCTAAACGGTTAGGAATGGTTAATGCCTGCCTAAATCGTTATAATGCCAATCTTTTACTGCCTATTGCCAGAAGCTAGCCCACTATGACTTGTGAATTTTCTTTAAAAACCTTTGACGAGCTGACCTCAGTTGATTTGTACCATATTTTAAAGGCGCGCTCGCAAGTGTTTGTCGTCGAACAAAACTGTGCCTATCAAGATATGGATGAAGTGGATTTTGATTGTTTGCACCTAATCGCTCATCAAAACGCAGCATTGGTGGGCTATTGCCGTATTATCCCACCTGAGTTTAATAAGCTAAAATCCAATCTATCAGTAGCTGATCCTACCATTAAGACCAACCACACTGCGATGCCTGCTATCGGTAGAGTGCTTGTGCTATCAGAGCATAGAGGTGATGGTCTAGCACGGCAAATGATGAATCAGGCTATTGCACAGTGCCGCAAAAAGTACGGTAAAAAGCGTCCGATTATCATCTCGGCACAGGTTTACTTACTTAGTTTTTATGAGTCGTTAGGTTTTGTGCCTGAAGGCGAGCACTACCTCGAGGACAATATCGAGCATGTAAAAATGGTGCTATACGTTGCTAAGAAAAACAAAATCAAAAAAGAGAGCACGGATACTGCGTCAACCACGACTAAAGTGTTAAGTTTCCTGCTGTTTATCATGGCCGCTTTGTTTGTTTTAGGTCTGTTGTACTTAATGATTTAGACCGCTGCTAACATCTTAATTCTTAACATAATTCAAATTGGTTGTTCCATATTGAGTGTGCTACTTTTAAATAATGATTCCTTTAAAAGGACGGCTGAGATAATCAGTCAAGGAAGTAGCACACTCAGGATGAGGAACCAACCATGTCAAATACCAATTCAAATAAAAATGATGCAACGGTAGAGAGCAACATCCGTCCAGAATATGACGATGAAATTCAAAAAATCGCCGATTACGTTCTCAACTATTCAATAGACGAGCAGTCCCCAAACCCTACTGATGCGTGGAATACCGCGCGCCACTGTCTAATGGACACGCTTGGCTGTGGCTTACTTGCGCTGCGCTTCCCTGAGTGCACCAAGCACTTGGGGCCTGATTGTCCCGATCAAATAACGCCGCATGGCGCTCGCGTCCCTGGCACCTCCTATAGACTAGACCCCATCAAGGCCGCCTTCGACATTGGCTGTATGGTGCGCTGGCTTGACTATAACGATACGTGGCTTGCTGCTGAATGGGGCCATCCTTCTGATAATCTGGGTGGTATCTTGGCAGTCGCCGACTATATTAGTCAAAAAAATATCAGCCAAGGACAAGCACCATTAACCATGAGAGCAGTGCTTGAAGCCATGATCATGGCGCATGAAATTCAAGGCGTACTGGCACTCGAAAACTCATTCAACCGTGTGGGGCTCGATCATGTTTTTTTGGTCAAGTTAGCATCAACAGCAGTCGTTGCAAAACTTTATCAGCTGCCACGTGAGCGCATCATGGCAGCCATCTCACAAGCTATCGTCGATGGTCAGGCACTGCGCACCTATCGGCATGCACCCAATGCTGGCAGCCGAAAATCATGGGCGGCAGGTGATGCAACCAGTCGTGCGGTACGTCTGGTAGATATAACGGCACGTGGTGAAATGGGTATTCCTGGCGCATTAACCGCACCGCAGTGGGGATTCTATGATGTGCTATTTAGCCATACCAATAAGGATCTAGCGACAAAGCCTGAAGACGATCGTCGCTTTAAATTCCAGCGGGATTTTGGTAGTTACGTGATGGAAAACATCTTATTTAAAATAAGCTTTCCAGCTGAATTTCACGCGCAGACTGCTTGTGAAGCCGCTGTGATTCTGCACCCACACATCGAAGACAGAATCGACGATATTGAGAGAATTGTCCTAACTACCCATGACTCAGCGATTCGCATCATCTCAAAAGAAGGCGCACTTGCCAATCCAGCCGATCGAGATCACTGTTTGCAGTATATGGTGGCTGTGCCGTTGTTGACAGGCGATCTGATGGCAGAGAACTACGAGGATGACTATCACGAACAGCATTTGTCAATCGATGAGCTGCGCAGCAAGATGTTTGTAGAAGAAAACGCGCAGTATTCAAAAGACTATCATGACCCAAGCAAGCGCTCTATCGCTAATGCCATTCAAGTATTTTTTAACGATGGCAGCAGTACAGAAAAAGTGGCTGTTGAATATCCTATCGGGCATAAACGCCGCCGCGCTGAGGGCATCCCTGTACTGGAAGCCAAGTTCCACGCCAGTCTAGCCACTCGTTTTATCGAAAGTCGCTGTCAGCAGATCATTGAGTTATGCGACGATCAAGAAAGACTGGAGCAGACGCCTGTTAATGAGTTTATGGCGCTGTTTGAAGCGTATTAGATTGATGGCTTACTAGTACGCTAGCGTCAGTTTGATGGCTACCAAGGTATTGACTCTCCTGCCCAATCGACAAAACTGCCTGACTGGGTAGCAGTCATACCTGAGAGTACTTCCAATAAGCATTCCGCGCTATACGCTGGCGAGAATAGATGTCCCTCAACGACATTGCCTTGAAATGGCGCGGATAGTTGGGTATTGACGGTGCCGGGTTGCATGACCACCACACACACATCTTTAAGTGATCTGCCCCATTCAATACTCAGGTTTTTCATCCCCATATTAAGAGCCGCCTTACTCATTCTATAGCTATACCAGCCGCCTAGTTGATTGTCAGTGATGCTACCGACGCGGGCTGATACGGTCGCAAAAATAGCAGGATGATTGGCGCTGCGAGTAGCCTTGGCGAGCAACGGTTTGATGTGTTTAGCTATCAGCAAACTGGCTAGCGCATTGATTTGCATGTTTTGCAAAAAGAACTCCGTTTCCATCTGTCGCAAGGCCTTTTCCGGCTGCGCTGTCTCTGTATGCAATAATCCTACGCAATTGATTACCCAGTCTACATGACCGACCATCTGTTTGATTGTATCGGCAGCTTTTTTAATACTATCCTCATCACTGACATTCATTGGTAGCCAGTGCAGGTTTTCTGCTTCAATGTTTGGCTCATTTCGATGATAAGTAGCAAATACTTGTGTGCTCTGGCTATGTTTATTTTGACTGTCCGTCTGACTCACAGTCGTTTTTTGTATTAGCTGCTGTACCATGGCTTGACCAATGCCGCCTGTTCCGCCGATGATAAGATAGGTTTTATTATTCATTTCGTTATTCATATGGCACCTTCCTTTTTTTGATATGTCTCTTTTATACGTTTTTTGACACGATTTGGTTTCATTTATTCATTTTGGCTGACTTTATAAGCGTTTACTATGATAAAAATAATACAAGTCATCCTTATTCTATATACGCTACAATAATCTATAACGATTAGAACGCGCATTTTTTGCTTCCTATTTCTTATATTGACGCTTTCATACGGATATTATCGCATTATGCTATCACCCCAAGATCAACTGACCGAGCTGGTACGTGCCTTAGAGACCGATCAGCACGTTTTTGCCACTGACCCGTTATTAATCACGGAAAAGCTACAGGGCGAGGACGGTACGCCTATCCAAAAGCTGCATCGACGAGCGTCACGTATAGACAGCAACGGGGCGCTTGCGCGTGTACTGGGTAAGATTGACGGCCGTATAAAAGGCATCATGATTGTTATGAGCGTGGTGTGGTGCATCTCCGGATTTCTAGGGTTATTTACCCTATTGCAGTCCAATGTTGTGAATTTCTTTTATGTGTTGGTCTGTCTGCTTGGTTTTCATACCATTATGCTTGGTGGCTGGCTTGTCATGACCCTTGTCAATCGAGATCAGCAATCGCCCAGTTGGTTTGCGAGCTTTGTCAGTCCAAGTTATCTCATACGCGGTAAGGACGATGTGACCAAAGCGGCCGTCGATCTGTATGAACGCCAGTTGCAGCACAGCGGTATGCGCTGGTATTTGGGCAGATTTAGCCATCAGTTGTGGCTCGCGACATTGACGGGGATGCTGCTTGCGATTATATTTTTGCTGGTTGTACGTCAGTATAGCTTTAGCTGGGAGTCAACCCTACTCTCTGATCAAGCGTTGGTGAGCTTGACTCAGGTATTAGGCTGGCTACCTAGTATGGTGGGATTTGGTGTACCAGACAGTACGGCAATCGCACAGAGCAGGCTTGTCACCGAGGCGATGCCGCTGTCTGTTGCACGCCAGTGGGCAGGATTGTTGGTTGGTAGCTTGCTGATGTACGGCATTGTCCCTCGAGCGATAGCATGGGCGTTTTGTGCAATGATGTTCCGCCGCAAAAAAATGCGTTTGGATATCAAACAGCCGTATTATCAAAAAATCCTAAACTTTTGGCAGCGGCACGTGGTGGATGCTGATGACTTTACAGAAGCACTAGCCCCTATCGCCCCAAAAGCGACGGTCAGTGCGGGCAAGAAATTAGTTGCTCTACTTGAATACCCTGCAGATCAGGACAAATGGTGGCAGTCAGGGCTTGATGGCAGTAGCCATAGTCTTGAAAAATTAAGTGAGGTTGAGAATTTTGGTATCGTTGATGACCGTGATGATATGGCACGGCTTAAAAACTATCTAGATAACCATCCTGTACAGGTCTTGCTTGGCATTCATAGCAAAGCACTGCCCGACCGCGGTACGCTACGTAAGCTCGATCAAATCGCTGCTCACGCCAAAGATGGGCTTATCGTACAACTGCTTGGTGATAATAGCGATTCTACAAGATTGACTGACACGCGTACGGATGATGAGCCACTAGACAAACAAACCGTTCGCTATCAGCAGTGGCAAACGGCGCTCTCTGCACGAAAAATTGGCTTGGTTGACTCAAGCGCTCAATAAATTCTAATGATTAATATGGCACTACCCTCTAAACTTATTGTGACAAGGATGTTTTATAGTGGCTAGGAGCCCAATATGGCAGCAGATATCTCCTTAGATAATTCCCTTATGAGCTTGGGTCAGTATGGTCAATTATTGGATGGTTACCGAGAGGCATTAAACCAAAGCATATTGACGGCTGCGCCAGAGTCGTGGCAGCCAATGCTGGCAAGCATTCTACCTGCGTATTGGCAGGAGTGGCTGCTACCGCTGGCTGGCGGCCCATTTTTCTTATTATTTTTAGCAGAATGGCTGTATCAGTCCAAGCGTGGCAATGCTAAAAGCTTTAGCTGGCGACGTGCGATGACCAATTTTAGCTTAGGCGGCTCTTATTTAGGGTTTGAATTGATTGTCCAAGCGCTTATCGTCATACCTATCTGCTTATGGTTATATCAATATCGCTTATTTACTATTGAGGTGACATGGCTTACCGCCATTCCTATATTCGTTGCGGTTGAGTTTAGCTATTACTGGTTCCATCGTGCGTCACACCGTATGAATTGGTTTTGGTCAGCGCATGTCGTGCACCATTCAGATGACCATATGAATCTGTCCACCGCCATGCGTCAAAGCCTGCTGTACTCAGTGACGGGTTGGTGGTTATTCTTTGTGCCGCTGATGCTGCTTGGTGTACATCCAGTGTGGGTGTTTTTCTTTTACGCGCTTGATCTTATTTATCAATTCTTTATTCATACTGAAACCGTGGGCAAATTTCCCAAATGGTTTGAGTATGTCTTTGATACCCCATCCAACCACCGTGCCCATCATGGCACCAACGACGAATACATTGACCAAAATTATGGCGGCGTACTCATTATTTTTGATCGCTGGTTTGGCACTTATGTAGAAGAAGATACGGTCAACAACCCTGTCAAATATGGTGCCGTTGGTGAAACTAGCCACGATAATATTATTAGCCTGATATTTGGGGTCTTTTACCGTATGTGGCAGCGGTTTTTTCGTGCCAAAGGGTTCAAGAAAAAGCTAAAGGTACTGCTGCGTCCACCTAGTGCTGTCTAATATAGTCAATTCTCTATAAATTGGATACGGTGTCAGTCTCGCTTAGCCTACTACTTGTAGTGCTTTCACTCGGCTTCCTTGTATCCAATTTATAGAGAATTGACTAAAGCCTGATTATAAATGCGTGGACTACGATTTATGATATGACAATACGCATTCATAACCGATACTCAATCATATTTGTTTTACAATAAATGGCTACTGTGTGTTTTTGCCATCAATAAATATAAGACGTTACTATGAATAATGACAATAACAATAATCGTGAGAATAATAAGCCTGCAGGTCTCTTTGCGGACAAAGCTTATGAGCCGACCCCTGATGTTTCAAGTATTCCTTCAGACAACACCTCAAAATCCACAGTAGCTCAGTCAATAGCTACTCAGGATAATCAACCTGTATCAACCGATACATCAGCAACGACAGCACCAGCGTCAAGGGTAACAAAGAAAACGATTGCCAGTGGTGAACCGCTTAAATTAGCCGTTGTCGGTCATACCAATACGGGCAAAACCTCTATATTGCGCACGTTATTGCGTGACGTATATTTTGGTGAAGTCAAAAACGAAGCTGCGACCACACGGCATGTCGAGCAGGCTCAATTGACAGATAGCCAAACTGGCGAAGTCTTAGTTGCACTATACGACACACCTGGTCTGGAAGATGCTTCAGGGCTTATGGATTGGCTAGAGGACAATACCGCCAGTCGCCGTGATGGTATTGAACGCTTGCAGCAGTTTTTGGCGGCGGATATTGCTCAAGGTTCAGACAGCTATGACTTGCCCTATGATTATAGCCAAGAAGCCAAAGTGATTCGTCAGTTGCTGACAAGTGATATGGCCATTTACGTGGTAGATGCTCGTGAGCCTGTATTGGGTAAATATAAAGATGAGCTAGCGATTTTGTCTTGGGCTGCGATTCCTGTGATGCCCGTTTTTAATTTCACAGACAGTCAGAATGCCAATATCGATGACTGGCAGACTATGCTGGCAAGACGCAATCTGCATATTTCAACGCGTTTCGATTCGGTCGCGTTTGAGTTTGAAGATGAGATGCGTCTATGGAAAAACCTAGCCACCATGCTTACTCACTCTGAAATGCTTGAGCAGCTGATGCAACGTCGAACGGAGGATTGGGCGCAGCTGTATGACGAGGCCAATATCATCATCGCTGATTTTTTATTGAATGTTGCTGCCTTTGTACGCGAGATCAATGAAGATGACGACCCATTGCCTGTGTTACAGCAAATGCAAGAAGCGGTCAGGCAAAGTGAGCGTGCGATGCAGCATAACTTACTTAACCTCTACAAGTTCTATGATAATGCTGTCTCGGCAACGCCGCTTGAGCTACAAGCCTATCAACAAGACCCATTCGACCCTGAACTACTCAAAAGTTATGGCATCCGTACAACGTCTGGTGCCGCTGCTGGTGCGCTGCTCGGATTGGGCATTGATGCGGCAGCACTAGGCACTACATTAGGGTTGGGTGCTGCAATAGGCGGTATCGCAGGCGGGTTGCTATCGAATACCAGCAGTATTGCCGATAGGATTACTGGGGTAAAACGCTTATATATCGATCCTGCTACGTTGACGCTATTAGCCACGCGAGCATTAGACCTTCTCACTGCCTTACGTCATCGTGGTCATGCTGCTACAGATGCCACTCAGTTATTATATAAAGGCGAAAACAGCAGTCTTGGAACGTCGCTAACTGACGACAGTGACCATGCAGATGAAGACAATAATCCAATTACTGTATGGCCGGCTCATAAATTACCAAGTGAGCTTAAAAAAGCCCGAGGTAAACCGCAATGGTCATCGCTCAGCAGCGGCAAGTCTGAACAAGCTCAGTTATTACGCACAGACATGGCATGGTCGCTGTCAGGCAAACTACAGTCGTATAAGCGTGAGTCATAAATTACTAGCTAACTATCTATGCACCCTATGCACTTAACAACGCACTTAATGCATCAGTGCCACGTACATCCGTCTGTTGCAGATAGATTGGATACAGCGGGTACTTGGTAAAGCTTTGTTCGATATCCTGCAGTAGATGCTGCTGACGATCAGCGCGGCGTCGCCAAAACTCATCCGACTGCGCAGTTGATATCAGCTGATTGATGACGATTGCTGCTGGCATGAGCTTACTATCTTCTAATTGCTCGATAGCGCGCTTGGTCTCAGCCAATGGTAAGACGTCAGCGGTCATCACCAATACAATCGCTGTTTGTGTACGGTCATGTAATAGCAATCCTGCTTGGCGGAACAATTGCTTGCGCTTTTCTAATACTGAAACAGCTTGCTCCCAGCGATCTGATTTTTTTGCTGCAAAGGGATTGGCTACATCGTTCTTTTGAGCGCCGTTTTTCTGATTGTGACTGTCCAAATGCGTCGCCACCGAACGTAGTTTGGCTTGTCGTCGCTGCTGTGCAAGCAGCCCATCCGTCCATGCCCCCATCATTTCTGGTAATACCAATAATCGCAAAGTATGACCTGTCGGTGCGGTATCAAAGATGATGTGTTCATACCCAGCATCTGCCGCTTCGACTAAATGGTGACACATGGATTCGAGCATCGCGGCTTCTTGAGCGCCAGGTGCCGACTTAGATAGCCTCAGATGCTCACGAATTTTTGGCATCATATCTGGGTTGGCATAAGCTTTAATTGTACGTTCAACTTGAGCAAAATGTTCATCGACAATCACATCAGGATTTAACTCAATCGCATCTAGATAAGGTGATATCACCGTTTTCTCATTATTGAGTCGTACATTCAATACATCGCCCAAACTATGTGCCGGATCGGTTGAGACAATTAAGGTTTTTTGCTGCTGGCTTGCATAGTAGCTGGCTAGAGCTGCTGCTGTGGTAGTCTTCCCTACACCACCTTTGCCGCCGATAAATATAATCGGTTGTGTCTCTAACTGCTCTACCAATCCATGTAAAGGGTGTAATGCCATATCGTTATCTCGTATTTTGTATCATTATCTAATAAATGCTTAGCTACTTTTTTATATAATCAATCCACTACTGTTAGCAGCAGCCGACGTGGTCAAATGGACATCTATCCATTCCCATACGTGTATGCCACTCATGAAAGTTCTCTAAAAATAATGGTTGTAGCTCTAATGTATAAAAGCTGGCGGGATTATCAATACCCAAGCTCTCAGCAAACATGAGTAACATAAAAAAATCTTCTTCATCACGTGCCGCGCGTGCCATCGTCTGACGATAAGGCGCATGATAAAACTCATTTAGTCCACTCTTAAACCGTTGCCACCATGGTTGAGTGTTCTCTAGTGGTTGAACATTTTCTATATTATCTGATGTGTCTTTATTTTCCATAATGTGCTCGTATTTTACTTAATTCTTATGATCCATCATGCCTATATGATACAAAAAACGCCAGCAATTGCTGCTAGCGTTTTTTATTAAACAGACACTCAATATGGTTTAACGTTTAAACCTCACCGCTTTTACCTTTATGTAGTGACCACTCTTTTCGTAGTACAGACAAACTCTCAAACGTCACTAAAATAGTTGCGATTAAGATAATAATATCCATAATAATAAGTAGCCAATTACCATCAGTAAAGAAAGTTTTGAGCTGAATCAATAGTGCAAAGACAGTCATAACCAACAAGAACGACAATGGTGCTAAGGTGTACCAAACTGGCTTGCCCTTACGTAACAAGATAATGGTAACGATCATCAAGGTTAAGGCAGCCATTAACTGGTTGGTTGTACCAAATAGCGGCCAAATAATCATACCACCCGCGCCATCGATACCACCAGCACCGAACGCTAATAACAAACAGCTTCCGACAGCAAGTAACGTTGCAACGACACTCTTATTGAGTACGGGTAAATTATAAAATTCACCAAATTCTTGGAAAATATAACGTTGTAAACGTACGCCAGTATCCATCGTCGTACCAGCAAACAATGCAGCCATTACCGTAAGCATCGTCTGTGATAGCACCATGTCGATACCAACGCCGGCATTCAAGATGGTCGCACCGCCGTCGATGAACGCACCGATAGAGCCATCACCGAACTTTTGATAGACCGCTTGCCAATCGCCAAGCGTTGCAAAACCTGCGGTTGCTGCAAGAATTGCCCCAAGTGCTAGCATACCCTCACCCAATGCACCGAAGTAACCAACGAAACGAACGTCTTCTTCTTTATCAATTTGCTTAGAAGTGGTCCCTGTTGCGACCAAACCATGGAAACCTGATATGGCACCACAAGCAATTGTCACAAACAACAATGGTAGAAGTGACGGTGTATCCGCTGGTAATGCAGTGTTAACCGCTGGCGCGACAATATTAGGCGTGCCAATAAAAATAGCGGCATATAGTAGAATCAAACCGACAAATAACTGTAAGCCATTAATATAATCACGAGGTTGAAGCAGCATCCATACGGGCAACAACGACGCAATCGCTGCATAGGCGAACAAGATCAAGATCCATACCGCGTTATCAGGCAAACCCATCACGGTCTCAGGTAACACAATCGGGAACATAGGGCCAAGATAAATAAGCCCGTACAGGGCCGTTACCCCGATAATGGAAACCCAGACCAGATTCATATTGTAGCGATAGATACACTGCCCGATGATAAAGGCAACCACTAAGGCACCCCACACTGGCAATACCGCAGATGGCGTCTTGATCATCATATTGGCAATAGCTACGCCAAATACAGCATTAACCATCAGTAGTAATAAGAAAATGACAACCATCATCAAGCTGCGGACACGTGTGCCCATGACAGTACCAGCGATAGAGCCAATCGACTGACCTCTATTACGCATACTTGCCCAAATAGCAGACATATCATGTACGCCAGCCATAAAGATAGTACCTACCACTACCCAAATAATGGCAGGCACCCAGCCCCAAATAACCGCAATGGCAGGACCGATAATTGGTGCAGCCCCTGCTACTGACGTAAAGTGATGCCCCCACAATACATACTTATTGGTGGGAACATAATCAATCCCATCTTTCATCGTATGTGCGGGTGTAGGACGGCTGTTGTCCAATGCTAAAATTTTGGTGGCGATAAATTTTGAATAAAACACGTAGCCGCAGAGCATAGCGGCAACGGCGAATAGTAGTACGATAGCACTATTCATCTCATCTCTCCCTAGACAAGTAGTCAATAGCCTTATAAGTTCAAGCTTTTTGAATTAAAATATGAAAAATATGCTAAATTAGTGTGCGATGAGTGACTCAGCTCATCTATCGTTTAGGTAAATTCTAGCGATTTGCAAAATTATTACCAATCAACAAAGTCATTTATCTTATAACTAGGGCATGTCACTAATCAGCATTTGGTTTGATGAGCCTGAGACTAAAACTTTGTTTGAATAATAACCGATTTGGTGATAAATATAACGCAAGTAAGACATAAAAAACAACAAATAAAGGAAGTGCAATGGCACATTATTTTGGATTCGTACCCTCAGATAAACTAAAAGCTTTAATCAGTGAGGCCGAACAAGTCGTTGCTTCAAATGAGAATGTAGAGTACTACCCTTATCGCGATGCTCTTACGCATCAGACAGCGCGCGATCTTACTGATAATTTATTGGTTGGTTTGGTAGATATTATTCCTAACCCTGAGCGCCAAGCCTCTATGCGCAAAATTGTTGGAACGATTGAACGCGCGACAGATACTTTGCTCAATATCTTACTGGGTAAAGAAAACAACAAAGACGTGTTACCAAGTTTTCATTTTCTAAGAGATCACGCAACCTTTATTGATAATGAAGGTGTTAAACGTGTCGGCTTTAAACTATCAGAAAAAGATGCCAATACCATCACTGAAGGTTTTGCTGCTATCACGCCTGAACATGTAGATAGAGCCAAATTTAAAACCGCACTTGAAACCATGAACGAAGAAACATTGACCCACTTCATCAGTCGTTATGCCGAGACATTAAAGCTAGGCATGATCAAGCGTAAGTCAGTTCCAGTTGCCAAATCGGCAATTGATAAAGGCATGAGTATGGCACTTAATAAGCTATTACCTGACCTACCAAATGATTCATTGAATAGATTGGCCAATTATTACCGCCCATTTATTATAGAAAAGCCAGAATAACCCCAAAAGTTGGATTAATTTTGTCCCAAAAGTCATATGACGTTGGGCAAATTCACTAAAATTTGCTAAAATAAGCGGCACTTTTTACCAAAGGCGCACCCGATGACCCAAATCAGTAACCAAGAAATTGAAAAAACCTTACGCAACTCAGAGTGCCTTATCAGCAGTATCGAAGTAGCTGCTGCTTATGAGCGTTTGGCCGCTCAGCTCAATCTACATTATGCTGGTCTAAACCCAATTGTTATGGTCGTGATGAACGGCGGATTGATTCCAGCTGGTCAACTACTGACACACCTTACGTTCTACCATCGTATGCATTATATCCATGCGACCCGTTATCGTGATAACGAAGGTACTAATGAGCTTGATTGGAAATTCAAGCCTGATGTTAGTATCGAAGGTGAGCACGTATTGTTAATTGACGACATCTTTGACGAAGGTATTACCCTAAAAGCAGTTGTTGAAGAATTAAGCAAAGAAAAGCCTCTATCACTTGAGTCTTGTGTATTGCTTAACAAGCAACATGATCGCAAAGTTGCAGATTTCGATGTAGATTTTGTGGGTATTGATGTTGCAGATCGCTATGTTTACGGTTGTGGTATGGATTTCCATGGTTACTTGCGTCACCTACCAGGTATCTATGCAATCAAAGAAGACAAAGTTTAATTCTAGACTTAATTGATTAGAATAGTTAAATCCTAAAAAAGCATCCAAATTGGATGCTTTTTTATTGCGCTGACTTATTGCGCCGACAACAACTTGAATGAATCGTTAAAACTGTAATGCCAAACCTGTATGGCGTTCAGTCGGTGTTTGAACTGCTTTTTCTAAAGCGTGCTTGGTACTATATATCGTTACCTGCTTCTTAGCACGAGTCACTGCCGTATAGATAAGCTCTTTGCTCAGCAATCTTGCATGGCTGTTATCGAAAGTAATAGCCACATGATCAAATTCGGATCCTTGTGACTTATGAATGGTCATTGCATATGCCGTGGCTATCACCTCTTCATTTAGCAAATTAACAGCTATCCCTTGTGTCTTATTTTCAAAGAACACTTCTAATTGGCTCCTTTCATCTGATGTTTGTAAGCAGAAACCAATATCCCCATTAAATAGCCCAAGCTCATAGTTATTTTGTAGCACCATAACAGGACGTCCATGGAACCATATATTTTGACCCAATGGTAACTTTAACTCAGCAAGATACCATTGAGTAAGGTAGTTATTGATATAGCGGTCGCCCCATTCACCATTATGGCCAGCAGTGAGGATTCTAAATTGATTAAATACTTCCATTAACGAAGTGGTAGTATTTTTAACTGATTCTGGCACGGATTTTTCTATTGGATTTTTTAGTAAATTCTTAACTTTATTTACGTATGATTGGTAATTATTGGAGATTTTTGAAATAATTTTTTCTTTGCTTAGGCTATTTTCTATCTTGTTATTTGATAGGGACTCTGCTTGTAACGTATTAACATATTGGAAACTCAAAGCAGCGTCTTGCCTTAATAATTGCCAAATAGCTTGAAGATCTGTCTCTGCTTTATTGATTTGAGTGGCCAGTTTACCGATACCTGACTCGGCGCTAAATCGGCGGCTCTCTGTTAGCTCTGCATGTATAGGTTGCAATAGCGGAATGCGACAGAGATCAGCCAATACTGCTCCTGCATCGACGGCTGCTAACTGATTAGCATCGCCTAATAATATCAGCCTAGCACCTGGCTTTACCGCGCTCACAAGGTAATTAGCCAACTCAACTCCGAGCATAGATGCTTCATCAACGATGATAATATCTTCACCCAGTGGGTTGTTGACATCGTAGCGCGGTCTACCCGTTCTACCGATACCTAGTAGACGATGGATGGTTTTCGCCTCTTGCAACTGCAGCTCTACATTTGCGTCGTCTAAAGCCGCCTGCAGAGACTCTTGCATACGTTGGGCTGCCTTACCTGTTGGCGCTGCTAATGCTAGACTAGCACTGTCTGTACTAAATCTAATATGTTTAGACTCGTCTCCCCTACTCTCTGTCGCCTGTTGTAACGCTATAACCAATTGAGCAACGGTGTAGGTTTTACCTGTCCCTGGGCCACCAGTAATGATACTAAATGCATTATTGTTCGCCACATTGATAGCGGCTATCTGTTGGTCATTTAAGTTCTCAGGCGTGGTAATGTCTAAAGGCACTATCCGCTGATTCAAAATATGATTGATATGCTGTGCTAAATTAAACTCTGCCTGCCATGTGCGGTGTAGCCAAAATGTGATTTTCGAACTTTGGGTCTCTTTATTCTTGGTTATGTTATAAATAATTGGTTGATTATCTTTGCTTAGGCTATTTTGATGGTTGTTACAATTAGTGTTCGCATTAACATTAGCAAATAAAGCATGCTCATGGATTGAATGAACGAAAGTATTTAAGTCGCTATTTTTCAAGCGATGATATAACGTAGTTATCGCATCAAAACGTTTGATCAACGTCTCTTTTTCATGATTACTAAGTGCTAGCTGCGCCCACAGGTAATCTCGCTGACCAAACAAAGTATCTAGTA
Organism: Psychrobacter sp. NPDC077938; assembly: GCF_044542635.1. Classification (NCBI taxonomy): domain Bacteria; kingdom Pseudomonadati; phylum Pseudomonadota; class Gammaproteobacteria; order Moraxellales; family Moraxellaceae; genus Psychrobacter; species Psychrobacter sp. NPDC077938. Next base: position 335,139 of record NZ_JBITUW010000004.1, read on the forward strand.
ATACAAATAGCGATGTCTCCGTTGTAGTATCATCGTTTGATTGCGTGTCTAGTTGCGCTTTTATCTGAGTATCAATCAGCGCAAAAATTGGTGTTGCCAGTATCTGTAATAACTGCTGCTGCCATGTATATAACGTGACTATTTCCCCATTAATCTGACCTTGCATGGGAGCTTCATGATCGGCTGTATCAATCGTTAATACGGTGTGACCCTCTTCCAAATGAGCCGCTAAAATAACGAATAGAGCCGTAAATAAATCGCTATCTTTTGACTTACCGATTCTTCTATTTTCATCGTTTGTCTTTGCATCTGTTGCGTCATATGCTACATGTGTTTGCTGACGGCGCAGCAAAATATAATCACTGAGATTACTGGCCCAGCTCTCTTGTAAACTAATGGCTGACTTGCTCTTGTTGTTATTATTACTCATCGTATATTTATCTCTTATCAATCTGATTAACTGCTATAACAATTTTTATCTACCTAGTTGCTATACAAGGTTTATTAGTCCGGCAGGCCAAACAAGGCATCTAGACCTTTAATGAATGCAATGGGAATATCCCAAGTAACCAATCCATAGCAGTTATGATTCTCTAAATTGTTACTGCTAGGCTTATTATTATCTTGAGATGTAGTGTCAGCGATTTTAGCATTTGGATCATACACACCGCGTAAGAACACGTACTCTACAGCGCCTAAGTACTTATCTTCGTTACCCGTATAATCACTGATTCTCATAGCAAGGAACCGATGCAATGCTACCTGATAGATTGCTGCTTGTAGCCAGTACCCCGCCTTGGACATTGCTTTCTTGAGGGTATCTTCATTGTAATCGCTTAGGCTATTTCCTAGAAAGTTACTCTTATAATCGACCACATAATACTTGCCAGCATGCTCATACACCAAGTCAATCTCACCACGCAAATAACGATACAAATGTGCTTTATTTTGTGGCACTAGAGTAACGTGTTTATCTGTCTCGTCAGGTAAATACTGTTGAAAAAGTTGACTAATATCCTGTGCTTTAAAATTCTCTGACAATCCCATGTTGAACTCTAACTCGGCAAATCGCTTACCTTTATCAAGAGCAATCAAGGGTTGATTGGAAGCCAACAGTGGCGCATGCAACACCTCTTCAATCCAATTAACTAATGCCTCATGCTTGGTTGTACCTATTGACTCAAGATCAAACCCATCATTATTTCTTTGTTTTTTGCCTTGGGATCTGCGGCTCTGCTGTTCAGCACTGCTATATATCAGCGGCAACTGATAGCTATTAATCGCTCTATCAATAACCTGATGCCACTGGGCTTTATTGGTGAAATCAATCTGTTCAAATATCTCATGCAAAAACGTACCGGCATTGGCACCTTTTACAAAGGTAAAGCGGATATCATCTTCTGACTTGAGGCTTAGCTCACTGTCTTGTTCGAGAGACTCTTTACTATTCAGTGAAGAGAGGTCTGAAACAGAAGACTCTGTCATATCAATGTCTATCGCATCATCAATACGCTCATCCACTATCGCCATTGCTTGTGTAGATTCATCTAGCTGCCGCGCCAAAGCGGTAAAGCTGGTCTTAGCCCAACCGTAAAAATAATTGGTTTTCATCACCTCAGCAAATGGCGCGTACTCAATAGCCTCTGTCGTAGGCTTATGAGCATTTGACTTGGTAGCAGCCATCTGAACACTGTCATTTATACCTGCTGAGTTAGCATTGTTGTTTGCGTAATTATTGTCATAGAACTCATTAACTTTATGACCTCTAAGCATGCCTACAATACCTTTGAGCCTGTCAGGTAGCTCGAACTTTGCTTCTGGCGATTCAAACCAATAAAACACTGGCTTTAGCTCAAACCCTGTTTTGTTACTCGGATCTCGTAGCACAACATAAAGCTGCTCACTGGCTCGAGTAAATGCCACATAGCCAAGCCGTCTTATCTCATCAAAACCTTCTTGTGTCTCGATATTCGTATAGTAACCCTCATCCGTGGCAGAGCCTTGCAATGGTGAGAAGCGGCGCTGATTTCCCGTCGATTGATTATCTGTCGACTGCTGTACTTCTATCGACTGCCGCACTAGCGCTGAAGGCGCTTGTTGCGCGTTATATAGGTACAACCCATAGTCTTCCTTATTACCAGACTTCCTACTGGCATCACCCATTCCCAATACATAGACAATAGGGAACTCAAGCCCTTTTGACTTATGAATAGTCATCAATTGCACACCAGACTCTGTCGGTAGCGGATATTGCTTAGCCCAGTCACTGTTAGGCGCTGCATCTATATGCTGCCTGAACCACGCCAGTAGCTCATGCTCACCCATACCTAGACCATACTGCGCCAAGATGTCCATCACATGCCGCAAGTCCATGATATGGCGATCGCCTTCTGGATGAGCAGCTAGGGCTTGCCAAACGCCTTGCGGCTGCACAGGGCTTTTATCTAATAAATAATGTAGCGCCGATAAGATACCAAAGTGCTGCCAACGCTGTGCACCTTCTTTTAGATAGGTAATAAAGTCTTGATAGCTTTTTTTAGTATCAGTAGCTTCATGGGCGGAGAGATTTTTCAAATTAGAACTGTTTGAATGAGCGCTTGGCGTACGGCTACCCTCGGTAATGCCTGACTCATGATCCGTCATCATGGCTTTGATGTTTTTGATACTCAGTCCATATAGGTGGCTGGTCAATACCCGATTAATCATGTCATGACGATATGGGTATAGCATGGCACTCAGCAATGCTGCCACATCTTCTGCCATAATAGTCTCAAAAATACTGACGTCACTGGTCGTCAAGGTCGGCACATTAAGTTTTACCAGCTCATCTTCGACCCTTTTCAGATCTTTTTTGGCACGTGCCAGCACCCCAATATCACTCGGCTGAATCGGCTTACCTTTAAGTGTCTGACCACTATTAAGCAAAGTAGCTATATGGCGAGCTGTTATTTCATGCTCATCGTAATCAAACTCTTTGTCCTTGTCATAAGGCAGGTGTAATAAGCTCACTGGCTGAGCAGAAAGCACTTCTGTCACCAGTACATCATCTAGCCTATCTGACGCATTAAACCAAGATAGCTCATATTCCGGTTTTGCTGCTTTAATATGTTGGTAATGAATGCCAGTTCCTAGTTGCGACAGCTTATTCTCAGCAGTTGTTGCACTCGCCATACCAAACCAACAGTTCAATGCGTTAATCACACCGGCATTAGAACGGCGATTGATATCAAGTGTCCAAAGGGCGCTTTTATCAAACTGGGCTTTCATGTAGTTATAGTTGGCTACATCGCCACCACGAAACCCATAAATAGCCTGTTTGGGATCACCAACCAATAGCAGAAACTCATGATTGGTTTTGTTAGTGGTTGATTGCTTGTCACTGTCCGACTGTTTACGCTTATTCTTTGGCAAATAAATGCTTTCAATCATAATGGCTTGCTCGCCATTGATATCTTGCGACTCGTCAATCAATGCCACAGGATAGTGATGACGAATATAACGCGCCAGCTTATCTCCTTGACGACCAGTTAATGCTTGGTTTAAGCGTACCATCTGCAAACTAAAGGTCGTCTCGCCGCGCTCTTCTAAAATTACTGGTAGTCTATTACGCACAGCCAGCACAATATGACGGTTAAGATTGGCCAATACCAACAAAATATGCTGATTTAAACTGTCTAGCATGTCTAAGAGAGCCATTAACTTGCTAATGGTCTCTAACTCAAAAAGTGTCTGATGCTCTTTTTCTTTATTCTTATTAAAGTTCTTAATTTTGCCATCTTCATCGGGATATCTAGAATCCTGCAATGATGTCAGAATCTTATTCTCGCTCTCATTTAAATAGCTATTAAATGTCAGCTGATATTCCGATATCTTTTGATGCACCTCAATAATGGCATCAAACTGTTTGGTTAAATTAGAACCACCACGGAATCCTTGAGACTTTCTATAATCAGGATTTAAATAAGGCTGGATATCGGCTAAATCTAACTGAGAAAACTCATTGATTAGCTTTTCGTATGCATCAAAATCAAAGCCTTTCTCAATCCTTATCTCATCAATCGGCGCAGAGATAAAATTAAGCGAGCGAGTCACATATTTCTTATGATCGCCTACTGCAGACAGCTTACCTTGCTGATCCATTAGCGCGTAAAGTTTAGGCTGCTCATAATACAAACGGCTTTGAAACTGACGCAGCTCATCATGGATAATACTGTCAGTCACCTGTTCAATACTGCTGTCTTCAATAATCCCCATGCCCTGCTGGTGACCAGTTTCGCTGCTGTACTCCGTCAGCCATTTTTGCGCCAAGCTATCAAGCGTGCCTACAAATAGCTTATCCAACGTGGTGAGTACCAGTGCCGTACGCCTGATAGCTTCCGCCATTGGGTAACTGTACACGTGATCGAGCAAATAACCGACAAGATGCAAGTTAATAGGATCTTGCATGATACCGTCTAAACACACATATTTAGCCTGATTAACCAGCCAATCTTCACGATCTTTCTTTGCTTGTTTACGTTTCTCTGCCGCCGCTTGCTTATCAGCAGCAAGGTCTTGATTTAACTCGTTAATGCCTGTCTCAATGTTTGCGTCTGAATTACTGCCTGCTTGTACGTCTTTATTACCCTCAGGCATGACTTGCAGTATGTTGGGATAGAGACTCTCTTTGTTGCTAGTATCAGCACTTAGGCTATTAACCCATTGTAATAACTGATAGAAATCTACCAAACGATCGTGGATACGCTGACGCATTTCGGCAGCGGCAGCTCGAGTAAAGGTCGTGGCAATGATTTGCTCTGGTGCACGTCGTGCTTCGATCAGTAGGCGCAGTACAATACCGGTCAACGTCCAAGTCTTACCGGTACCAGCTGAGGCTTCAATCAGGTGCTTGCCCGTTAGATCGACGTCAACTGCCGGTATGACATCATTTTTACGTTCAGGCACAGCAGATAAAGGCAGCTCATCTGAATATTCATCGAATAAATGTGGTTGTGTAGACGAGTCAATGGTATTGGTTGGGTCGGTAAAGTCTGTCATATGGGCGCATACTTTTAATTATTATTTATTAGGGCGTATCTTCAATTCACTCGATAGTTATCTAAATGGGCTAAAAACAGCTAAATTTTGCCAAACATCGTCAAACAGCTGGTTAATATCCCGATATTATCTGCACTATTTTCCTCGTTTGACGGCAATTTATCTCATTTTTATCACCATTTTTGAAATGAAGACACGCCCTAGAACAAGATAGCAAAAATTAATTAGAGGCTGCTCTAGATAATGGGCTAACCATCTAAGTTAGTTAACGCATTAAACATCGGCGCGTATAATGGCTGAGCTAATGTAGTCAACGCTGCTGACAAAGCCTTAAACGCATCTTGGTCACGTAGTACATATTGCCAAATGGCATGCTGCGAACAAGTATCGTATACCGTGTCTGAGTTATAGTTAGGTCTTAACCAGTCGGAGAAGTCGGCACGTTTTGGCCAATAGCTATTACCGTCACCTTCTTCAGGCTTTAGATACTTATCAAGGTAATTAAGTGCATATTCTGGCAGTAACGTAATAGGTACTTGACCCGTCAACTTACCAAAAACAGCCCATTTTATCAGCTCAATTACTGCATCTTCATACACAATCGGGCTCAGTTTAAATGCGATTACTTTGTCATACTTTTTGACCTGCGAGCTGGCCTTATTAAAGCGCCAAATACTCACGCCATCATTTAATACCACTTGCTCGGCAGTGGTACGTCTGGCCACTTGCCAATACAAATGTGACAACCAAAACTTGAGTAAATGCCTAGGACTGGTAGAATTGGGCAGTATGTTTAACCATTGCTTGGGTGATTGCTCAGCATAAGGCACACCCGCCTGAATAATTGATATGGGTGCTAACATTGGTACTGAGCCTTTGATCTTAATGATTTTCGGCAGCAGCTTAAGCAGTGTTTCTATACCCTCTATATTCGTCTGATTGCCTGACTCGTTATCAGTATTGTTCAGTATATTTTTTAGCTCTATCTGAACAGGGTGCTCGGCGGTTGGCGTCAGTAGCTGTAATACTGTAACGACATCTGCTCCACTCTCGTTGAGAATACTGCTCTCATCAAAGCCATTAGCCATTAATTGCTCTTTAAACTCCAAGCATTGCTGTTGTAGCTTCTTTTGTTGATTGGGTAATGTAGTTTGGCGAGCGACACCAGCTGGCATAATTTTTTGATACATTAGGATTGGCGTAGTGGTTTCAGCAGTTGTATCACCGCCATTGGTCTTAGTCTCATCGGCGACCAACTGCTTAATCAAATGATCTTTGATTTGATAGGTAGTTAAACTGTTTAGAAATAGCGGCTCTTGATGCGACAGTGCTTCTTCACCTTGTACCACATGCACCTTTTGAGACCGTAAGAATGCTTTGGCAGGATGGCGCACTTGGTAAGCCAATGCCCCTTCAATATCTATCTCTCCGATGTTAAATATACTGTCGGATAACACTTGGATGAGCACCTCTGTCATGTTATTGACATCGCTAGCGTCAACAGCTGTATCTAGCGCCAACAGTTCAACCAATGCAGACAAGGTTTGATTGTCTACTTGACCTAGCTGACCCAAGCCTTTGCCAAGCACCTGAGCGATTGACTCATACTGCGCCTTCGTGGGTAAGCCCACCAACTCTTTATGCTCACTAGATATTCGACCTTTTAATGTGTCAAACACCGCTTGCCAAAGCGGCGCAGGCGGAAATTGCTTTTTCTGAGCCAGTTTGGTTTTGCGCATGGCTGTATTTAATAAAGTATCCAGCTCATCAATCATATCGACAGGGCTAGAATCCTGAGCATTGATATTAATGTTGGCATTAACGTTGGCATTAGCATTGTCATCAATATCAGGAGATGCTTGCTCAAAAACATCAGTGCCTTCGATTTCTGTCTCAAACAGACTCTCATGAAAAGGCAACGCAGGATGCTCAGTCACCAACCACTGCTTAATCAATTTAGGCAAATAGCGCTTAAGGCTTTCCGTGGTGGGATCAATATTCTCAGGTAATGTCTCAAGCGAGTTCACCTGCCATTGCACCTCGCCTTGCAAAAACTGCAATAGCTCACTCACTGGGTTGGCTGGCAAATGCTCATGGGTGTCCGTCAAGCTTTGGCCGTTGTAGAACATCCAGCAAGCACTGCGCGCACACAGTAGCGCATCTAAAAATGCGCCGTTGTCGTCATCTTCACTAACTCTGTCACCACGGCGTGCATTGGTCGCTTTCATCAAATCATAGCGGTTATCACGGTCACGCCCAGGAAACTCAGAGAGATCCATATTTAGCATCACCACCAGCTCAAACGGCACGTTTCTTAGTGCACCAAACCGACCAAAGGTAATCACCCCCGTCGGCTCCGCACTGACCTGCTGACTTTCAAGCTCGTTTTCGATACTGTCTAGCATAAAGCTCAGCTTGAGCGGCAACTGCTCCACACCTGCCAGCCTCTGCTCTACTTCTCTGTTGTCGATATCACCACTAGCGTACTGCCTATAGTGACGATTGGCTCGCAGACTTGATTTAAAGCCATTCATCGCGTTGTAGATGGCGCGCATGGTACGCGTTTGATCCACATCACCAAAGTAGCGATGGATAACTTGTGTCTCAATCTGATCGAGCCAATCTTCCGCTTTCATTTTTTGTGTATGATCATCACGTCGTGCAACCAAACCAGTATAAATGCGGCAAAGCGCTTCAACAATCAACGCATCATTTAGGCTGACTTGTGGTAGCGGCAAGGTCATTTCTGGTAACGCAGTGCTTGGCCATTCATCGTCATTTAGATCATATAAACAGTCGCTCAACTCAGCCTCTGGCATGACCAGACCTAAAGTTAATCTGTCTAATGCCTGTGCAAAGCTAAAGCGATAGTCGTAATCATTACTGTCTAAAGTTTGCTTAAGATGCAGCTCGTCAAAGCCGCGAATAAAGCCCGCCTCTACCAGTAAATCACAGCCACGGCTCATTTGCTCATGAGTCAGTCCAAAGCTTTCAAACAAGGGCGGTAACATCAACCAGTCTAAGACTTCAGCTGCTTCAAAACGAGCGCTATGACTACCCAATAGTTTATAAAAACCGATAATCGCTTCCCATAACTGGCGAATATCGGCGTCAACAACACCAGTCACTTTAGCAGGCAAAGTCAAACCGTCTTGACCCTTACCATTGACGAAGATAGAGCCAATCAATGCATGATGACGTTCAACATCAGGTAGCAGCACAACGATGTCGGAGATATGGCGTTTCTTCTCACCAGACTTAATAGGTTCATTCAACCAATGACCAATCATAATACGCAATACTTCAAGCTGGCGTTGCAAACTATGACATGAATGAATGCTTAGGCTATTATCTTGAGAAGAGATTGCCCAAAAACGGTCTTTCTCAAAGCGCTTATTCTCTAATGCTTCATCTTCATACCAAGCCGTTGCTGGCTTAGCTTCATCAAAGCTTGACTCTATTTGCTTACTTACCGCTTGTGAGACTGTAGTGGCTGTCGCCTGCTGGGTAGATTGCTCATCAAGCATCAATACATCATTTTGCAAACGTTTTAATAAGCTCAGGTTACCTTGCGCATCTTGAGTACTGACAGCGTCTTCAGCAGGGAAGACACTTTCATACATGCCTTGAACGAGCGCATCATCTACACCATTATCAAAATTATCTTGCCACTCTACCAGCGCATCGTCGTATTGCTCATTACCTGATAAATTAGCAAGCATCGCAAACGCATCGCGCGACTGCTTACCCAAACGCGATAGCAAGCTATGACCATAATCACGTAAAAAGACACTCTCAGGGTTGATAATCTGCTGACGCTGTAACCAAGATTTATCGACGATATCCGCCCAAAACAGCTTTGATGGATTGTAATGTAATAGCGTGATATTCATGTATTGTGACAAGCGCTGTAGAAAATCAAGCTCGGTCTGTGGCAGTTGCTGGATGGTAAAAATACGCAGTATGGTTGGCAAATGAGCACGCTCATTCGCCTTGTTACCTTTTAAAGCTGACCAAAACGCACGCTCTAGTGCCACACGGTGTAGATGAACATCGGCAAACAAATGCGACCATAAGAATCGTTGGGCAATTTCTAACTCAACATAATGCTCGACCAACCACTCAGGTGTGCCGCGCGCATACTTATCAAAGCGCAGGGATAAGGCGTCTTTATCCGCTATCAACTCACTTACGCTCAACGGCTTGTTTTGCGACCATAATGCCAACCAATCCTCACGATGAGTCAAATAGCGGTTAAACACCCTAGCCAAATCGCTTGCCAGTTGCCAAATGCGAGCATCTTGTTGCGCCTTATCCTGTTGTAAGCTGTCTTGTTGAGCAGTTGCCTGTGGGTCATCAATCAAAGACGCTAGCAAAGGATGAACTGGATGCTTTTCATCTGCAACAATCGACTCCTGATAATAAGTCAAATACCCAAACAATCGCCATTGCATCACCGTTGGTGACAACACCGCCACTTCGGGTACATTCAAGGTTTGCGCTTCAGGGTTTTGCGCCAGTAAGTACGCGTTATGGCGGGTTAATACATCTTGCATCAGCGTCCATTGATACTGACCCCAAAATTTAGTACGCACCAAGGTACTAATACCAGCACGGCTAGCAATAGTTTTGTCCAACCAATCACCCAATACCATTGACGGTACAATGACAATAAAGGGCTCAAAAACAGGCTGATCCTTGGACTGGTATTGTACAAGCAATTGATCAACGAGGTTTTCGGTACGGTGCGACTGAGTAATAGTGAACATAGACAATAATCTGATTGCAATAAAGGTGAGATATTAGGATGAATAAAAAAGGCTTCACTTATGATGAGATGTCTGTATCCAATGTCAAAAACGCTATAAAACGTCAAGACAAAACAAAAATCGATACTCATCAATCCATGTTTGATGGTCGTTACTATGATGCATTTCTGCTAGCATGAGGGCCATAAACAAAAACAATCATAGTAGCAAATTCTACATATCCATTGATAACGTTGACTTGCCAAATTTGCTATCAGTGTGCCATTGATGGTTATCGTTTACTAGTGTAAATATCGATATTATAATAAGCTTGCGACATTTAGTGTCGTTTTATACTATCATTCATATTTACAATGAAATAATCTCATTGCGGTTTTTAAATTGCCCTTTACAACCTGTATCTAAATAATACTTTCTATTGACGGGATTACTTAATATTATGCCATTGCGTCCCATTGATGCTATTTTTGTCCATCCAAAACAACGCTTATACGTCGTGTATTATCGCGGTGAGTTGTGGCAACTGCCACGTATGAAAATTGATGACAGATCATGGCAGAACAGACGACCCTATACCGATGATAGTAGCTCACTTTATTTGAGCATCCATCAAGCTATCAGCGACCCTGTCCTTGCGCAGAAATTGAGAACGCTAGATCTCCCTGTAGCGGTACGTGGTAGCACGTTGCCGCGTTTTGAAGCATGGTGGGAGGCACATGGGTTTAGATGGTTAAAAGACAGATTGTTAACTGGTGAATCGCCGTTAGCAGCGCATCAAACTACTACGCCTGCCAAGGTATTAAACAACCAACCTGATTCTCTAATAAATCGCCAAACCAATGGTAATACTGATGAAAGTGGTAAAGTTAATGAAGAACAAGTATCCACCCCTTCTGCAGACACGGATATCTTTGCAGACATGTTGGCTGAATTAACCGATGAAGTACTAGAACAAAAGCTCTAAAAGCTAGATACCACCCTGTATATAAACGTTGCTATGAATCAACTAATAATAAAAGAGCAGTAATATATGAAAGACTACAAACTACTGCTGGCTGGGCTAATCTTGCTACTGCTCACAATCTTTATCGCGGTCTTCATTTGGTTGTGGACCAGTAATCGAAAAAACACAGACCCATTACCAATCATGGCAAGTGAAAGTGAAGCAGACCCTAGTACGAAAGGTGATGAATCAAGAGAGATTGCTGACAGTGTTTTATACATTCGAGCAGAGGAGAAGTTACAGATACCTTTGGACGATATCATTGTGAGCTTTGAATCTCGTTATCCGCACGTGCAAGTGTTAGCGAGCTATGTACCCTCTAACGACCTTCTTACAGTACCAAGTAGTGATTCTACCAAAGATAAACTCTCTGACTATGTCTTTGATACAGATATGATTATTACTAATGACGATAGCCTATCTACAGAACAGGTATCACTCCTACAGTCAGAATTGCAACGTGCACAAGATAGAAATGGTCAAAGTCAGAAAAGTACTGAGGGTTCTGGTATAAATGATGCATCTGATAAAAATAGTGATAACAGTGTGCATAATAATGATACCCGTACGCATAATAATGACAAAAAGATACACACTCTAAATCCCTTTAACTATGCGCTAAAAGATGAACAAGCGCTTGAGGGTGTCATCCTGACAGACGATACAACTGCTATTAACTTCCGTAATTTTTTACTATCGAGCACAGGTCAAGATATACTAAAAAAATATGATTATCAAAATATCAGTGGTTATAAGAACAGTGTAAATGACTTATTTAAACCAACCTCACAGGCAAAAAATGCATCAGGTGATCATGCTGTAGATGTCACTGACGCGCTTAGCAATGGTGAGTAAGGATAAATTGTCTTTATTTATCTTTTGTTGATTGCTTTTATGACTGCTTTTTTCTACAATGTCACTCCATAATGCGCCTATAGCTCAACAGGATAGAGCAGTTGCCTCCTAAGCGATCGATCCGAGTTCGAGTCTTGGTGGGCGCACCAATTATTGTATTCAGACATAACCTCGCATTACCCCAATCCGCTACAGCCCCCGAATTGACTTACATTACGTCTTCCTGCATCACTTGTCATTACCTAGCAGCACCACTACACTGTTGTTAAATATTCAACAAGAGCGTTATTTGTTATTAAATTCTCTTAGGTTTTGTTGTTAAAACCTCTCCACGCCTTTAAGGCCAAGTAATGACAAAGAGAAAAGACTACCAGTTGACGGATGCTGGCGTAAAATCTATTGCCAAACAATCACCACCTAATAAGATTACACGCCATGGCGATGGCAATAACCTATATCTAATACAACATCCAAACGGTTCCCTATTTTGGCAAATGGCTTATAGATTAAGCATGACTCTTGGATTACCAGAAGTTCATGTTGATTTAGCACAAAAAAGTATCTATGTTCCTATAGATCTAGACAATCAAGAGGAAAAGCAGTTTTTAACTGTAGGTACAACAACCGACGAAGCTGTTGCGGCATATAGATATATCAAAAGTTACTTTACTAACCTTTGTGATTTTGCTGGACGAGAAATGATTAATATAGTATATGAAGAACTAAAATATATAGATACTGGGGTAAAATTTAGAACAGTAAAAGAAGAAAAAACGATTGAAAGACTGCATCATGAAATTAAAAACAACATTACATTAAATGAATTGTAAATACTCTATAATACTCTCTTATTTATTTTAAAACTTTCAAAATATGTAAAAAAGCCCCGCAAATGCGAGGCTTTTTTATTAGAACACTAATATCAATGTGCAAAAAAATTCTTTTCTGCTAATAATGCAATAAAATTACTTCTACTCTTATAACGTTCTTTATTGCTTGCAACTTTCTCATCAATCATATGAATCAGACGACTAGGTAAAGTTACATTGATTTTTTCAGTTTTTCCGAGATAACGATTTACATCGACTGGCGCTAAAGCCCAAGTTACACCTTTGTACTCTGGACTATCCATATAAGTACCGATATCAGAAGGAAGTGGGATTTGTTCTCCGTCTTCTACCAAGCCCTCTAAATGCAGCTCGATAGCTTCAATCGCCATATCAACAGCATCTTGATAGTTATCAGCAGCAGAAAAGCATCCTGGTAAATCAGGTACACGGATACCATGCGCTGTATGACTATCTCCTCTCTCGATTGCGATAGGATAAAACATGGCTAGACTCCTTTATATAGGTTTTATTAATTCAACGGTATAGATTATTTCAAAACAGATTTTTTATTAGCATTTACAAATTAGCTGTAGTCAAACGTTAGCTTCGTTTGCAAACAAAGCTAACTATTACTAAAGCCACTGGATCATTTCAATCCAACTTGTTTGAAAATACTATTAACAGTACCTTTCGGTAGGTCTTTTTTAGGGTGTGGGACAGTAACCCTGCCCTTTTTAGTTTTATGCTTGTACTGAAAATGACTACCCTTAGTGGCGACCCAATACCATCCATCTGCTATGAGCATATCTATAAGCTCGGATGACTTAATAAAAACCTCCTATAATCAAAATTCATTTCTATTGTAATAACCCTAACCCTAGGGTTATTAATTATTAAGTAAAATATAACCCTAGGGTTATGATATGTCAAATTTATTCTTAAATATTTCAAAAAGGGGAAAAATCAGCTACTGCGATAACCTCGCCAGCCACCGCAACCTTGACGTCCATATTCTGAGTTGATGGTAGGTTAACCGCAATCTCTGGCACAACCTGCCACGGCACAAGCCGTGATAATGTAGGAGCAAGCTCTGACAGCTCGCAGATATTTACCACTGCATCAAGTTTAATACGAATACGACTGGTCAAAAACCTATCTGTACGCACGGTATCGGTCAGATATGAGGGATATTTGTGCGCTAAGGATTTAGAGTGCCAAAGCCTCATAATTTCATTTTGTTTGGGGTATAGCATATCAAGAACAAACTGCAAAAATCCCAGCCAGCGCTCACTTGCCAGCGCTTGCCAATTGGCATAGATAATCCGCATCAGTGTATCAGATAGCCCGTCATCATCACGCCTGAATACCACCAGACCGTTTAGCTTAGTAAAGCACTCTACGACCGACTGACGACCTTGGCACGGCACGCTATAGTTAAATATAGTTGAAAATACCATTGAGCGCATTAAGAGAATAATCATCAACCATTTGTGCAAATACATCCGCGATCGCTTGCTCAAGCTCGCCCACTTTGTGGCTTTTTACAATCGAACCAATATACTCACTGGTCGGTAAGCTGGCTCGCTGCATATCTACCCACTATATCGGTCATACTGAATTGCCGCTATCAGTGGTTTGCGTTACCCTGACAATGATTGTATCTTCAGGAAGATAGGCCCACTGACGTGGGACCTATGCCGTCAAATCCGTACACATCAACTTGGGAGATAGTAGTATTACATGTGGAATGAAACTATCAGATCAAATTTTAGAATTAGTTTCTATTGCTAAATTGAGATTCGAGTGGCTTAATATCATAGCCAAAATATTCCTCTATAACGTCTTGCAGGTTATTCATACTGATGTTCAGCACCTCCTCGTAGCCACTATTGCTGTAAATTTCTAATTGGGTATCGCGAATAAATAAAAAGCGTTTACCAACAACCATCGAGAAACGTAACTGGCTACTAAATGGATAGATAATATCGGCAGAAAAGCGGTTTTCAATACTGTGATAGATTTCGGTTTCAGACTTTGCGGCAATATCAATTTCCATTTGTTTTTTTTCTACATTACGTTTTCGGTGGTAGACTGTGATCACACCGTTTTCTATCGTGGTCCTAAAGCGCATACCGTAACACTCATATAAAATGGGGGTTGCGGCTGGGATAAGTTGAATGGATGGCCACCCATTGCCAATATCTGCAAAATAGCGCTGGTTGTTTATTTCAAGTCTTACTAATCGGTGGATATCTTGTCCACCAATGCGAGCAGAGTGCAAGTATGCATCTAACCCAACTGCTTTGGTTGCATCTAAGTAGCTTAGAGCTTTGTCTGAACAGGTGCCGCCATATGCCATCGTTGCAGGGTGTACGTTGTTGAGTAGGTATAAACTATGGAATGGCTCTTGCTTAAATTTAGCAAGTAGTATTTGTTGAGCTAAATGCACTGTCATCTGTGAGATGCTCCTCGTTTAGCAATAGCAGAATCAAATGTTGTATAGCTAAAAAAGTAAGGATCGTCTACATCGTATGTGAATGTGCCTTGCCATATTTCCTTAAGTTCTGCTATTTCTGTATTACCATTACGGGTTAAATGGTCCACTACCAACTTTCGGATGCCACTACCAACATCAAAAGAGGTCTTTTTTCGGTTTGCGATCTCGGCAGGCAATAAGTGCCTAAAGGCGTCTCTAAGTGCTATTTTGTTGTAACCGGGAATATAGAACTGTTTATGCTCAAGGTTATCGGCAACTCTCTTTACTGTCCGATCTAAAAATGGACAACGAGCTTCAATACTATGTGCCATGCTGCACTTATCAAGCCTACGAAGTTCCGTAAAGTGCATATCGGTTATCAGCTTGGTACGAGTAATTTGCCACTCTTGTTCGGATAGTTGCTCATGGTAACCAGCAAATAGCTCATCTGCCCCCTCTCCGGTTAGTACTACCTTTAAGCCTTTCCTCTGTACTGCTTGAGCTAATAAATAGGTCGCAAGACCATTGCTAATGATCGATGGATTGTAACTTTCAGTTGCGTAAAGTACCTTATCAATCAATCCGGGTAACTTTTGCTCACTTGGTAATGGGATGTAGATAACTTGCTTTAATCCTAGGTGTTTAACAAGCATTTCAACCATAGCAACATCAATACTATCGGAATCTCCCAGAGTAAAATAAGTTACATCTTGGCGATGCTGACAAGTTATAGCCGCAATAATCGAGCTATCTAGACCTCCGCTCAGGAAAACACCGAAGGGCTGTTTAGGTAAGCGTTTAATGACTGCTTGTTCCATTGCTGAAAGCAGATTAGATGTTGTACTGGTTAACTGTTGGTGGTGTGCTATCTGGGTAAGCGTGCCCGTGGCTAAGTCAAGCTGACTAATACCAAGGGGCACTTGCTCGAACCAGTCAATATTTTGTAGGGCTTTAAGTTCACTGACAACAAATAGGTTGTTATCGGCGTGACCGTAAAACAGTGGCTTTTTACCCATATGGTCGCGAAACAATAGAATTGAATCTGTCTCCAGTTGATAGATAACCCCTGAATAAAATCCGTCTAACTCGCTTAGTACCTGCTCACCCAGTTGAGCGAATAGTGGTGCGATTACATGTGTATCGCAGTCGCTATTACGGAAAAGATTATATTGTTTTTCAAGTAAATCTGCATTGTAAATCTCGCCATTAAAAGCTCCTATCATACAGCTGGATTTGTAAGGTTGGCGTCCTGTAATGCTTTCATCATTAATTGCCAAACGTGCAAACCCAATAGCTAATTTCCCCTTGATCCAATAGTGTTGGTCATCAGGACCTCGATGAGCAAGGCGAGTTAAAGCAGCTGATATATTCTGTTCGGCGGTATCACCGTGAAGCACGACTATTCCGCACATAGTTGCGATTCTTTGTTGAACTGTAGCTGATTACGCAATTGCATTAACAGTTCACCTAACCGATTCAAGCCACTACCATCTTCTGCATCGCCCCAATAGCTGTCATTGAGTGTATGTTCGGCTATGTGATATTGCTGGGTTGATAATAATAGCGCTTCAAGTTCGGGGTTCTGAGTAAATTTGGCTGTAAGTGCTTGCAGCATTATATCTTCCTTAATGTTATGCCAGTTAGGTTGTAGGTGTTGTGATTCTAACTGCTTAGCCATTTGTTTAGCCAACATAGGACTTGCTGCACAGCGTATGCGCTCTTGCAATGTATGGTCTCTAAATTTTTGTGCTTGGTAAAAGTGCT
The DNA here is from genome assembly GCF_044542635.1 of Psychrobacter sp. NPDC077938. Lineage (NCBI taxonomy): Bacteria > Pseudomonadati > Pseudomonadota > Gammaproteobacteria > Moraxellales > Moraxellaceae > Psychrobacter > Psychrobacter sp. NPDC077938. Next base: position 351,873 of record NZ_JBITUW010000004.1, read on the forward strand.
CTGTTGTCGGCCAAATTTTATTATGCAGATATATGGCATGTTTTGAAAAGTTGGAAAGCTCTCCCCAGGTTTGGTCTGAATGGTAAAATAAAATAGAGTTAATATTGTCATACTCGAAACCTAAAGGCAGGCAGTGCCCTAATTTTTCGTTTTTACTTTTCAAGTAATCTATATTTTCAGGCCGTATTTGTGGGTGTGTATTAAGTAGTTCTACTTCGATTCCTGCTTGTTCTAGTGCGCGTCGCTTACGCGGGTTGTTTGATACCAAGCGCACTTGTTTTATTGCCATTTCTTTTAGCACATTTATAGCTGGTGCATAATCGCGAACGTCTTGTTCTAAACCCAGTGCCTCAAATGACTCTGCTGCATCTAAAGCTTCACTCTGCATTTTGTATACTGCTTGAATCTTATTAGAAAGGCCCTGTCCACGGCCTTCTTGATGTAAGTGGAAAATGATCCCACTTCCATTGTGTGCCATTATTTTCATGGATTCGCGCAATTGGTCGGCACAGTCACAGTCCCTTGCTTCAAATACTTCAGAGGCTAGGCAAGAAGAATGTAATCGCAGTATTGGTTTACTTTCTAGTTTATTGATATCACCAAAGGTGACTACTCGTAACATTTCGTTGCCGGTATCGTACATTCTAAATGTGCCGTGTGGTGTTGGGAGTTCGCAGTAATTTTTAAAAGGCATTTTATTCTATTCTCTCAAGGGTTTTCTGATGTGCTTTTGCAAAGAGGTCACTCTGCGGCACTATTTGATTTAAAAATTCGTAAATATGGCACTCGTTCATTTGTTTAACTTGGGTTTCTAATTTAGTAAAAGCATCTGGGTTAAAAGAGCTAGCCAAGTACTTATACAACTCGCTCAGTTCTGGATATTTGGATAAAGCTTGCGTTAAACCATTGATTCGGTAAAAACTGAGCCTTAAACGTGAAAGACGAGTATTGCATTCTGATTTGGTCGCTTTCCATACTTGGCTAATCTCAATATCAGTAAAGACCAAGTTATGTCGTTCGTTGTTTCGTAGAAATTCTTGCAGACCAGCATACAATGCCGATCCCATGATTTCATCCTGTACTTTACTTAAATTCAAAATTGGTTCGTGCTGTATGCGCCCAGTATGTTGAACAGGAAATGGCGCACTTTTAATAGTTAGTCCATGGTAATGTTTATTGACTATTGCCCAGACCATGTCTGAACGGCGAGCTTCACGGCCATTAATCTTAAAAATTAGGTTAGGCGTTTGTATTAAGGCTTTAGCGTTTAGTACAAAGGTGTTGCCTCCACGGTTTACCGTATCTTTTGCTGCAGCTAATGGAGATGTTGAACATGCTGGAACAATACCACGAGTGAGCGGGAAGCCCGTGACCAATAAAGGCGCATGTGCAATCAATCGAGAGCGAGCTTCAGTGACACTTTCACCTTTGTAGGCGGGTTCAAGCCAAAATGGTGCTTCGATATGAGCCGTATGTTTACGAGATAAGTCATAGTAATAATCAGGATACTTATCTCGAAGTATTGTATTTTCGTGGCTGCGATCAGGCAGTTCGATATTGTTTGGTAGTTTATCAAGCCAGCGTAAGTTATGAAGCAGATCTACCAATTGGCCACGTAGGCCATTTAATGGAGGATTAGGCGATGAGCCTTCGTATTGTCCGATCACTATATCGACATCTGCTTGCTTAAACACTGGTAGCCAAGCTAGAAACTGTTTGGCTCGGGCATCTAAACGCATATCGTCATCAAGGATCCAAGCATAGTTATTTGGAGTCATTGTACATTTTAAACCAACATATTTTTGCAGCATGCTCCGTGCATGTGCAATTCCCACTTGGCCTTTTGGTCGTTTTGCCAAGTCGGAACCAAATAGGCCGCTTGCAGCATCTTCTGTCTGTTGTGTTTCGCTTATTATTTTTATATCACCCACTGACCTTTTGCTGAATGAAAGCGTTTCTTTCACAGAGGTATCTGAGCAACCGTTGCATAGTACTATGGAGTTTATACTGGATAAAAAATCACATTGTGCAAGTTCAGCAATACTATTTAATAATGGCAATAATTTATGTGCATCACCGGTAATCACACCAATAGTTAGGGCAAATGGCTTGGATGGTTTTTCTAGTGGGCCAAGGGGCAACCACGCATCCTGTGCTTGTTTAAGGTTACAATCAATACCAGTTAAACTTTGACGAAATGCTTGATAGCCCTGCATTTCTGGGATATTTATTGTATGCAGAGATTGTCGCATTAAGTGCCCGAGATTTGGATGATCCACATGATGAATACTTAGATAAGCCCTCCGAGCCATATGTTCGAACCCTAATTCATTCCATGGGCGAATATCCGTGCCATAATCAATCAGTTTCACTTCACTCTGGGTTTTTATTAAGTTTTTCGGGTGCATGTTATTACATACAATTCCTGCTTTGCTGCAACTGTGTAGCAAGTCAATCACTTGTTCGCAGTTGCCACCCTGATAAGGGGTACTATTTTCAAAGGGATAAGTGAGTACCACAGTTCTTCCATCTAATACAACTTCTTCAAGGGTATACAAACCAGGTAGATTGTACTGTTCTGAACTGAACCATTTTAAAAATTTGATTTGCTCAGCAGGTATGTGGGTTTTCCAATAGTCAATGCATTTAAAAATACGCTGACCATCTGTCATAACAACAGCTTCAGAGCCCACACCAAGTAGTAGAAGCTCATAAATACCAAATAGTCTTCTGATACGATCATTAGCTGCATCAATGCGGCATTGTTTTATTCTATTAGCGAGTGTTGCATGCGGTTTTAAGAGAAGCTCATTACAGCGGTTAGTACATAAATGACGAGCGCCTAAATACGTCAGTATTGTTGATAAATCGTTCTCGCTTTCAATAGAGCGTTGCTTTTGAAAGTCACCATCTTTTAATACCCATACGCTATTACCGATATTTTCTTTGGCAACAAATGCTGTGGCTGTTTCAATACACGTTTGCTGATGGCATAAATTATAGCAAGTAACTCCCAGTTGATTCATCTGTTCAATAAACGCACGCAAATCAATCTGATCTAATTTTTTAGTTGCGGTCAAAACGATATTGAAGCTAACCAGATTTTTTTGGCCTAAATGATGAACTTTTTCAATAGCTTGCTCTAATTGGTTAAATAAAAGACTTCCTAATTCAACGCCAAGAGTTAATGCTATTTGAGATTCCTGTTTTAGTATTGATTTTGGTAATGTTTCTGGTTGCCAGAAAAATAGGCGCTGTGCGCGCTTAAGGAACGCGTTACTTTGATCAGCGCTCATACGTCCATGGTATTTCTGCCAGAAAACTGCCAATCCATTATTCTTGGCTGGTGATTTTGGTGTACTAAGGCGTTGACGGTCACTATCGGCATAGTGATTTAGTAATGGTTTTTTTATATTGCAGTAGCGTGTTGCGTCTAATTCACAGAGGCGTATGCATAAATCTCGATCAGTGCAACTTGATAGTTGCTCATCAAAACCGCCTGCCATCAACATAATATCTAGTGATAAGAATAGGTTAGAGCCTTGAATACCTGGATTTCCGCACAAGAACAGTTCTTCATTTATTGAGTCGGGAGGTATACATTTAATAGGCTGCTGTTCATTACCTTCACAACGGTAAAATCCCGCTGCTACCATATTACAATGCTTTTTGATTGCTAACGATTTGCAGTTTTCTAAGTAGTTAGGATGCCATTCATCATCATCGTCAAGAAATGCTAAAAATAGTGAACCGAAGTCCTGCTTTTGTTTGTTGCTAAGGTATTCTATTGCCGTATTCCATGCTCCACTAGCACCGACAGTTCGCTGGTTTAGTAAATATTTAATTTGGCAATTAGTTGATGGAATAGATTCGACTATCAGTTTGTTCTGACACTGAATTTGTTCAGCAGAATCGTCTACAACAATAATATAGCTCGGTGATATGGATTGATTTAATACTGAGTTTATAGCTCGTTGTTTTAGTAGGTTTGGTCTGTTTTTGGTCGCAATAATCACTGCTATTTGTGGGGAGTTCACACAATACTCCATTGCTAATGCACAACTAGATTTTATACTTGCGTAGTAAGGTTATAAAGCTTCTTGTATTAATAAGTTAGTAATTCGGTCAGAACTATTTAATATTTTTACTTTCATATTATTGGTTGGTACGAATACGGGTTACAGCTACATGAGAAAGGTTACTAGTGATTTTATACTCCCTTTCTGACGGGGAGTAGCGCAATGGCTTACAAACGTCACAGTGCCTGAAAAACCGTAACAATATACAATTATTATTTACTTATCAATTAATTTTGCATTAATCGAGGGTAACTGAACAATGACTGTGAAGGGTAAGGCTCCGCAGTTAAATTCGGCAGAAACGACAGGTCTAAAGCTTTACTAGATACGTACATGCCTGACTGGAGATCCAGACGTGACTTACTTGACCGGATGCCTTTAAGTTAAGAGCATTGGAAGTAGCTCTTTATTATCTGATCAGATATATGGATTCGCCACTATCAAGCTAGATAAGTCATTTCATTCGTATAATAAAATGACTTATCTAGCTTGACTAATACTCAAAATCCACTCTATCTTTAACTAAGTTTAACGCTATAGAAAAATCACTTTATAGGCTGGCTTGATATTTGTCAGATGCCAACTACTTCGTTAGTGTGGGTATAAGAATATCAAGATCATAAATTCATATACGGTATGACTGATTTTGATAGAAGTAAAAAAGATTGCCAACACTATACTAGGCATAGTGTTAGCAACCTTTCTCTAGTTAGTATTTTACTTAGGTGATTTGATTAATATTGGGGTTTGATTTAGCTGTTGGCGTTTATAAATGGAAAAAGCCACGATACATAAATTTGTATCGTGGCTTTCCTCTCAAATAAATATTAAATTATATAATCATACTCTAAACAAATACAACATTACGCAACAGGGATATAAATCAGATTACCCTCAAAATAAGGATCTATCCCATCAGGTTTAGCAAGCGTTGGACCATCAGTATTATTATTAAGTCCATGTGACATAATAAGTCCAGAGCCGTTCTCAAATTCAAGCAACACCCCTCGCTCGCTTGGTAAGTCCAGTATTTTAGAGTAAGTCTCAGAAGTCTCTTTGATAATGGTCACTGATTTGACTACTTGATTGAGATAAATACTCCACTCATCAAAATCTTTAGCATAAAAAGGAATGGCGTCTTCATCTTCCTCTTGTAGCCAGTCACGGTGCTCACCATTTTCCTTTTTTTCGACCCACATTAGCACTGTATTTTTACGAGAGTCGCTAACACCACCTATGACCAATCCATCTTCAAAATAGAATAAGTACGGCCCTAGCGGATCACTAAAAAAGTCTTCAGGTTCTATAAAGTAGTTGTCGATAAGCTCTTGTTCAGGCACATCGTTAAATTTAATAATATTGATAAGTTTACGCCCCACTAAGCTAGCAAGCAATTCTGTAAGGTTACTAGGTAAATTCATATCATAAATTGAAGTTGCCATTATCTTTTCTTTTTTTGTATCAGAACATATATAAATTCTAATCAAATTTCCCAATAGATATAAATTCCAATCGGCCTTCAAAGTAAGGGTTTATATCCTTGAGTTTGATTAGAGACTCGCTATCAGAGCAGTCATGTAATCCATGTGACATAATGAGATCTAAACCATTCTCAAATTTAATGAGTACGCCCCTTTCATTCGGTAAGCCCAATTTTTTACTATCGCTTTCAGGTATTTCTTTGATAATGGTTACAGACTCTACAAATTGATCTAAGTAAATATCCCATTCTTCATAATCTTTTGCATAAAAGGGAATCGCTCTTTCATCTTCTTCCTGTAGCCATTCGCGATGTTTACCGTTTTCCTTCTTTTCTACCCACATTACTACACTGTTTTTACTAGGAATACTACCGCCACCAATAACCAAGCCGTCTTCAAAGTAAAATAACATAGGACCCAAAGCCTGAGGGAAAAACTCATCAGATTCCATATAGTAGTTATCGATAAGCTCTTGTTCGGGTACATTGTTAAATTTAATCATATTAACAAGTTTGCGCCCGACTAAACCTGCCAGTAGACCTATCGAATTACTAGGTATGTTTTCATCATAAACTGAGATTACCATTAGTTTTTTCTCGCCTCTATAATTAGTAGATCAATGGTTCTTAAGCTAGGTTTTGAAGGTTTTGTTCTTGTATAAACATCTATAGGATCAGCAATAACAACATGACCGTCTTTGCTGATTAAAAACTGCAAATCGTTAACGCTTATTTTTTTGTCAACCATACGAGTTCTGATGGCTTGCAAGTCTCTAACGCTATTTCCATTTAATAGGCTAGTATTAGCATTAGCAACTACCTCAATATTTCCTGTTCTACTATTGCGTGCAATAATATCTTTTGACCCTTGCGCATAGCGGTCCATTATCATCGCAGGTGCGCCATCATGAGTAGTGATTCTAGCGTTGACCACTGGAAAGCCTAGGTCTTTAAGCTGTTGTAGCTTAGCTGCTTCGTCTTGAATGGCTGACAGTGGCTTACCAGACTTTAGCTTACCGATGACTGTTTTTTCGTCTATGGAATAGACGATCTTGTTGCCACCTGTCCCGATAACGTTGGCTTGTTTGCCATTCACTATGATAGATGTTAAGTCACAACAATTCGCATTGTGAACCCAAACACCCATTTCACCTATATGATAGGTGCTAAAGTCTTGTACTTCAAAGTTATAAACCGTGTCTTTTTTGTCTAAAGCCGTTTGACTCACTACGGTGGCTGTCGACCTTCCGTGCTTATCTAACAGCTTCATTCCAGCTTCTAAGATAGATGCTTTACGCCAGCCTTCACCATCAATCCAAAACGGATGTTCTTCTGTGGTATTGATGGTTTCTTCTAAACCATTATCATGCTTTATCTTAACTTCGTAAATAGGTATATTCGGGGTGACTTTGGTGGCAATAACAGGGCGATAGTCGTATTTATTGCCAAACTCTTCTCGCGACCAAACCAGTTCGCCACGATCGATCGTTTCGATTGGTTTTAAACCGTGAATAGTGTGAATCAAGGTGCCTGCGGTGAAACATTCACCTGTGCTACAGGTCTGAGCGATGGTTTCAGCAGCTTCTTTAGCCGATTGTTGCTTTGCTTTAGCACCAGCTATATTTTTTGCGACAGCTATACCAGTAGCACCCGCTGCTTTAAGCTCACTTAAAGGAATGTAATACTGTTCTAGATAAATTGGATTTATTCTATCATTCTGAGTCGCTATGTCTGACATTTGACTATTAAGATTTTTAGTAACTTTATTAAAGTCTTTTTGGTTGTTTCTATTACCTTGATAGCTGCCACCATAAGTGCCATAAATACTATTTTCATTATAGTAACCACTACTACTAAACATATAAATCGGCTTGCTTTGGCTTACAGAGGTATGGCGGTCTTTCTCTAACTCTACATTGCCATATTTAGCTTTCAATGAGTTATAAGATTGCTTAGCTATCGCTATATCATTTTCAATGATTTTTTCAAATGCTTGGGCATTTTGACTATAAGCTGGTTTCGCAAAGTCTTTTTTGAACGTTGCTAATCTATCATTTCCTTTTTTATCAAGTTCTGAGTAAGTAACTGCATAGAGAAGACTTTTCCAATATTCAGCATCTCTTCCATATTTTTTAGCAAGTGCTTTCGCTGATTCGTTCAGCTTCTGCATTTCACTAAAGTGCAACTGCCTATTATTCGCATCGACATTGACCCCATTAATAGTACTGGCTGTATCCAGTCCAGCAGCAACCCCCGCTCCTGCTAATGCCAGACTGGTAATACCTTTAGTTGCATTACTAGCGGTATCCACGTCCATGCCTTGAGCAATAAGTGCATCTCTCATTTTAGCTTCAAGATTGTTGATAGTAGGCGCAGCAGCCGCCACACCGCCTGTGGTTAAAGCCCCTTCTACGCTACCTGTCCCCAAGGCACCTAAAGCGGTATGAGCCGCTACTCGGTAAATACCGCCTTCATCCCATTTGCTAATGGCAGCCATCTTCTCATCTGCACTCAGATTAGGATTGGCTCTAATATCATCAATACGGTTTTGTGAAAACTCAGCCACTGCTTTAGGTGCTTCCTTACCAAACTCCTGTGTAATCTGCGTCTGCGCCCCAAGCTCCTCATTCACTCGGTTGGCATCAAACACACTCTCAAGCTTACCGCCAAGGGCTTCACGGTTGTCAGTGGTGAGTATGCCTTGTGGATCATTGTAGCCACTGACACCACCTTTGGTGATACTGCTATCACTGTCACTATCTGTGCCGTAGCCAATGCCGTTCATGGTGGCTTGTGGTTTACCTGTGGTATTACCAATGCTTAGACCAATTGATAGTGCCTCACCTTCATAACTCGTGGTATTTTTAATATCTTGTGAGCTAATGCCTTGTTTAAAGACGATGTTGCTCTTGCCATTGGCTTGAGCTTCTTTTGAGGTCGTGAAAACGGCACCTGTAAAGCTACCTTTGCCATTTGCCGTAAGATCAGCTTCATTGGTAAAGATACCTGATTGCTCACCAACACCCTTGTAGTCAGAATCAACGTTAGTCTTACCGCCATTGACCGACAGACTAGAGCCTGTACCTTTGGCAAGATCAAGATCTGCACTAAAACCCATGTTCTTTTGGTCGCTGTCATAAGTAGCTGTGTCTTGTAGCGATTCGATAGTCATGTCGCCGCCGATAACGCCTTGAATCTTATCTGTATTCAGTACACCACCTTTGATGTTTAGATCATTATTAATATCAAGGGTCGTGTTGCCACCGACATTGACTTGGCTGTTGGCATAGGTAGTGCTGTCGCTGTTGGCATAGCCTTTGACACGACTCGCACTAGCAGTGATGCCGTAGCTAGCACCTTTAGCTGGGTTGGTGGCTGCATAGGCACCGATGGCGGTACTTGAGCTCTTATTATCACTACGAGTATTGCTGTTTTGTGCGACACCATTGATATTCAGGTCATTATCGGCTTGGAATAAGGCATCTTTATTGACGTTTAGATTACTGCCATTGATGTCGATATTGCTATCTGTACCTGCCCCTGTAGCGATCAAGGCAAGATTGTTGGTGGTGATGCTGGATCCTTGGTTTACCTCGGTGTAGCTGCTGCTATTTGACTCACTTTTTGATGAGCCAATGGTGGCCTGTATGCGAGTGCTGCCTATGTCTTGTAGCTTGCCACTTTCTTGTAGCATACTTAATACATCTGATCCTTGCTTGGCTAAAGCTTTTGCCTTAAGACCAGCAGCGACGCCTGCCATGCCTTTCATACGGGTGCTACCTGTGTTACCACCAGCATCAATGAGGTTGTCGATACTCTTGGCGCTGTCAATGAGGCTGTTTGATACGGACACGGTCAGACCACTTTGCTTAAACTTCTGCTCGCTTTGATTGGTATAGACATCCATGACGTTATCGATATTGATGTCTTGGGCGCGTACGACAACGTTGCCACGACTGCTGTTATCAAGGGCGTCATTGATCTTTTCACTACTATCTGCACCCAAACCCGCGACAATACTACTGCCTGTCTGTTGGTACGTACCACCAGCATTGATGGTGACGTTACCGTCAATCGCAGCAATGTTGCTGCCAGTATGCGTCAGTGCTGTTTTGGCATTGCTATCATCGGTTTGCTGCTTGCCGATAGTGAAGCCTATGCCACCGCTTGTGCCGAACAACCCTGATTTTTTGGTTTGACTGAACTTGGTTTCGCTTGAAGTGTTGTCAGCGGCTAAGATATTGACATCATCACCAGCGGTCAGACCAGTGCCTGTATCACTGATGGCGTTGGTGCCTGTTAAGCTGATATCTGCCCCAGCTTGCATGACAACAGTATTACCCTCGATGTTGCTACTGATGGCAGTATCGCTTTGCATGTCATAGCGATCTTGAGTGGTTTCTTTACTTAAAAAGTCTTTGCTGATCGTTTTGGTAGCCGTGCTTAAGTTTTGGGTATAACGACCTTCTTTGAGAGTAATGTCATTGTCTGCTTGTAGCCCGACGGTACCTTCGTTACTGCTAATCTGTGAGGCAGTACCAGTAATGTTACTACCGGAGGTGATAAACACGTTACCAATACCATTAATTTGGCTACCGACATCGATAGATTCGCCCTGCTTAAAGTAGTTATTGGCGTCACCAATGCTGTTGGACTGGTAACTGGTATTAACGGCATCAAGCGCAACGTCGCCTTTGGTATCGAGGCGGCTACTACCACCTTGGTTGTCAAAGCGTCCAGCAGCAAAAGTGGTATCACCACCCACATTAGCGATGAAGGTCGTTAACGCATTACCTTTTTCATCTACTTGTCCTTTGAGACCATCGCCAACATAAATGCTGGCAATTTGTCTAATATCTGTACGGGTACTACTACTCATATCTTTGGCAGAGCTGGTGGTATAGGTCAAGCTCTCATTATTTAAGTCACCACCAACGTCAAGCTGCATAGCTTTATTCGCTTGCAGAGTGCCGCTTAGATTGTTTAGGTCATTAGCCGTGCCAATCTGGACATAGTCGCCTTTGATCAAACCGCCATTGGCATTGGTCAGGTTAGTAGCATTAATATTAACGCTCTGATGACCGACGATACTACCTTGGTTAGTCAGGTCACCCGATAACTGCATATCAATGCTATCAGCAGCGATTAGACTGCCTGTACCGTCAATTTGTCCAACCGCTTGGCGGGTATAGACTTTGGGCACCAGTACTTGTTGACTGCTACCATCAGCGAGAGTGATCTGCTGCTGTACAAGCCATACCATATCAGTCGTGAGCTGAGCAACTTGACTATCGGTGAGCGCAATACCGGGGCGCAGGTTTAAGGTTTGAGCAGTGGTAATACCCGCATCCATCAGACCTTTGTACTGCTCATCTAAGCTGCGATAGTCACCCAGATAGTAGCGACCCGTTAATGTCATGATTTGATCACGAATATACTGCTGCTCATAATAGCCATCACCGAGACGCTTTTGAGTAATGTTAGGATCAAGTTGTAGTCGCTCTAGCATGTAGTCCGATGACAGCCAGTCTTTATAGTTCGCAAATGCAGGATCGGTCTCAACTAGGTAATCAGCATTGCTATCAGGATTAGTACCATACAAGCTACTGTTAGGTAATTTTACAGTGGTGTCACTACTACGGATCTCTTCGCTAGCCGTTTGCGCTATTTGATCAGTGATATGATTGATCAGATCATCAATGGCAGCTTGATCAACTTTGCTTCCTTGCTTTTGAGCGTCAAGCAACGCTTGTAGTTGCTGCTTTTGCGCATCAGTTAGGGTACTGTCATCTGCTTTGGCGAATCCTTCTAATAGTTTAGCCGCGTTTGCCAATCCTGACGCGCCCACTGTGGTAGCACTATTTGCATCATTGGCAGTTGGCTTGTCATTGGTGAGAGTTTGGATGGCGTCACTGATACTTCGAAGTTCACGCACTTCACTATTATCTATTTCCGTCTTATCAATATCGGCAACACCTTCGATTGCAACGGCATAAACTCCAGTTGACAGAATAGGAAGATTTATTATCTCTTTGGATGCTACGAAAGGTAGTTCTGCGCCTTTGGTATAGGTTTTATCTGATTTGCTACCATAACCGTCGTGCTTACGCTTCCTTTTAATATAATACTCTTGGCTACCGTTGTTTTCATACTCAGTCGCTTTGTACCCTGTAGGTTGTAGAGTATCGTTTACTAAGCTACCAGCCCTTTGCTTTATTTTTCTAGCAATGATAATGCTTTTGTCATTAGTAAGTTTGGTATCAAACAAGTTAAGTTGGCCGCCAGAGAGGATACGTGAAGGATCGCTACTCATCACTTGGTCCTCTAGTGTGACCACGTCATATTTCCATTCATAGAATTTTTTAGCTCTATTATTCTCGTTTTCAGGAGTAGTAAGATAGGTCACCCAACTGCCGTTATGTCCTCCTTTAGATATTTGAATTTCACTTTCATCATATCTATTTGTACTGCCATTTAACTGATACTCGTGCTGATCTTCTTCTCTATAAGTTTCCACTTTGGTAGGTTTTAAAGCAAAATCTGCATTTACATTGTTAAGCGTATTAGTATCAATACTCATATCACCAACAGACTCAATAGAAGCACCTTTATTAGTCACTGTAGTAGCACTACCTACCGCTTGATGGTTGTCATCTAAGCTTCCACCAATATGTAGCTCACCATTACTGATGATTTTGGCCTGACCTGTAAAGTCTTCATTAAAGAAACCAGCGCGCGCTTCGTTTGGATTGTTAGTAAGGGTACTAACACCTATATCTAAGCGCTGACGAGCAGCGATTACAGGAGCAGGATCTGAAGTAACTTTGTAATAAGTCTTTTTATCCACTAATAGCTGATTATAAGCATCTGGAAACTGAGTCTTATAAAACTCAATGAATGCATCGCTCCATCCCTGCACATTATTGAATTCTGTTGTAATATCTACCAAACACCCTGGCCCAGCGACACATTCATCTACCTGAGTTTTAGTAAATACATCTGGTGTGTTATTAAGCGTGGTTGCCTCTATAGCAACGTGATCACCGTAGATACGACCATTGCTATAGTTATTGACTGTATTACCAGCATCCAGATACGTCTTCTCACCATTGATCAAACCACGATTATCAATGTTGGTAGCGGCATTTAGCTCAGTTGTACCATTGCTAGTCAGCTCAGCATCTTTTTGGTTGCTAATACTTTGGGCATTGATAGTTAACGCGTTTTGTCCTGATAACTGACTACTATTAGTGAAACTGCCTTGAGTAGTAAGTACGACTTCATTGGCATTTATGGTGTTGGTATTATCATAACTGATATCATTAACAATATTGATATCCGCACGTCCATTGGCAAGCACCTCACCATTGGTATTCGTAAAGTCTTTTGAGCGGATCATGATATCGTTACTGGCGGCGATGCGACCATTATCATTATTGACTGCAAGCCGACGATTCGTAGCGTCCGTATCGACAATCGAGATATCATTACTTTGAATACTGCCCGCTTGATTATTGATCTGATTACCCGCGGTGAGCATCACTTTGTTATTAGCCAGCAACTGACCGCTTTGATTATTTATCGTGCTCGCAGTAATACTTATTGTGTCATTGGCGATAACACCTTGCGACTTATCCTCACTGCTCTGTTTGGTGTTTTGGTTGTTTAATACACCTGTAGTTATGTCAATATTAGTACCAGCCTGAATCAAGCTGCCTGCAACGTTATTATCAATACGGCCACGATTGGCATCACCTACCGTCAAGTTGATAGTGTCTGCTACTATTTGACCACCTTGATTGTCTAAGGTATCACTTTTATTCGCTGTTAGCGTTAACGCTTCCGCTGCCTGCAATAACCCTTGTGCGTTATTGACAGTCTCATCTGATGCGGTATCAATCGTGAGCTGTTTGGCTGAAATAATGCCCGATTGGTTATTAATGCTATCAACATCAATATCTGCCGTACCATTCGCTAAAATACCTGTTTGCAGATTATTCACAGTATTGGTGTTTTTATTATTCAGATTGCCCTTAGCATTGATACTGAGGGCTTGGTCGGCATTCGTTTGTGCGATTAACCCATTTTCGTTATTTATATCAGCATTGCTATTCAGCGTGATAGCACCACCCGATAGCACACCTTCTTTATTGTTTATCGTGCTAACAGCTTGAATATCTAACTGGTTACTGGCCGCTATAATCCCTTGGTTTTTGATATCTTGACTAGAAACAATTGCAGTATCATCAGCAGCACTAATCTGGCCGCCTATCTGATTGTCTACGCTAGTTGCATTAATGGTTAAATCTTGAGCCAATGCGGCGATTTGAGCTGAATTAGTAAGCGTTCCAGCTTGCAGCATCATGTTTTCATCACTGGCAATAATCGCATTGCGCTTATTGTCTAGTGCATTGGTGATATTGATCTCTGCAAACCCTTTTGCCATGATCGTGGCACTGTCACTGTTCGTTAACTGGTCACTATTAATCGTCAGGTTATTGCCACTTTGGATATAGGCTTTGTCTCCTTGATTACTGACTGATTCGCTACTCAAATTTAGGTCACCGTTTTGGCTAACCAATTGACCATTATTGTTCGTCAGTGTTTTAGCATTCAAATTGAGAGTATCACCTTGTATCACACCCTCAGAATTATCTAAATCACCAGATACCTTAGTGGTTAACGCTTGAGTGCTGACAATAGTACCCTGTATGTTACTAAGCTGATTGGCTGTCACATTTGCCGAACCGTCTCCACCATGAACAATCATACCTTCCGTGTTATCAAGCGTACTTTTGCTATCGATATTTAGTGAAATAGCATTTCCACCGATAACGCCTTTTTGGTTATTGATAGTGCCATTTGTTACTAAGTTAAAAGCCTGTTTACCTGTTTGATTGATCGTACCTACCACATTTGATAGCTCATTAACTTGCCAATCAAACTGACCTGCTTGTAATACGCCGCCATCATTACTCAGATTGCCATTGGCATTTAAGCGTGCCAACCCTGTCACATTGGTATTGGCTTTATCTAAGCGAATATCACCCGCGCTCGCTGTCATCGATAGGTTGTTACTTTGATTACGACTATCCGTCAAATCAAGCTCACTACCTTCTAACTCAACGTTACCTGTGGCAATATTAGTACCCGCATTGCTTTGTTTTTCTATGCTGTTAACGGTTAAATTTGACGTTGTATTGCTAAGCACTCCTGTTGGCGTTAATCCTGCTATCAGCTGTCCATCAGCACTTTGCACCAGGCTGCCTGTATTCACGGTGGTATTGCCTTGGGCGGCAATACTGCCTGTGTTACTCATCGCGCCTTGGTTGTTGATATCTACGTCAGCTTGGCTGTATAGGCTGCCACTGTTGGTCAAAGTGCGAGTTTTAAGACTCAAATCATTGACGCTTGAAATTTGTCCTTTGTTGTCTATATCACTAGCAGTAACTATAAGGCTACCCGTATCGCTCGCAACAATCCCTGTACCTGCATTGGTGAAGCTCTCTTGTATCTGTAACTGATTATTACTAGATGCTGTATTTTGTGCGGCGGCTTGGGTGGTATTAACCGCGACAATACGCCCATCGGTGTTATCTAGATTTTGTGCGCTAATAGTGAAGCGATTGGCTTGTATCACCCCTGATGTATTGTCTACATCTTTAGCGACTTGCCACGTTTGTGCACCTAAACTTAATATTTCACCTTCCGTGTTATTCACCCTATCTGCATTAATGCTTAAACGACTGTCATCATTGCTATTTGTACCAGCGTGAACAATTTTTCCGCTACTGTTATCGAGCGTCGTTGTGTTCAGTGTTAAACTATCTGAATTACTCGCAATCTCACCGCGTGTGTTGTCAATGCCATCTACCAGTGCAAGTGTCAGGTCTTGTTTACCTGTCTGTGTCAGCTTACCATCGGTATTATTCAAACGGTTGGCATCAATCTCTAACACACCACCACTGAGAACGCCTGCTGTATTATCTAAAGTGCCGTTCGTACTGCTTAAAGTAAGCTTATCTGTCGCTGTTATCGAAGCATTTGTAGTATTGATACCAGTACGAGCAGTTGTACTAATGCTGCTACCTTGGCTATTGCTGTCTGACAGATTGATGTCATCACCGCTTAAGCTCACATCACCTGTGGCAATATGGTTGCCCTGACTGGTGATATCTCCGCTCGCTAGGACATTAATATTTGCGCTGTTATCTAGCAGTGTCCCATCAGCACTCATCCCTGCGACCAAGCTACCACTGTCTGTCTGTGTGAGACTGCCAGTCGTCATATCAACATTGCCGCCACTGGCAATCGTACCACTGTTGTTGATAGTATCTGTCGCGGTTAGTTGTGTGTCAGTTTTACCATAGATCTGGCCACTGTTGTTAACGCTATCTGAACTTGTCGTCAGACTTCCTTGCGCGGTAATTTGGCCGTTGTCATTATCCAGAGATATACTGGTAATGACGGCATCTTTGGCACTGTTAATCGCACCTTGAGTATTCGTTAAATCACCACGACTGTTGATCGTCAAATCTTCTTGCGATATCAACTTACCACTACTGTTATCAGTATGATTACTGTCAGTAGTTAACTTAGCACCACTTTGAATAACACCTGAATTATTATTGATGTCACCATTAGCGTTTAGTGTAATATCGCCATTACTGGCAAGCGTTCCTTTGGTATTATCGATATCGCTATTTGTGCTGATATTAATGCCAGCGTTGGTGATAACCTGACCTTCAGTATTATCAAAGTCAGTTAATTGCCAATCTATTGACTCAAGCTGCAGGCGACTGTCCGTATTCGAAACACTACCATCATCAGTGATATCCAGAGTGCTGACCACTAAGCTGGACTTATCTTGGTTGGCGACGCTATCTGCCGACACGTTGATATCGCCATTTGTATAAATGCTGCCCGTGTTGGTCAGATTGCCCGTATTAATACGGCCGTTTTGAGTGATGATAGGCAATGGATCAGGCGTCACCGTTGATTGCGAACTACCATCCGTGCTTGATCCAATACTGCTGCCATTAGTAGCGGTGCTTGGCGGTGTAGTCGTTGGGTCAGTAGGCGAATTGGTGTTATCCGCATATAGATCTTGACCGATGACAGCACCTTGCTGATTGATAAGTTGCTGGGCGGTAATAGACAAGTTACCAGTACCCGTTTGCAGCAGTTTACCGCTATTTTTTAGTGCTGCAGACTGTATATCAAAGCTGCCAGCGGCTATCTCACCTGAGTTATCTATATTGCCAGTTTGCTGCGAGGTTAACGCATCATAACTACTCATAACGCCGCTGTTTGTTAGAGCACTACTCTTAAGATCGATACTGCCACGACTGCTTGCGATAGTCCCTGAGTTATCAATGCTAGAACCTTGAGTATTGATATCTATTTTGTTTTGATTGGCAACGAGGCTGCCTGAATTAATCAAATTGCCATTACTGTCTAATTGTAGACCGCCAGAGCTTGCGATAATACTACCCGCATTGGTGACACCCATGCCCTTTTCTGTACCGATCAGACGGATCTTCCCTGCATACATCGCACCCAGCGCTGAGACATCCAGTGCCACACCCGTCGCTTGGTTGGTGCTATTGGTCGCACTCTTAGAAGTAATGACAGTATCTTTGGCATCCGCTTCATAGCTGACTTTATTGCTACCAGTGATGACATCTAAGTTTTTGGCATAAACGCTGGCATTAATATCAGTGGTGTTAGCAATGATTTGAGTGTAATCACTACTGCTATTATCTAAGCCATCACCATCTATACGAACCTTACCACCTGTCACGTCAAATCCAGTGAGCTTGCCTTGCTCCATGAGGGTTTGACCAGTCGTCAGTGTGGTACGGGAGGCGTTGATAAAGCCGCAACCAGCACAACTGATGCCCGCAGGGTTGGCAATAATCAACTCAGCTTTGCCACCAGCAATCTCAGTATAGCCTCCTAGACGGCTCGGATCGCTTGAATTGATTTCATTTAAGATAACGCGCGCTTCACCGCGTGCTAAATAAGGATTGCCTTCTACCCAACCAGCAATCTGGGTCTGAGCATTGGTACGGCTATTATTAAGAATGGCACCATCAGAGCCAACGTCAAATTGACTAAAGACATTACGTGAGACGCCAGCTGCACTTGGCGTCTGAATATTTACTTGTGCCGTGCCATTTGATGCTTTTAAGATGGCCGCTTGCTGGGCAGCGGCGGCATTACGATCAGCGACTATTTTGGTGCTATCGGCATGAGCATTTGTGCTAAAA
This sequence comes from Psychrobacter sp. NPDC077938, assembly GCF_044542635.1. Lineage (NCBI taxonomy): Bacteria > Pseudomonadati > Pseudomonadota > Gammaproteobacteria > Moraxellales > Moraxellaceae > Psychrobacter > Psychrobacter sp. NPDC077938. The sequence continues at coordinate 369,704 of NZ_JBITUW010000004.1, forward strand.
CTAGTGCTGATGATGGTTGCCATACCAAGCGCTAGCAGTAGATGTGATCGCAAACTATTCAGCTGACCACCTTGATAATAACCATTAGTGTGATTCGTTGTCTGTGAACCACCAGCAGTTTGACTGATTGAGCTACCACCCTCGCTAGGGTTACTGGTTTTACCTTGAGAGCGTGCCGCCTCTGACACCACCATGAGCATTCCACGGGCTTTGTTAAAAATAACTCGGTAGCATTGAGCGTTCATTGTGATGTCCTTTGAGGGGGTGTTTATTGAATAGATTATTAAAGCAGGTTCATGGCCAATCTTGGATATGGTATAAATGATAATGCTAGTTAGTGAGTAAGGGTTAGTACTGCCACCCTAAACTAAAGCCAGTGACCCACTCTTTGTCACTGAAACCGTCTGGCTGGGCTAGCGGATAGCCAGCAAACAAGTCGTAGCTGGTACGTAGCGGCGTCACATAACCTTTGACACCCACAACGCCGCCAACGAGATGATTGCCTAACAGCAGATCATCTTGAGCTTCATTATCAAGTTTTACATAGCCTGCATCGACACCAGCATAAATGGCATGAGGCTTATCACCTAAATAGGCACTCAGCTCTTGCTTTAAAATCGCACCATGATCGCCGCTTAAACTGCGCTCACCGTCGAACCCGCGTACACTATAACGTCCGCCAATACTCAAACGTTCGTTCGGCACCAATGCCTCAGTCGCATATTGCCCAGTGAAAGAGGCATGATAATTCAAAGCTTGATTTGCAATTTGCATAGGTTGATTCACATCAACCCCTACTTTTACGATACCAGCACGCGCACTGCCTTCATTAAAAACCGCTTCAGGCGGATCGATCGCATCAAAGGCACCTGTGCCGCGCTGATACATGACATCACCTACCCACTGGGTTTTACCAATGATGGTCTCGTAGCCAATACCTGCTTTATAGCCTGCCGTACGGCGACGCTGTACCTCCACTTCCGTATCATCAATAAAGTTGCTTTGTTGCTTGGTGTAACCACCTACTTTTAAATACGTTTTGCTGTGGCTATCACGGTGGACCAAATGGCTGACTAATGCTTCAGTGTTATACGACTCGCCGCTATAGACATAGTCTTGGTTGGCACCCGCAACCGTCTGATCATAGTTATAGCCACTATGGATCAGTGTTAATTGGGTATTATCAATTGGCAATACATAACCGATGTTATAGCCCCAGCTACCATCACTCTTGTCATTACCACCATCAAGATCATGATTATAAGAGAGATATAACAAATCATTGTGCCAAGTGGGATTGTCTAGTGATAGCGTGACATTACCTTGATAGACACCTGTACTTTCCTGCCCTGAATCATCAACAGAAGCAGACAGACGCCAGCGTTTGTTTTGCTGCCATTTAACTTGGATATCACTGTAACCAGGATCGGTCATTCGACTGCTAGGTGCAATGGAGAAATCCGCGTCAGCGGTTGGTACGCGCTTAAAGTTTTCTAGTGACTGCTCGATATCACGGACATTAAGCAAATCACCAGACTGCATTGGCATGGCAGGGGCAAAGTTGGCGGGGTTGCCGCTATTATCAATATAAACAGGACGACTGGCTTGAACATCGACAGCGGTAATTTGATCAATACGACCAGGAATGAGGGTGAGCGTTAAGTGACCAGATTTGAGGTTTTGGTTTTGTACCAAAACGCGCGTGGTGACGTAACCTTTTTCGATAATCCGGTTCTGTACATTGGTGACCAGCTGGTTGATATCATTGACTGATAGACAGCTACCCAGTAGGGATGATTTACCTTTAATATAAGGCATGAGTGCGAAAGTGAACTTTTCGCTCAGCTCACCTGTTAGGTAAATATGATCAATATCGAAACAAGGGGTTGAAGCGGAATCAGTGTTCTGAGAACTGGCAGGCACTATAGAAGTGGAAGGCGCTTGTTGATACGTATCAGTATTTATATTGACATTGGGCTTAACCAATTGTTGCTGTTTTAAGGCTTCACTACGCTGATCTTGATACTGCTCAGGCGTAATCGCATTGGCATTGACACCCATACAAATGCTGATAATACTAATCGTTAAAAGGCTTAAATTGTGGCCAGCTATATCTGTTCTCAAAATACTTGTATACATAAGTCCACCATTTTTATAGTGAAAGAATTATGTATACAACAGTTACTTATTGCAAGTATTTTTTCTAATTATTAGCTTTATAAGAACAAGCATTCATATTTGAATGACTAAGTGCTAAAATAGTATTTTAATACTCTTATATGATTGATTATATTATGAACATAAGATTTGATTTTTATACGCCAAGTGAGATTTCTCAGATTTTAGGTGAACGCTTAAAAATGCAGCGACTGACATTAAACTTAACACAAGCCGCTTTAGCAGATAAGGCTGGTACTGGTATCAGTACTGTTGCTCGTATTGAGTCGGGTCAGGGCGGTACACTAGACAATATAATCAGGCTCGCTATGGCTCTTGGCATGGTAAATCACTTTTCTGAATTATTTGATGTAGTGCCTACCAATATAGAGGATGTTATCGCTAAACAAAATCCACGCTTGCGCGCCTCAAATAAAAGCTGATATAAGGTAGCCATTTCAATGTATCAACCGATATCAATTGTCAATATTTACTACCAAGGATTCGGAGACAAACGTCTTATCGGTAAATTAACGATGGATGGACGACGCCCTACCTTTGGCTATGATGCGGCGTGGCTGGCTGATGGACTGGAGCTGTCACCAATTGAGATGCCATTACGATCAGCACCTTACTATGGTGCTCATGCGTCAAGCCATTACCTATGCGGATTATTATCAGACAGCTTGCCTGATGGTTGGGGAATGCTGCTAATGGATAGATTCTTTCGAAAAACAATGTCTCATGCTACGTCAATCAATGTTTTAGATCGCCTCGCTTATATTGGTAATTCAGCAATGGGAGCACTTAGTTTTGAGCCACAACAAGACCTGTCAGGCGCTGATATCGACATCACTGATTTTACTTTAGCCAAACTGGCCGCTGCCAATCAATCGATTTTATCTGGACAAGATAGTGACATATTGGCTGAGCTCATCGTCATCGGTGGCTCACCACAAGGTGCAAGACCAAAAGCACTTGTCCTATATGATGAAGCAACCGAGTTTATTACTACGGACTTAACAAGCGAACAGCCATCCGCAGCGCCGTGGCTGATTAAGTTTCCTGCCCAATCTGAGCATAAAAGCGTTTGTCTATTAGAATCACTTTATGCTGATAGGGCTAAGCAAGCAGGCCTAAACATGCCTGCGCATCATTATTTTGATATCGGTGAAAAACATGCTGCTTTTGGGGTTGAGCGTTTCGACCGCATGGGCAATCAACGCGTTCATACTCATACGCTAGCAGGTTTATTAGACATTGATTTTCGCATCCCATCACTAGATTATCTGCAGTATTTACGCTGCGTGCGTATGTTGACCCAATCACAAGTTGCTGTAGAAGAGGGTTTTAGACATGCGGTGTTTAATGTCATCTTTAACAATAAAGACGATCATAGCAAAAACTTCTCTTTTATGATGAACAAGGCTGGCAGGTGGTCGTTATCGCCTGTCTATGATCTCGCTTATAACTCAGGTATAAATGGTTATCATCAGATGGACATAGCAGGTGAAGCTCAGCATCCTACCCTTTCACACTTATTAAAGTTGGCTAAACTTGCTGATATTAAGCAAAACAAAGCACAAGCTATTATTGATCAGGTAGCATCAGTTGCTGAAGATTTTTTGACTGTTATTAAAGACAATAACATCGAGAAAGAATTATCAAATCAGGTCATTCGTGATATAAAAGCCAATCTCAATCGGATGGCAAATCAATAGACCATAGGAAGTTGTTAAATTTGTTGTTAAAAGTAATATATTAATATCTAGAACCCTTAAATTAAAAGACTTACAGTAATTTGGTCGTTGCGTGGTGGGCGCACCATCAAATAATATTAGAAGTAATAAAAAACCCTATAGCCTATACGCTGTGGGGTTTTTTATTACTTCTAATACACGGTAGTTAACGATTAATAACGGTTGAGCTACAAACCCATAACGGCTTAAGCCATAATGCTTTTGTTATTAATGTATTATTAATAACACTTTCATCAGGTTGGTTTATCTAACTTCAGTACGACCTTCATTACAACAGTCTTTGATACAGTCGCGTTATTTCAATAAAGCCATTTCATTAGGCTTTTGAATAAGTGAGAAGAGGAAGTAGCGGGATAAGTCTAAGCTTCTTATAAATAAAGCTCCGTACACAGTTGGTGCTATTTTTGATAGCCGTGTTGCCGTTGATCAATAAGACCGCATACTTACTGAAGAATTGCTTCACATTACTATTGTAACGTTGGGTTAGTTACTGCCTTATCTTAGCTGAAAAAATCTGTCTCCCCTTTCCGTAGAACGATTTCACGATTATTAAAATTCATCTTTAGGAGGATGCTATGAGTACTCAAATAACAGAAAATTATACATACATTGACGGGCATAAGATTGCATTTCTGGAACAAGGTTCAGGTAGTCCAATAATCCTGCTGCACGGGATTCCAACCAATAGCCTCATGTGGCGAAATATTATTCCACAACTTGCAAAAACACATCGGGTCATCGCCCCCGACCTTCTCAACTATGGGAAATCTGCAAAACCAAAAAACGCAGATGTGTCCATTAATGCACAAAGCAACACGATTGTAAAACTCATGGATGTCCTAGGTGCGCGGCAAGCAGATATTGTTGGACATGATATTGGTGGAGGCGTTGCTCAGTTGATAGCTGTCAATTATCCAGAGAAAGTTCGAAAGCTGATTTTGATAGATAGCATCTGCTTCGATTCATGGCCTATCCCAGATTTTGAGCCGCTACAGGAACCTGGTGCTGAGTCAGAGATGAGTCTAGAGGACTTTTTAAGCATGATGCGAGGCTTCCTACCAAAAGGGGTATATGATAAGAGTGTCATGACTGATGAGCTTATTGAGATGTATCTTGAGCCTTGGTCAACTGAAGATGGCAAGCATGCCTTCTTTCGCAATCTCAGACGGTTGAATAAAGAGTATACTCAGGCCATTACTGACGAACTTAGCAACCTTCCACATCAGACGTTCATTATGTGGGGCGACAAAGACCCTTTCCAAAAACCGGAATATGCACCAAAGCTGGCAGAAGCGATTCCAAACGCAAAGCTTGTCTGGATTAAAGATGTTGCTCATTGGTTGATTGATGAGAAACCTGATGAAATTGGTGAGCATATCAATCAGTTTCTAAGCTAAAACATGAGTGACACAGAGACACATAGCATAGCGCTGCATCGAACAGAAATACTATATTACTATTTGATGCAGCGTTTTTATTGTACCGTTCGCCATTACAGAGAGCTAACTGTAGACGTGTATACGAAATGGAATTTCAACAATTCCACAAAGCATAGCTTGGTGTAAAAAACTATTGAGCCCACAGCTTACTCTGAGTAAGCACACCAGTTAAGATATAATTAGTAATCATTTAAACCCTTGACAACCTCTCACAAGGATTCTTTATTGCCTTTTAACAACTATAATCATTAATTGCTTACTATCTTAATTGCCATATTGCCCAAAATTGATAAAGCCTTTCAAGCTTAATACTTCATAACTTGAAAGGCTTTTTCGATAACATGCTTTTATCTAGGTAAGGCGCTTAATATTGGGGTTAGATTTATTTTTAAAGGCTGAAAAATATTAATATGGAGTCCAATTTGGATATCTGACTCCATACATAGTTTATGTATTGTCCTCTTTAATCATGTCAGCTGCCTTCTCTGCTACCATAATTGTGGGTGCATTTGTATTACCAGCCATGACGAACGGGAAAATAGAGGCATCTACCACACGCAGTCTTTTAACACCTCGAACCTTTAATCGTGGTGTCACCACTGCCAAACCATCACTTCCCATTTTACAGGTGCCATTCTGGTGATGGTAACTTACAACTGACGAACGCACATACTCTGCAATTTGTTCATCTGTTTTAACATCTTCACCTGGATATATTTCTCGACCACGCCATTCTTTTAAGGCTGGTTGGTTTGCGATATTGCGCATTTGTTTAATCGAAGTCACTAATGTATCAACATCATATTGTGTATCAAGTACATTTGGATCGATATTCATCTTATCATCAGGATTAGAACTGTTTAGTGTAATCCTACCGCGTGAGGTCGGTCTAACTCCTGCAGCTACTAGAGAGAATGCATTTTGAACGGAACTATCTTGACCAAGTGCGTAATAAGGAACATGGAAAAAAAGTGGCTGCATATCGGCCCCTGGTAGAACTGTCTGAGTTTTTGCAAACATATGAGCATGCAATACTTGAATAGACATGTCACTTGGTGGCGGGAGCTCTTTCTTTCCTTCGTATATTACAGGGCTTAAGTTATGATCGTGGAGGTTTTCACCTACACCGGGGCTATCGACAACCACATTAATACCAAGCTTTTCTAACTCTGATTTTGACCCAATGCCTGATAGCATCAAAATACGAGGAGATTCAATAGCACCGCCACATACAATCACTTCTTTTTTAGCTTTGACTGTTTTGATAGTGCCTTCTTGACGATATGTAACACCTATTGCTACACCCTTTGTTATATTTACTTTATGGACACGTGAGTTAGTTATTAATGATAAATTAGGACGATTGAGAGCTGGCCGTAAGAAAGCGACTGCTGTGGAGTGTCTCTTCCCATCTTTCGTATTTAAATCAGTATAACTGACCCCTTCTTGTGTCTCCCCATTGCTGTCATCATTAAAAGAGATACCAGACTCTATAGCAGCATCAACTATCGCTTTCGTTACTGGATGAGGAGTAAAATCTGCAGTAACATGAAGTAGCCCGTCACCGCCATGATAGACACTTGGACCACGTGAGTAATTTTCTGACTTTTTGAAATATGGTAGTACATCGTTATAAGACCACCCATCACAACCTAATTCATTTGCCCAATGGTCATAATCAGACGCATTACCTCTTACATAAATCATAGCGTTTAACGACGACGACCCACCCACCCACCGTTTTACCACGCGGCCAATTTAAGATACGATAGTGTGCATTTTTTTGCGGTATTGTTTTATAGTCCCAATCATATTCGGTACCCCATAGCTCAATTAAACGCATAGGTGTTGATATCATTTCACTGTTATCGGGACCTCCTGCTTCAATAATAAGTACCTGACTACCGTCTTCAGTTAAACGATTCGCAAGTACACACCCTGCCGAACCTGCGCCAATAATCACATATCGAATTCTTTACTATGGCTATCTATAGGATTAATACTTGCACCTATAGCACCCTTAGACAACATAAGTACACCTGAGACAACTGCGGTATATCCTAAAAAATTGCGACGTGAAATACCTTTTGATTTATTTTTAGTAGACATTAAAACTCCTTTTTATTGTCAGCTATATTCCTTTATTTTAGATGAGCCTATTTCAATTAAAATCACTAACCATCTTCAGATAACTGATCTTTCCTACTAATAACCATGTAATCTGGGGCTTTTAGCATATCTAAAGATAAGTAATCACTACCTGTTCTACTTCGGCCATATTTTTTGCATTTACTAGCGGTCACTAGATACTTATTATGTAATAAATATCTATTAAGATTTAAAAACTTGCATCGTCTGTATAGAGGAAAACTCTTTGAGACCAGCTTCTCCAAACTCAATACCAAACCCAGAGTCTTTAACACCACCGAATGGTGCATCGGGTTGAACCATGGCATGATTATTGATCCACACAGTGCCACAGTCTAAACGTGAGCCGATACTCTGTGCTTTTTCGATGTCTGTTGACCAGACTGAACCACCAAGTCCAACAGATAAGCGGTTGGCACTGGCAATCACCTCTTCGATATCGCTAAACTTAATAATCGGTAGAATCGGTCCAAACTGTTCTTCATCAACCAATCTTGCGCCATCATTGATGTTGTTCACCAACGTTATGGGATAAAAATAGCCGGTCTCGTCTACTACTTCACCGCCACATAAGAAGTTTGCATCGCGCTCTTTGGCATCTTGAGCAAGGGCTTTGACAATATTCAATTGTGCCTCATTTTGTAGAGGTCCAAAGTCGGTGTCTTCATCAAGCCCATTACCTGTCTTCATACTTTTGGCAATCGTGGTCAAGGCTGCACACAACTCATCATGCACGGATTCATGCACATATAGTCGTTTTAGGGCGGCACACGTTTGGCCATTATTGATAAAAGAGGTTGCAAAAATCTTACCCGCGATGGCTTCAATATCAGCATCCGCCAGTACAATACCAGCGTCATTGCCACCTAACTCAAGCGTCAAACGTTTTAAAGTCACGGCAGCGCTTTTCATAATGGCTTTGCCCGTTGGGGTTGAGCCTGTAAATACAATCTTTTGAATATCCACATGTGCAGACATCGCCGCACCAATATCACCTTTGCCAGTTACCACATTCAATACGCCTGCTGGCAAAATATCTTTAGCAATCTCACCAAAGCATAGTACGGTCAATGGGGTCATCTCAGACGGTTTCATGACGACGGTATTACCAGTGAGCAAAGCAGGAATGATGTGCCAAATGCCGATAAGTAAGGGATAATTCCATGGGGTAATCGAGCCCACAACGCCCAGTGGCTTACGATGTAACTCTATCTTAGCCAAGTCATTGTCTTGGATAGTTTCTGGTTCTAACGCCATGCTAGCAGTCGAACGTATCCAAGCCAATGCACCACCCAACTCAAAGCCTGCACCCAAATCGGCAAAACCTTTTGTGGGTTTACCCTGCTCTTTGGTCAGCATCGTCATAAGCATATCAGCACGAGCTTCAACCGCATCAGCAAGCTGCATTAAGTAGTCACGGCGTTCTGCATAGGTGAGTACTGACCAACTAGGGAACGCTGCTTTGGCTGCTGCGACTGCTTTATCTAATTGAGCCACACTGGCCTTTGGACAGCAGGCAATAACAGATTTATCAGCAGGATTGATGACATCAAAACAATCGGTAGTAGCAACACTTTTACCGTCGATAATTAAATTAAATTCTCTCATTATTTTAACTCTTATTCTCGTAAATATTATTTATAGGATTGACTGAAAACACTTAAACTAGGCTATAGAGTCAAATTATTTACTTGGGGTATCTGTGCTTATAAATAATTAGCATTAGTGCAGCAATGATATTGCTGCACTAATGGACTACTGTTCCAAAATATTTATTTGCTCTCATCTTTACTTTGATTAAGATTTAACGAAGGAGTTTCATCAAAGAAGTTCCATGGTTTAAGCAAAATATTCACCCATTCTGTCGGCATAATAGGCCATTCTTCAGCCCGAGCTATATGAGTAGTACCCGTGGTTAGCCAAACCACCAAATCTTTATTATGAATGTTTTCGTCATCTGCAACGAAGGATCCTAGCCCCGTATCTTTATCAGAACGATTAGGATAAGTACCCTCTGGATATAACTCATTCGTATTATATTTTGTCACCCAAATTTGTTTATCCATAAAATTGAGACGCTTAAATAACCATTCATCATCTGCAAAATTAGCACCTTTCGCAATGGGATGAGTGGCGCCTGCAAATGGAATCATTTGATAAGAAACTGGATTGCCCATACGGTTTTCTTTACTGGCATTACTGATTAAACGCACAGTAGTAGGGTCAAAATTTTCTTTCGCTTTAGTTTCTGTTAATACTGTCGTCTCACGAGTCTCCATTGCACTGGTACGCGGGCCACTGCGCATATTGGGTACGACTACTGGCTCTATACGTTTGATGTTGTTGGTCTCGCCATCAACATCCATATCCAAGCGGAAATTATAGATATGCTGATGCGTGGTGCCAACGATGTTGTGGTCTATCAGTGTGCCATAACGTGTGTCTTCTTTAGCACTTGGGTCATGCATGGTTTTGGTAATAACACCTTTGACCGCTTCGATACCAGTAGCGCCAGCATTGATACCAATGGTACCGTTTGGCTGAAGTACCCAGTCAAAAATATAGTCATAGTTGCCGATGGTGCTGATCCAGCGTACAACTAGCTCACGACGCTCAGTACTGACATTTTTTTGTCCCATTTCTTGGTGTTTAAACTCAGGGCCTGCATAACGTTCAAACACGGCAATGGCATTCGGAATGGTATAAGGATTACCTTCGTAATCTGCAAGCACCGCATCAAGGAGCACCGCATTCTCTGGTGCATCAACATTTCTTTCTAGTGGGGAAGTTAAGGTGCCCATACCATATTCGCCAGAATCTAGATAAGATTTAAAATACCAACCCATATCAGGATCACCATAAGGGACTACCATGCCACCTAAATTGCCTTGATACATGATTTTACGGTCTACACCTTTGTCTTTAAAAGTAACGGTACTGAGCTGTAAACCTGTACGACTGTCTAGACCGATATGGAACTTCCAATTGTTCCACTCAACGTTTCGACCAGTGATGGTATAGTTTTTTCCTTCTGGTTCAATAATGTTCAATGGTTTATTGGTCACAACCTTTTTATCGCGACCATCAATTGGGCGCGGGGTCATCGGTACAGGAATAACACCACCTTCTTCGATTTTAATAATCTTGCTCTTATCTAAATCGACCACGGCTACTAAATTTTCGATCGGATGTGCCCAATAGTTACCATCGCCGACATCTAGGTAAGAGACAATTTTTAGAATCCTCTGTTGCTTGTCTAACAGACCATCTTCTCCCCCAAAATACCCAACGGTCAACGGTGTGCCCACCACTTTGGTCACATCGTCTACCCCATGTTTTTTCAGTGCGGCTTTATACTCTGGGCTAGTTTGAATGATGTCTTGTATGGCCATAAAGTCATCGACCAGTACCATGCCAAAAGTGTTCTCTAAAACTTTCCAGCTTGTCAGCGTGTTTTTGCTTAAATCGACTTCCCCTTCAATGACCGTATTGCCTTTTAAGATGGTAAACGTTGCCACGCGGTCGCTTGTATAAGGTTTTCTATCAATCACGTTACGCCACACGGCATCTTTGTCGGGTTGCTTTAGACGAATATCAGCAAACCGTGAGTTTTTTTGTTCAGGTTTGGCTTTACGAATAATGGCTGTGACTTCGTTAATCTCGTCACTACTCAATACATTCAAGGGATGCGGGCTTTGCTCTATTTTGAATGTTTGATCCAAATTGGATTGGAGTATTTCATTGGCCAAGGTGTCAGGCACCAAAGCTTGTCCATCTTTCATGACCAGTGGGTTAGTGATCTTTAAAGGCTTTCCATTCACCATGGCAGTTGCGCTATTGGGTTTGATTTGTACACGTGTAGAGTTTTTGGTGACGGTATACATATCAGCGTAGCTGTCGTAGCTGACCTCTGCCCCTGCTGTGGTCATAGCTGCCTCAATCGGCACCATATGTACCTCTCCGCCATGTGCCAGTGCCTGTCCACTATAAATAAAAGCCAAGCTGGCGACCAATGCTGTTAGAGTAGATGACAATGAGGTATGCTGGCGAGGGTTTTTACTGATTGTAGCGTTGACTTTCTGTTGATGGCTTGAGAGTGAGCAAAAATGTCTCATGGATAACTTCCTTGTTATTGTGGATGGATATAGGCTTTATTTTTTGTAATAGCCGCTAAATATTGATAGCTAATATTATATTTAACGTTTCTATCATCAGTATTATTAACCGATGATTGTAGGTTTTCTACTCGTTGACAGACGGCTGTTAATAACCCTCTTCATAATGCTGAACACAATCGTTATAAACAAAACTTTAGTTCATCAGAATTTTCAAATAATACTGTAACAGTATTTACATAGTTAAACAATAGTTCACTATAAAGTTGTAGTATATCAGTGATTTGGGGGATTTTATTGTCCATAATAGCAACGCTAATATATTTGATAATGCCAAACTAAATTAGAATTTCCATACCCATAAAATACTGATAGATACTCAGATATGCCCACATATAACAATAGGTGATCATATCTGAGAATGGGGCGCTAAATATCACCTGTATTTGGGTCAACAATGACTTCTAACAGATAACAGCCCGATGCATTGACCGCTTTATGAATTGCTTCGGGTAGGTTTTCGTGCTCTTTAATACAAGCACCTTCACAACCCATACTATTGGCCACTTGCACAAAGTCAATATTGGGCAAGTCAAGCCCTGGTACAGACTGACTCTTCATAATTTTACCGAATGAATGCATGGCACCATATCCAAAATTGTTTAGCACAATAAATGTCACAGGCAAATTCAACTGCGCGGCCGTCCAAACAGCCTGAATAGAATACATAGAAGATCCATCACCAATTAAGCACACAACCCGTTTATTAGTGGATAACGCGACTCCTACTGATGCCGGTAACGCATAGCCAAGACCACCACTAGACATCGTAAAAAAGCCCTGCGCTTGTGTAATGGGCAAAAAACGTTGAATGACAGACCGGTGAGAAGGCGCTTCTTCGACGATAATAGAGTCAGATGGTCGTGCATGCGACAGCAGATCAATGGCATACTCCACTGGAATGGGGGTCGCTCCAGTTACCTTGGGTGCAGCAGGACGCAGCGGCGTGACAAATTTGTCACTCTGAGAGTCAGATAGAGGAAGGATTTTATCCAACATGGCACTAATACTGTGGTTGATTGAACCAAATAAAGTGGTGGTTGCAGAGGCAAATGCCGCATATTTTGGATCATCGGTAATTTGATATATTTTGACTGCTGAATCAAATATCGTCACATCTCCTGCAATGTGTAACGTAAACACAGGGGCGCCAATCACCAGAACTACATCATACCCAGACAGTTTTTTTGACAGCTGCTCAGGAAGCGCAGGCAAAAACCCTGCAAACTGAGTGTGGTCTTCTGGAAAACTGGCTCGACTCGAATACGGTGCTGCCCAAACGTGTGCCTGTAGCCGCTCAGCCAGTTTAACAGCAGTATTAAATGCATCCTGCCTATCGACATCTGCACCAACAACTATGGCTAAATTTTGACTATTTTTGAGTACCTCTAACAGCTGATCAATGGCTGCGGGCGTTGGTATCGTACCCTCAATCACTTTTGAGTAATGAGGCATACAGGTCGTTTTATCCCAATCATCAGAAGGTATCGATACAAAGGTTGGACCACGTGGATGCTGCATCGCAATATGATACGCTTGAGCGATTGCCAATGGCACATCCTCAGGACGCGCAGGCTCGATGCTCCATTTAACATACGGTTTTGGAAAGTCGGCAGCGTGATCTGCACCAAGATAAGGTGCAAAAGGTAAGATGCTACGAGATTGCTGGCCTGCCGTTATGACTAAAGGTGTGTGATTTCGATATGCTGTGAATATGTTTCCTAAGGCATGGCCAACCCCTACTGCTGAGTGCAGATTGACAAAAGCGGCATTGCCAGATGCTTGAGCATAGCCGTCGGCCATCGCCACAACAGATGACTCTTGTAAGGCTAATATGTATTCAAAATCTTCAGGAAAGTTATTCAAAAAATTAAGCTCAGTAGAGCCGGGATTACCAAATACTGTCGTCATATTAAGTTCACGCATCAAACGAAACGTCACTTGTTGCACAGTATCTGTATGCTGGATAGAAGACATAAAAAACATCCTTGTCACTAATTGCTTATTGCTAAGCGTTGATTGTCAAAATTGTTAATACTAAGGCGTATCCTCATTTTAAAAATGGCGATAAAAATAAGATAAATAGCAGTCAAACAAGGAAAGTAGTGCAGATAATATCGAGATATTAGCAAGCTATTTGACGCATTTTGGCAAATATTTAGCCATTTTTAGCCAATTTCATATTTGTTGTTCAGATTGAGGACACGCCCTAAGGTCTGTTGAATATTTAACTGCTTTACAGACCCTTCTATTGGAGCAAGCGACCTAGCCATTAAGACTGACAAGTGGCACTGGCTTTTATAGTTTTTTGATAGGCTGTTTGAGCATCCAAACCCAGCTTGGCAAGATCTGTTAAATATTTTTGTGTGCCCGCTTCTAAAGGCTTTTTCCATTCAGGGTTTTCTAGTGGATTGGGAATATCTATGATTGAATCACCCTTGGCTTTGGCTTCCGCCATATGCCTTGCGTCATCTTCATCGAACACATTGCCCGCTATTTTGGCCATCGCCGCACCCGAATTATTATCGATGACTTTTTTAAGATCATCTGGCAAGCTTTCATATTTATCTTTATTCATAGTCACAACAATCGGCGAGCTATAAAAAGGGATATTGGTATGAGTGTTGGTTATCTCTGTCAACTTAAAGGAACCCATAGCATCCCAAGGCAAGCTTATGCCGTCCAATACACCGCGCTGCAAAGAGGTATAAAGATCAGTCACTGGCAATCCTACTGGCGTGCCACCTGCCGCGTCAATGATATTGCCCGTTATTGCTGAAGGACCTCGAATACGCATTCCAGCTAAGTCATCTGGTGTGCGAATCGGCTTGTCAACTGTGTGAAAACCACCAGGGCCGGTACCCATCATGAACAACACATGAGTGTCTTCATATTCACTTGCAATCACACCATCGTCATATAGATTATGGAGCATACAGTTTAGTTGTGTTGCCGAGTTTGACAGCCCTGGTAACTCAGTAATTTGAGTCAATGGAAAGCGGCCATTGGTATAGCCTTGGAGCGTAGACCCAATATCAACCACACCATTGGCAACTGCATCATAGGTTGCGTTTGGTTTACTGAGTGTTGCAGAAGGAAATATCTCAATTTTAATTTTCCCTTTAGATTCTGCCTCTACTTTTCTTGCCCAGTATTCAAATATTTCTGTGTTTGTGGTCGAGGTGGCTGGCCAAAAATGTGAGAAGCGCAGAGTGGTGACTTCTTGAGCACTTTGAGTGATGCTGTCATCTGATTGTGAACAAGCCGTCATACCCACTAGAGCCGCCAACACTAAGCTGATTGAAAAGGTTTTACTCATCATGAATTCCTTTTTTTGATGGTAGACAATTATTGTGATAGATAAATAGGCATAGCTTCCAATCTATGCCGCTCTCATATGCCTGAATGATTGGTAATAAGAACCTTAATGCCTACATTCTTAAGTTCAAAATCACTTATTGATAGTCAATTATTAAAAATCACTAAACAGGATATGGACGCTGTTCAGTTTGTACCGATACCCATTGATAAGTCGTGAACTCATCGAAGGTAATGTGACGACCGAAGCGGCCCACCCCTGATGCTTTTTCACCACCAAAGGCAACGCGCGGCTCATCATTGACACTTTGATCATTAATATGAACCATGCCTGTGCGCCATCCTGCCGCAAACCTTTGTGCTCGGGAGATATCTGCAGAATGCACAGCACCGCTCAATCCAGCATCGGTATCGTTTGCTAAGCGTAAAGCATCAGCATCGCCTTTGTGTGAAATCAAGGTCACTACAGGGCCAAACATTTCTGTACGTGCAGAATAAACGTCATTACTGCCCTTTAGGACATATGGATAAACGAGCGCACCGTCACGCTTACCTTCAAGAAGTATCTCAGCACCTTCTTGCACGGCTTTTTGTACGGCCTGCTCTACCCGCACAGCTTCGCGCTCATCAATCAAAGGCCCCACCAACACATCAGGTCTTGATGGGTCACCAACGTTCAATCCTTTTGTATATTCGACAAACTTTTCGGCAAACGCATCAAAGATAGACTCATGAACAATGATACGGTTCACTGACATACAAATCTGACCACTGTGTAAGAAACGACCAAAGACTGCAGAACGTGCTGCATAATCAATATCGGCATCGTCAAGCACTACAAAGGCATTATTACCACCAAGCTCTAAAATAGAACGCTTAATTTCGCGGCCCGTCATCTCTCCTATGCGCTGACCAACCTCAGTAGATCCAGTGAACGAAATCACACGAGGAATCGGATGTGTATATAGCGCATCGCCAATCTCAGAGGTTTTTGGCACAACCACTGTCAACACACCTGGGGGCAAACCTGCCTCTTCGAAGATTTTGGCCAGCAAGATACCGCCAGTAATGGGTGTGGTAGAGGCAGGCTTTAATAATACGGTGTTGCCACTTGCCAAGGCCGTGACTACTGATCGCATGGCTAAAAACATTGGAAAATTAAAGGGGCCAATAACCGTTACCACACCTACTGGTTTACGAATAATGTGATTTAACTTATTGGGAATGGCTGAGCGTGCAACCGTAGTTTCTAATAAAAACGGGTACTCGGCGGCCACTTTAATAACCCCAATACAGGCATCAATCTCAATATTGGCCTTCATCACGGTAGAACCAGACTCACGCACCAGCAAGTCAACCAACTCGTCTCGACGGTTACTCATTACTTTTGCCGCTTGCTCAACAATCTGGCTTACAGCATAAGGGTTGGTATGACACCAGTCCTGTTGTGCTTGCTCTAGTGCCTCATAAGACTTGTTAATATCATCTAGGCTGGCAGCTTTAAACGTGGCGATATCTTCACCAGTGAACGGATTACTTGTTACGATTTCATGACTCGATGTACCATCACGCCATTCGCCTGCTATGTAATTATGATGTAAATTTGTGTAGTTAGACATATCAATTCCTTGTTAAAAACTATTTATCTAAGGGGTACTACTATTTTCTTACGAAGATTCTTTTACATGATGTTGCGTATATCAATACGCGGCATCATGAATAATACGGTGCACTTCAACGATGAGACTTGTAATAGAGCGTGTTATTAACTGTCTGACAAACACTACCCGAGCAGCACAAGCGAGATGGCAGGGAACATCACTAAGATAACCAAGCGAATCACATCAGAGACAATGAATGGTGCCACCCCTCGGAACATATCGCTCAGCTTAATGTGCGGTGCCATCGCCTTAATCACAAAGATATTCATCCCCATCGGCGGCGTAATCAAACCAAGCTCCACCGTCAATACCGCAATGATGCCAAA
>NZ_JBITUW010000005.1:0-292843 GCF_044542635.1 Psychrobacter sp. NPDC077938
GGTTGCTAAGGTTGGTCTGAGTCACGCTAAAGATGAGGGTGTTGTCTACCCCTTCAATCGCTTGCGCGTCGGTTGCCGCAATGCTGACCACGGGGATATCATTCCCTACTGTTGGGTCAGCAGGATTAACCGGTGTGGTGCCATCAGTGGTTCCATTGTCATAAATAGTCGTGGTGACACTGTCATTATCCGCACTAATGTTAGCTGTACCAGCAGTGGTACCAGTGATAGTGACCGTAAAGTCCTCGGCACCTTCGTAAATACTGTCATCTACCATTGGTAAGCTGAAATCAACAGAGGTCTGCCCAGCAGGAATCGTGACAGTCTTTATAGTTGGTGCGACGTAGTCATCGCTACCTTCTGTACTGCCATCGCTAATAATATAGCTGATAGTCGTATCAACTGCGCTTGGATTGCTTAAGCTCACAGTATACGTTGCGCTATTAACACTACCATCAGCAGCTGTTTCGCTTAGGTTTACTGTACCTTTGATGCTTACAATTGGCGTGTCATCACCCACTGTTGGGTCATTTGGGTCAACTGGTGTCGTTCCGTCAATGGTGCCATCATCATAAACAGTTGTAGTAACCTCGTTTTTAACAGGGTCGATAGTGGCCTTACCCGCACTGACGCTGGTTATAGCAACCATAAAGCTTTGAGCGCCTTCGTAGACGTTATCATTTACAATTGGTATGCTAAAATTAACAGAGGTTTGTCCTGCTGGAATCGTGATGGTTTGCGTCATTGGTGCCGTATAGTCACCGCCATCGGCAGAACCAGGCGTAATGGTGACTGTCACACTGGTATCAACATCACTGGCCTTATCTAGAGTAATGCTATATAACGCAGTGTTTGCGTCATTCGTTGCCGTGGCTTCACTTAAGCTTTTGACACCACTGAGACTGACGATGGGTGCAGGTGCAGGTGCAGGACGATCATCACTATCACTACTACTGATACCCGCAATCAAACCTGCCAATCCAAGTCCTGCAGCGACAGGTACCCACCAAGGTATTGCCGCCGCCACATATTCTTCACCGCCTAACGCCTGCCCTTCTACATCACCGACTTCCAGTTGGTTCACATAATCGTAGGTTTCACCCGTATCTGGAATGTAGTAGTAATAGTCGCCATCTTCTGCAATACCGACTAATGCGCTGTCTGCGCTGTCATAAAAACCTTCTATAATTAAATCACTGTCTTTGCCGTCTTCTTCAAATGAGACGTGCAGATCATTTTTGATGCGTTTGGTAATAATATGATTGGGCGCTCGACCGATCGCCATATCATGGAACTCGTAATTGACTTTCTCCATAGCTTGGATGATGGTTGGTTTTCCATCTTTAGTGACAACGGCCACTTCGGCTACGGTTTGAGTCGTATTATTGGTCTTAACCATGATAGTGTTCATATTTCTACCTTTCGCTTTTTATCGTTTAATTCGATTGATGTAAGTGCATGCTAGGCTGTTTGATTATCGAAGACTATCCCAATGTCATTTGGTCTAGATAAGTCTCTAATGAGCTTTTTCTTGACTCATTTATATCTTTTATAATACTGTTTTTTATAACTTAACCATAGTTAAATCAAGCCATCTTATCGACCATTCGTCGATTTTTATTCAAAAAAAAACCCTTTAAGTTATTATTTTTATTAAAATATTTTAAAATCCAATCATTTTTTTCAGTCATTTTACAAAAGTATAGTACTGTTCTATATTCCATAAATAGGATACGCTATCTATTATAATTTTAGACTAAAAACAATCTCTTTGCTTTATGAGTATAAAGAAGTCATAGTCTCAAAATTTCGTTAAAAATCTTTAAAAAATACCTTCATATCAATAAATTTCATACACAAGCGAGTTCAATTAACTCAACGCTATGATAATTAATTTTTAGGCGGCACCGAATACGTGCCAACCACATGAGCCACAATGTCATCAGAGCCTTCTGAATAAAGAGATACCTCCCCAATTATCAGCGTACGTCCTACTTTCATCAAGGTACATTCGGCGATAATACGAGCACTTGCTGATGGCTTACGCAAGAAATTGATGGTCAAACTCGTCGTCACCGTTAACGGGACAATACCGATTCTTCCGAGGATCGCCACATAGATAGCGACATCAGCGACAGCCATCATGACAGGTCCCGAAACTGTACCACCGGGACGCAGCTCGTTTATGCCAATCTCGTGCGATAAGGTCGCGCCATTTTCGCTGACCGCCTCGACGACGCATTTGGTTTGTGGGAACTCGAGTGCCATAAAGGCGTTGATTTCTTCTTTGGTTGCAGACATAACTCTTCCTTGAATTGAACTGTCCATGTTGATTCGTTTAATACTTTTATACGATCATCGCTAGTTAGCAAAATCGAAACTATTTTCGCCTATACTACAGTGCTCTTTTAATATTCTAAACTACGTACCGACTATACATATCTCAATGTATCACGGGCGTGCCTTCTGTACTAAAGGCAAATCCTTTATTGCTAAAGTTGCCAATCATGACCGCTTCTATCACTGGTCTGACTGTCTCATCTACACCTTCGACTTCGATGATAAAGTTGGCACCAGAACCACCTTTGTCCTCTTCTTTTTCGACGATATAGTTGAGTGTGGCCATCGCTGGTAGCTCGATAGGCTTATCTAGATATGACTTGACCAATGCCCCATCTGTATCGTAATAATCAATTTTATTGATATACAGTGACTTTTTGAGCGTGGTGTTACGTACACTCAGCGTCGCCGATAGCAGCACTTTGCGAGCGTCTCTATCGGTATAGATATCAGAATAAATCGGCACATAAAAGGTTTGCTTGTAACCAAACTGACTGTGATCCACGTCTGAGGTAATCGCCAACTCCTCAATCGGGTCTTTTTGATGTTCGGACAGAAGAACGTTCGGGTCTTGCGCGGACTGATCACAACCTGACAGTAGTGCCATTATAGCGATCAGTAGGACAGATATACTTCGCTTATTCATAATCATTTCCCTATACCTTCTGGTATCACTGCGATGGCAAGCTGCTATTTGATTTTCACACCCACACTACGTAAGAACTGATTGATGTGTTTGTTGGCACCATAGATCACCAGTACATCGCGCTCTTGCAATACTTGCTCAGGCGTTGCCAAACCTTGGATACTAGGCTTGCTCTGCGTACGACCAAAGCTGTCTTCATAATACTCATAGCGCAACGTACTAAGCAATCGGATATTGAACTTTTGCTCTAACTGTAAGTCGTCGACAGTCTTACCAATCAACACATTTGGAATCTTAATCTCTACCATGCTGAAGTTATCGCTCAATTCAAACGAATCGACAAAATAGCGTAGTGACAGACGCTTGGCCCAGCGATTGGCCGCCTCTTTTTCAGGGTGAATCAAATCATCCACGCCGATGGCTTGTAGGACTTTTTCGTGTAGCGGATTGATACTACGGCTGATCAAACGCTTGGCTTTTAACGTCTTAAATAGCGCTGTTGCCATAACATTGGCACCTTGATCTTCGCCAATTGCCACAATGACAATATCAGTATCAACGATTGGTAATCCGCTAACCGTATACTCGTCCGTGGCATCCATACATAGCGTATGCGAGATCACTTCTTTGTAAGCTTCAACCCGTTGCATACTACTATCAATAGCAATCACTTCATGCCCTTGACTGGTCAATGCCGAGCCTAACGATGCTCCGAAATTTCCTAGTCCTACGATGATGTACTTCATAACTTAAACAACCTTTTTTAATATTTTTTGCTATTTATTAAGAACGACATAGTCTGTTTACGATGGATTAGATAACTGTTTACGACGGATTAGTTAATCGTAATCTCTTCAGTAGGATAGCGATAATTGCGTTGGCGCATATTTTTTAGTAGCGCGATAAATATCGTCAGCATACTGACGCGGCCAACGAACATAATGACCGAAACCACGATTTTACTGAAATCTGATAAGTCTGCCGTCAAGTTTAAACTTAGGCCCACCGTGCTATAAGCTGAGAAGCACTCAAACACCACTTTAATCAAATCAAGCTCTGGCTGATCATAACTGATGAGCGTCACGCCCGTACCGATGACCAGTAGCGACAGCCACATAATAGAAAATGCGCGACGAACGGAAATCTCAGCAATCTCCCGTTTAAACACCTCTATCTTGGTCTGTCCACGAGCTAGGCTCAATGTATTCAATAACGCAATCGCAAAGGTACTGGTCTTGATACCACCACCTGTCGAGTTGGGTGACGCCCCAATCCACATCAGAAATATCGTCAGCATCACTGTTGGAAACGTCAGCTCACCCATATCAATCACATTAAAACCTGCCGTACGCGGGGTAGCCGCCGTAAAAAACCCTGTTACCAGCTTGCCAAGGAAACTGGTATGGTCAGCGAGCACATTATTGTATTCAAATATCATCACCCCAATCAGACCGACTAGCAATAATGCGCCTGTGGTAATCAAAGTAATACGGCTATTGATATTAAGTAACCAAGGCTGATGAATATAGCGTTGGTCATGGCGATTTATCAGCCGCTGAGCACGATAACGTAAATATCTAAGCACATTGACCACGATGGTGAAACCCATACCACCGAAGATAAATGTCATCGCCAGAATCAGCTGTAGCGAATAATTAAAACGTAGCGAATCATCGTACAAGCCAGCACTAAAGGTAGAGAACCCAGCATTACAAAAAGCAGAAATCGCATGAAAGACCGAAAAAAATAGCTGCTCAGACCAATCCATATTGGGTATGTCATAAATACTGATATAAATCAGCGCAGCCGCTACCGCCTCGACAGCAAATGTGACGTATAAGATAGACTTGAGTGTCGACACCACATCACCCATACCGCGCATATAAGACATCTCACTGATGCTGGCTTGTGTCTCATAGCTGACACCGCCCTTAAAGAAATAACTAAAATAGGTCACAAAGGTCAAAATACCTAAGCCGCCAATTTGTATCAGACCCATAATAATGACTTGGCCAAAAGTCGTAAAATAGGTAGCAGTATCCACTACGATAAGCCCTGTTACGCAGACCGCGCTAGTCGCAGTAAAAAGCGCATCAACAAAAGACAGTGGCTGCGTCGTCGCATTGGGCATCATCAATAGCAAGGCACCAACCAGCACCACGACTAAAAAGCTTAGAATAAAAAACTGGGCAGGATGTAGAAAGGTACGATTGAGATTAAAATTATGATCGGAGAGTTCACGGACGAAAGTGACAAACACGGCTATCTTTATCGCGACAAAGCCATCAACAGCAGCGGACAGGCCCGAACGTACTAAGTCCGTAAAATGCGCGGTCAATAAAATGATAATGGCAATGCTAGTCAGTGCGTCAAAGACGGCGACTTTATTGAAGGTTAATGGCTTTTTGGTATAGATGTAACGACCAGCGGTCAC
The DNA here is from genome assembly GCF_044542635.1 of Psychrobacter sp. NPDC077938. Classification (NCBI taxonomy): domain Bacteria; kingdom Pseudomonadati; phylum Pseudomonadota; class Gammaproteobacteria; order Moraxellales; family Moraxellaceae; genus Psychrobacter; species Psychrobacter sp. NPDC077938. The sequence goes on from NZ_JBITUW010000005.1 coordinate 5,421, forward strand.
CATAAAGCTGAGAAAGATGATGACCAAATAGAAAATATGGAATACTTGCTGGAGCCATGTTGGTAGTGTAAAACCACTATCTAACAAGGCAATCGCTACTCCGATGACACTAATGAGAATCGTAAAATTGTTTAATAATCGATAACGCGTGGCTGCATTCATAGCCTGAGTCCATGACAACAATAACCACGATACTTATACTCCTTTTTTATCATATCCACAAAAAGTGATTTAAGTTAATCGTAACCAATTATTGAGTCATAGCAGGTGTTGATAAGTTAGATACTGATAACCAGAGCGAGATAAGAAGTGCCCATTAGGAAGTAACGGTTTTAATAACTCTATAGTTTAATGCTATCGCCTATACACATTTATTAAACCTCTTCTTTTACTTTTGCTATTTTTACACCGCCCCATGTCACCAATGCCACGCCAATAGCAATCAAAGTAGCGCCTAAAAATAAACCTTCTGGTGGACTCTCCCCTTGCAAAAAAATAGCGACGGGTACGCCGACAATGGCCCCTACCGCACCTAACAAACTCAGCAACACGGGCCCACCTGTCTTTTGCAATAAAAATAACAGTAAAAACTGTCCAGCAAATACGCCTGCTTGTATAGCTATCATGCTTAGCGGTAGCCAATCCTCTAAAGGTACAGCAATAGAGAAGTCTGACATCATACTAAACAAACCTAGCAGCAGCGCTGCCGCAATCAACATACCTGGAGCGAGTGCGCCAGAAGACGCATTATCAGGCCAGCGTAATGTCCGATATATATTACCAATAGCAAGTAGCACTGGACCACAAAGCGCGATTAAAATCCAAAACACACTAGAATCTGGCGCAGAGAATTTATGCACGGCTAATGTTCCTGCCCCGATGAGTGCTGCGATGACCCCAAGCGCACGGACAATGTAAAATTGCTCTATACGTAGTATCAACGCGCCAAGATACGTTAGCAGTGGCGGTAATGAAAGAATTAAGGCGACAAAACCTGCGCCCACATGAGGAATGGCAGAAAATAACAATAAGTTGGCGGCCGCGACACTGACAAGCGCCGCGACAAAGTAATACTCTAAGCTGCGCGCATTAAGAGGAGGGAGTTCTTTTCTGATGAGCGCTGTTATAAATAAAATAACAGCAGCGCCGGTAATCGACCAAAATAAAAACCCTAATGGGGTCAGACCGACATCGATAGCGTACTTTGCCACATTGGTCGAGATACCAGTGAGTGCGCCGCCTGCCAGTAGACAAACAAAAGGCACCAGCCAAGTGGTTTTGTGAGAAGTCTCTTGCTTGAGCGAGTCATTCATCGACTATCCTATTGGATGATGAACTTTCTTAATCATGTTTGATGGCCTTTGTAATAACTTATAGCAGCACCCTAATAGCTACTGGCGCAAAATGGTAGCAGGTAGGCTTTGTATAGCGACGGTTGCTGCATCAATTGCCCCAGCGACATAGCCAGGGAACTGCGCCGACCACTCACTACCACAACCTGTTAGACAGTCTTGCCACACGCCTGTCTTTGGCTTGGATGGCGGGGCTACTGCATGCTGACCGTTGCCGCTAGCATCAGCGGGCATCGCTGTTAATGGGTCTTGTGCCCAGTCTTTGAGATATTCAGATTTTGGAGTACTTGCCTGCGCACCAAATAGTCGCACGAACTGGGCACGGCAATGTTCTTTTAGCACTGTATCAGAGACACTCTGTCGTACTTGAGCAGGAACACCAAAGAAACCAAACAATGCCCCATCACCCTCTAGCGTAGAGGCATCATGTATCTCAGTGAGCGGCCCTATCGCACTGCGCGCGGCACCCGAGAGACCAGTATTACGCCAAAATGGTGATTCATAAACAGCGACATATTTGGCATGGGGCGCCATCCAAGTGGCTGTCTCGCGCCACTGTCCACTTAAGTCTCGCGGTAGCGCTGGCTGAAATGCTATCCGACCTTCTACCAATCGAGGCGGTAACGTAAGTAGCACATGCTGCGCTCGGAACGTCATCACATGCCCGGTCACATGTCCAGAAGTATCTTCGCTCTGTACTTCAATATATTGAGATGTCTTATTTAATTCCTGTACGGTTTGACTGGTCATGATACAACTAGCATCTAAGCGAGCATATAGCGCCTCAATCAAAGCGGCCATACCACCGACTAGCCGCATAGAAGGTGGTGCGCTTTTGTAACCTTGCATACGCACGGGTGGCTGATTGGCAGCGCGCTCAACCATCATATCGCCTTCTTCGAACTGCGCAAAACGTGATAAATTTAACGACTCAATCAGACTACTTAATTGCGTTTGATAATCAGGCCAAAACCAAGATGGTCCCAAGTCGAACGCGGCGCTTGATTCTGCTTGATCGATATCAGTATTGTTATTAGTAGCAGGTGCATCTGAATATTTAGCAACTGCAATGCGACCACCTAAGGTATCACGCGCCTCTAGCAGTCTATACGCTATACCTTTTTGCTCTAATAAGAAGGCAGCATATAATCCACTTAATCCACCACCAACGATTACCACAGGTATGTCTTGCATATCTGATTGCCCTATTTATAGTCGGTTCAATGTAAATTGGATACAAGGAAGTCGAGTGAAAGTACTACAAGTAGTAGGCTAAGCGAGACTGACATCGTACCCAATTTATAGAGGATTGACTATAATCCAAACTACTCTGCCAATAGCTTAGTAAGCATCTCATCAATCTCAACCTTGAACTCTTTGTCTTCAATTTTATTGGCTGTGATTTTGGCATTTTGCAGACTTTGGATAGCGGCTTCTTTTTCACCTGTCTCAAGCTGTAGCACCGCCATAGAAAAAGCAATTGATGACATGTGATCTTTTGAGTTAATGGCAGTAGCTTTTGCCAATGCTTTGTCATAAATAACCAATGCCGCGTCCAAATCTTCTGTGAAGTCAGCAAGCGTCTCCCATTGTTCTGGGTGGTCTTTGTCAGTACCTTCATTATCAGTACAAATGGCGTTTAGTTCAGCATATAACGAATCAAATTTTTCTTGATTGCCTCTGCGATCCGCTTCTAATAACTCTTCAGCTAAGGTGTAAATGGCTTTATATATTTTGGTATTAATCATTGTTTACAACCTTTTAGGGAATATATCGTGTGTGGTTAGGATTATAACGTAATTCTAGGGCGTGTCCTCATTTTAAAAATGGTGATAAAAATGAGATAAATTGCAGTCAAACAAGGAAAATAGCGTAGATAATATCGGGATATTAATCAGCTATTTAACGATGTTTGGCAAAATTTAGCCATTTTTAGCCCGTTTAGATATGACCAATTGAATTGAGGACACGCCCTAGCGGCTCAGATGATTGCTACAGAGAAGAACACGATATTTATGTGGCTGTTATTAAGATTACTATGAACCTTATTAAGGTTGCTATTCATACTATAGTCGATTCAATTTAAAAGCAGCACAAGGCAACCGAGTGCAAGTTATATATTAGTATGCTTAGCGAGGATGACGATGTAGCGGATTTATATAGACTTGACTATATTGGGGTTACAACTCTCGCCAGTGCAACCACAGTCGCGTATCCAGCTCAAATTGATGATACTCAGGCTCCATATGGCAGCATAACTGATAAAAAGCTTTGTTATGCTCATGCTCTTTGAAATGGGCAAGTTCGTGCACCACTATCATGCGCAAAAACTCTGGCGGCGCGTCTTTAAATAGGCTAGCTACCGTGATGCTATTGTGCGATTTGAGCTTACTCCCCTGTACGCGCGATTGCGTCGTATGGATACCCAGTGCATGTTTTAAAACCTTGAGCTTACTGCTATAGCTGACATTTGATAGCTGACCAATCTTACGCATGTATTGGGTTTTTATCTCATTTATATACTGATAGAGCGCTTTGTCGCTTTGGATTTGATGTTGAGTCGGGTACTTTTTTTCCAGATACTCGCCTAACCTATCCTCAGTTATAAGCTGAGCAGCTTGAGTTTGAATCTGCTCTGAGTAATGCGCTATGTACTTTAATTTGTTCACAAGTGTATCCTTTGCTAATACGTTGCAGCGTATCAGTCGATCAATTTAATCTTAGGGAATTTTACCTTATATTTGCAGTACTTGTTTTGCACTTGTTTGAGATATACCCTCAATTAAAACGATAGTTATTTATAAATAGTTAGTCATAAAAAAAACCCATAAGCTGCGTGCAACTTATGGGGACATTTTTACTGATAGTTTCACTCAAAAAGTGTGTCTGATTAACGCTCTAAATGCAGATACTGCAAATGACGCTCGTACTGATTTAAGATATCAACCAATACCTGCTCTTTTGAGTAGCCAACCAAGTCATACTCTTGCGAGCCTTCGCTCAAGAACACTTCCGCACGGTAGTAATACTCTGCGTGCTTGGTAGATGTGCTCAATGTAAAGTTAGGACGGTGAGCTTTAATCAGATTGACTTCATAAATAAAGTCATCTTCATCGCCATGACCAACACGTAGTTTTAGACCGTCTACCTGACCACTATCTTGGTCCATGCCTGCATCGATACCTTCTCCGATACTAGCAAGGTTTTTGGTATCTAACGAGGTTTTGAGACCACCTGCTTTAAACTCTTTTTCGACCTCAGACATCGCTGGCATAACGACCGTATGCAAGAATTTTTCAACCTGTGCATGTCCTGGGAAACTCACAATACGTTGCAAACGCGCTTTCCAGCTCTTTCCACTGTCCAACACATTTGCCGTGCCGATTGTACTGGCTTTACGCTTGTTGCCTTCTTCTTTTAGCGACTTCCACATAGACATCATGTAGAGCACAAGAATGATAGAGAATGGCAAACCTGCAATGACAGAGACAGACTGTAGTGAAGAAAAACCACCTGCAAACAATAATCCTAACGTAATAAGACCAGTGGCTGCTGCCCAAAACAGACGTAACCAAACAGGAGCATCGGTATCATTGGTCATACCTCTTGAGCTCAAGTTCGCTAATACTAAAGCGCCTGAGTCAGCAGAGGTCACAAAGAAAATAAGACCAATAACCACACCAGCAAATGACAATACTTCACTGTAAGGGAAGTACTCAAACAGCGCAAACATGCCCATTGCCGCATCATTGACCGCGATTTCGCCCAGCTCTGTTGCGCCATTGGCAACCAAGTCTATCGCTGAATTACCAAAAATAGAGAACCATGCAAAAATAAACCCAAGCGGAATAAACATCACGCCAAATACAAACTCGCGCAACGTACGGCCACGGCTAATACGTGCAATAAATAGACCTACAAATGGTGCCCAAGCAACCCACCATGCCCAGAAAAATATCGTCCACCAAGATTTCCACTCGGCACCAGCAGCACCGTCATAAGCATAAACATCAAAGGTTTTATAAACGATGGTTTGGAAATATTGACCGATATTTTGAGTAAAGGTATTTAATAGATACACCGTATTGCCCATTACCAATATGGCAAGCAACAACAGTATTGACGACAGCATGTTGAATTCAGATAGACGACGAACGCCTTTTTCAACACCTGTCATCGCAGAGACAGCAGCAGCCGCGACAACGCCGACGATGATGAGTGCCTGAACCATTTTGCTAGATTCGATACCGAACACATGGGTCAAGCCAGCATTGGCCTGTAATACCCCAATACCCAAACTGGTCGCAATACCCATCAACGTACAGACGACGCCAAAGGTATCAATACCATCGCCCAACCAGCCTTTGATTAAACGTTCACCAAATATCGGAGTCAACGGCGAGCGTAGCGCGAGTGGCATGTTTTTGCGATAAGCAAAGTAAGCCAGCGCCATACCGATCAGCGCATAAATACCCCAACCGTGTAGACCCCAGTGCAAGAAAGTTTGCGCAAGTGCTTCGCGCATGGCCTCAGCACTCGCAGGCTCTAGGCCTGTATGCGGTGTCAAATAATGCATCAAAGGCTCAGAGGCACCAAAGAATAACAGGTCAATACCAATACCCGCTGAAAACAGCATGGCCGCCCACGCTAAAAACGGAAATTGTGCTTTTTCGTGGTCTTGACCAAGCTTTATATCGCCGTACTTAGAAAAACCAACAAACAACGCAAAGATACTATAAGCGGCAACCACCAACATATAATACCAGCCAAACTTGTCTGATACCCAAGTCATGCTGGCGCTCAACAAGGCCTCACTATAATCTGGAAAAGCGATGGTCCAGATTATCAATAAAATAGAAATAATAGCTGAGCCCATAAACACCGTTTTGTTTAGGGTCAGAGGTTTCGTCACATCTTGTGATGGCGAACTGTACATAAAAGACCTCAATAGGTAAATTAAACAGGGTCCGATATTGCTTTGTCCGGCATCGTCTAATAGTAGACTGATGATCTATAACCGTATACGTGGAACCAACCGCATGACGGACAAAGCAGTACCAATAAATAAAAAGCTAATAAAATTATAAACAAATTCAACCTGAACGGTATTCATTATTCTAATACGTTAGCGCTGATAGAAAAGGCCTCTACTTGGAAAGGCCTTTTGGTTAAAATTTTCTTATATCGTTATTTATTCAGTATCCTGCATGCAGGCTTATATTGCAGCCTACACCGTCGAGAGATAATCACGCATTGGCTCTGAGCGCAGCGGTGCACCATTGGCCACATAATAATCTGCCGTTGAACGTGGCAACTGTACGCCTCTCATCTTATCGACGATTTTTTCGGCGAGCATAATAGTCGTAGCATTGAGATTACCACTAATAATGTTTGGCATGATAGACGCATCGACGACTCGCAAGCCATCAATACCATGTACCAGACCTTCGCCGTTTACTACCGAATCGTTATCTTCACCCATCGCACAAGTACAAGATGGATGATAAGCCGTCTCACTATGATTGCGTACGTATTCATCTAACTGGGCGTCGGTGACCAAATCATCGGTCGGTGCAATCGCGCGACCACGATAAGGATCCAGTGCTGGCTGATGCATGATCTCACGTGTGATACGCATTGCAGCACGGAACTCTTGCCAGTCTTGATCATGCGACATATAGTTAAACAAGATGCTTGGATGTGCTTTCGGATCACGTGATTTTAGCTTGACGCGGCCACGGCTTGGTGAGCGCAGTGAGCCGACGTGTGCTTGGAAGCTATGCGATTTCACAGCACTGCGGCCATCGTAGCGTACGGCTAGTGGCAAGAAATGATACTGAATATTTGGATGGGTAAACTTCTCATCGGTACGGATAAAACCGCCACCTTCGAATTGGTTAGACGCACCAAGGCCTGTGCCATTGAACAACCATTCGGCACCAATCGCAGGCTTATTCCACCATTTATTGGCAGGCGCAATCGACACTGGCAGTTTGCATTCATACTGCATATACAGCTCTAGATGGTCTTGTAAATTATTACCAACCCCTGGCAGATCAAATATTTCGGTCACGCCAGCGTCTTTTAACCACTGACCTGGGCCGATACCTGAACGCTGCAGCAGTTGCGGTGAAGCAATCGCGCCAGAAGAGACAATCACTTCACGAGCGGCATGGAAGTTCTTGGTCTGGCCTTCGTGCTCGACTTTGACACCGACAGCGCGCTTGCCGTCAAATAAAATTACGTCAGTCAATGCACCCGTCAAAATCGTGATATTGCTACGTGGTTTAGCACGGTCAAGATAGCCGCGAGCCGTTGATGCACGTCGACCGTTAGGCGTGACAAAGCGATCCATCGGACCAAAACCTTCTTGCTGATAGCCGTTTAGATCTTCGGTACGTGGATAGCCCGCTTGTACGCCCGCTTCAATCATAGCTTGGAACAGTGGATTGACTCCTGGCTTTGAGGTAGTCATTTCAACAGGACCGCCCACGCCATGATAGTCATTCTCGCCAGCGTCACAGTTTTCTAGCTTTTTAAAATAAGGCAGGCAATCCGAATACGTCCAGTCTGACAGGCCTTTTATCTTAGACCAATCATCAAAATCTAACGCATTACCACGGATGTAGCACATACCGTTAATCAATGATGAGCCACCTAACCCTTTACCGCGGCCACAGTCCATGACACGATTATTCATATATGGCTCAGGATCTGTCTTGTAACCCCAGTTATAAGTCGTCCCTTGTAGCGGCATGGCAAGTGCAGCTGGCATTTGGGTACGGAAGTCAAAACGATAATCGGGACGACCTGCTTCTAACAGCAGTACCTTAATATTGGCATCTTCGGTCAGACGTGTGGCCAACACATTTCCTGCTGAGCCTGCTCCGACAATAATATAGTCATACTCAGGTGTGGTTGATGTCATAACATACTCCATAATATTGAAAAAACATAAATCGTTTAGGGTCAGTAAGGTGTCCTGAAAAAGCTAAATAAAAGCTAATAAGCAACCTTACTGGCTTCGTTTTTCTCAATAAGATTGATTAAAAGACAGATTCAAACGCACCCAACTCTACTTGGATAGATTTGGTCTGAGTATAGTGTTCGAGCGCTTCGATACCGTTTTCGCGGCCGATACCAGAATGCTTATAGCCGCCTACTGGCATTTGTGCTGCTGACTCGCCCCATGTATTCAACCAGCAGATGCCAGCTTCTATCTGAGCGATGACTCGATGCGCGCGTTTTAGATCTGCAGTCACAACCCCAGCCGCTAAGCCATAATCGGTATCATTGGCTCGGCGAATAACTTCTTCTTCGGTCTCGTACGTCAATATCGACATCACTGGGCCAAAGATTTCTTCGCGTACGATAGTCATATCATCTGTGCAATCAGTAAATACTGTAGGTGCGACAAATGCGCCGTTTGCAAGCTCGTTCGTTGTAACGCGCTCGCCACCTGTTAGCAGACGTGCGCCGCCTTTTTTACCTTGCTCGATATAGCCAAGCACGCGCTCCATATGCGGGAAGCTAACCAGTGGACCCATATTGATGTTCTCATCCATAGGGTCGCCCAGTCTAATACGCTCAACACGGGTTAAGATAGCTTGCTCAAACTTCGCTTGTAGCGCTTTAGGAACAAATACGCGCGTACCATTGGTACATACCTGACCCGTACTATAGAAGTTGGCCATCATAGCGATGTCAGCAGCGGTATCGATATCTGCATCATCAAATATGATCAATGGCGATTTACCACCAAGCTCTAAGGTTACGTCTTTTAGAGATGAGCTTGCCGCGCTCGACATGACTTTTTTGCCAGTCGGTACGCCACCTGTGAACGATACTTTTGCGATATCTGGGTGTTCGGTCAGCGCTTGACCCACTTCATAGTTACCTTGTACGACGTTAAACACACCGTCTGGCAATCCAGCTTCTGTCAATATTTCTGCCAGTTTCAATGCCGTCAACGGCGTCACTTCTGATGGTTTAAAAATCATCGCATTACCAGCAGCCAATGCAGGTGCCGCTTTCCACATCGCGATTTGAATCGGATAGTTCCATGCGCCAATACCTGCAACCACGCCAAGTGGCTCGCGGCGAGTATAGACAAAGCTAGTATCACGTAATGGAATCTGACGACCCTCAATCATCGGTGCCAGACCTGCATAGTATTCAACGACATCAGCACCAGTGACGATATCGACGTACTTCGTCTCAGAGTAGGCTTTACCTGTGTCTTTGGTCTCAAGTAGTGCCAACACATCATTGCGATTGCGCAATATCTCAACAGCCTTTGATAAGATGCGACCACGCTCGACCGCTGTCATCGCGGCCCAAACTTTTTGACCTTTATGGGCGGCTTTTAAGGCTTCATCAATCTGCTCATTGCTGGTTTGCTGAATCGTTGCCAATACTTCACCAGTGGCTGGATTGATATCTTCAAAAGTCGTCAGCGATTCATCAACCGCTAGATAACGACCGTTGATATAGGCTGTTTGTACTTGGTCTAAATCGATAATATCTGTCAAATTATTAAAATCAGTCATAAATTCTCCTTAGGACGATTGGCAAAAGCAGCTATATAAAAGTAACTATGTAAAAGTACTGAAGCCGAATAGTGTCGTCGTTAGTTAAGTTTCGAAATCTAGTTTTTAAGAAATTTAGTCTTTAAGTAGTAAAGTAAAAATTATTTTATAAATCAGTGTTGTCTTATAAATCAAAGTCTTGTTGTGTCATTTTTATCAGGCGATCACGTAATGATTGTTTGTCTGCGATATCGATACCTGAAAAGTCTGAGAGCCAAATACCGTCAGCGACAAGGCGAACCATACATAATGTCTCGGTATTATCCGTTGCCGCATGTTTTTTGAGTTGCTCATTCGCCCACTTAGCCCACAACTCACGCAGCTCACTATCACCTAGCATCAATACATATAAGGTTGCTTGGTTATCGTATTCTTCCTGACCTTGCTCGCCGAGGCTGATAGTGGCATCTATATAAGCGCGGGTAAATGAACCGTACTTAACAGGATCGTCAGCCATTGCTGCGTTTACTTCTGCCTCAAACTTAGCCATTGCATCATTGAAAACTTCTAGCACGAGCGCATTTTTGGTAGAAAAATGATGCATCACACCACCCTTTGTCACCCCAACCGCATCAGCGACTGCCTGAAACGTCACTTTAGATAGGCCTTGCTCCAATGTGATACGTGCTGCCTGATCTAACAACGCACGACGAATGACTTCTGGCTGTTTTTTACGCTTATAAGCATTTTCCATATCAATGCACCACAGAATTAGACAATAAGTTCATCACAACAACACCGCCGACGATCATCGCAATACCGACCACTGCTGCTGTATCGAGATTCTGCTTGAATAGCACCACACCAGCGAGTGATGTCAGCACAATCCCAAGCCCGCCCCACAGTGCGTACGCAATGCCTAGCGGTATGGTTTTGAGCGTCTGAGCCAGTAGATAAAATGAAACCGCATAGAGCGCGCCCATCATCAAAGTTGGCACCAAACGGGTGAACTGTTCTGACTTTACCAAAAAAGTCGTACCCACCACTTCGCATATAATGGCAATAGTCAGATAACCGTAAGCAATCGTAGTAGGACTCATCTTTAGAACACCCGCTTTTGTTCAACGCATGCTATGAAAAAACATAGCAAAGAAACCACATGGTCGGTATTTTATAGAACTCTATTGCTAATGTGAAGGGTTGTCTTGCAACTTTATTGTGTCAAACGGTGTCGCATCACTTTCATATTCAAATATATAGAGCATTAGATCCAGTTTTACTTTGCCGAATTGATATCTGGTTCTATATTCTTATCGTTTGTCCAGGTGCCATATAAAATTCTCTGAAAATAATTTTTATTTCCAAAGCACATTTTATTTTTAAAACACATTTGTCGTCATTTTCTACTAGGTTATGCCTTGAAATAGCCTATCTGATAAGGGATTGGCGTTAATTTTCAATAATTGCAATAATATTTATAATTAAACGCATAATAAGGTTGACAGCCTGTAATGACTTGGCTAAAATGTGCCCCACATAACGCAAACAAGCTAATTAACTGCTTTAATATAAAGCGTCAATAACTTGCTGTTATGACCAGCTATTCTCCAATAGCTCAGTTGGTAGAGCAACGGACTGTTAATCCGTGTGTCCCTGGTTCGAGCCCAGGTTGGAGAGCCATATACTAAAAACCTTCATCATAATTTGATGGAGGTTTTTTTATTGCTGCGTCTTTTATATTTACTTCTAATAATATTAGCACGGCTGTGGTGTTCTTTTAGACATTTTTGTTGTATGGTAAGATTAGTTTTGATTGGGTTCGTTTTTGTTTGAGTGCTTCGCTCTTACTCACTAAAAGTAATGGTTTATTATGATACCTGTACGTATAAAAAATAAGTTTTCTGATCATCCGCAAAAGATTATGCGCCCGATTAGTATTCGTTTGTCTGAAGAAATGATTGGTCTATTAGAAACGACGTCATCAGACTTAGGCTTTAAGCGCATTCAAGGGCTTATTCGTCTTTATATTCGTCAGGGCTTGGATCGTGACCATCAAGATTATACGCTTGCCCATGATGAAGTATTCATCGAAACGCTACGTAAGCGCGGCGTTAGCCAGCATATTATTGATGAAGCGATTGTAGTGACGCATAATAATAACATCACTCATCCGCTATCTGAGCTGCAAGACAACGATTAAACAATTAATAGTGTCGTTGCTAATTAATAGTAACGCTGCTAGATAATATTAAAATAAAAAAGACCAAGTTTGCTGACGCGAGCTTGGTCTTTTTTGTGGCTGTTATAAAAGTTAAAGCATTATTGATATTTTTCTAACTCTCCTCTTGTTACGCCCTGCTTCCATCTCATCTACAGTAAATATTTTTTTTAAATACTCTGCGATATTTGCAATGCTAGTTAGCCATAATTAAACACAACAGATGTTTAAACAAGGTATATTAAGAAGATAGTCGCGACTATTTATAAGGTTTCAACATAATAAAGATCTGCAAGGAGGGTTACGATGACGGGCTTACATCAGCGTTTCAACAAAACTTTGTTTTCAACCATGACGGTAGCAATGCTAGTGCTTGCGACTGGCTGCTCATCGCCGCAGACTGATCCAAATAAAACAACGATACCGACAGATTCAGACCAATGGCAAAAAAAGCTAGGACAAACTTTTGAGCAATTGTCTGAGGCCGATCAACAAGTACTCAGCCGATATATGCTGCGCATGAAATTGAGCGATGCTTATGAATCAGGAGCTATGCCGCGCACCACTATCAAGCAAGCGCTGATACAACAGCGTGAATATGAACGTCTGCATCCAAACAATCCAACGGGTAAGAAAAGTCCTATCGTCAAAGGTCAGGCAGCTAATGCTACTGCACAGATGTACCCTGTCGCCCTGCTCCCTGTGAAAACCAGTGATAGCGATAGCTTAAATCAAGTCAAAATGCAGTTTATGCTATCTAATCATGGCAAAGGCGCGATAAAAAGCTTTAAAGGGACGCTAACCATGAAAGATGCCAACCTGACAAATGGTAAAAACTTTAATGTGCCTTTGACAACGTTTGATCCACCTATCGCACCAGAACAGTCTGGCAAGATCATTATTGAAAGCAGTATTGAGGATATCAATGTCATGCGCGCTATCAAAAATGCTAGTGGCATCACTATTGAGATTAATAAAGGCACGCTTACCTTAATAGATGATCAGACAATCGAATTTGAAAACTCACTGGTGAAGTAGCTGTATAACCTACTATTGAGGATCTTATAGAAGGTACTAATTAATACTTTTATCAATACCATAAAAAAAAGCCCCAATCATTGCTGATAGGGGCTTTTTCGAATTTGGCGGAGACGGAGAGATTCGAACTCTCGAAGGGCTATTAACCCTTGTCGGTTTTCAAGACCGGTGCATTCAACCGCTCTGCCACGTCTCCATTGGTGCATCATTATATAGATATCATTTTATAATGCAAGCCCCTAAACTAAAAAAATTCAATTAATTTTCGAATACTTGTAAATTGGTGCATTATCGCTTGCTTGAAGCCAGATGTAAGCACATATCGAGCAGCCTATTGGCATACCCCCATTCGTTGTCATACCAAGCAAAGACCTTGTACTGCTCGCCTACTTGCATAAGCTGCTGACCATCAATGATAAGCGATTCAGTCTGATGGATAAAATCACTAGATACCAATGGCTCATCGGTATAAGCCATAATATCCTGCAAATGCGCCTGACTGGCAGATTTGAGTACTTCTCGAACTGTCTCGACATCGACATCTGGCGTATCAAATACAAAGGTGACATCAATCGCAGCCACGTCGATAGTGGGCACCCGTATCGAATGTCCGTTTATTTTGCCGACCATTGCTGGTAGCACCCGCTCTGTCGCAGCGATACTACTAGATGTCGTTGGAATGATATTATAGCCAGAAGCGCGCGCCCGTCTTGGATCTCGATGTGCTTGATCTAGCACTGTCTGATCAGCAGTAACTGCATGAATCTCTGTCATCATGGCGGACTGCACACCAAACGCCTTATCTAGCGTATCAATCAACGGTACCAATGCCTGCGTGGTGCAAGAAACACTAGAAATAATCGGTAGCTCAAGCGTGAGCGCATCGGTATTCACGCCCATCACGATACAAGCATCCACATCGTCAAATGGCGCGGCACCGATAATCACTTGCTGCGCGCCAGCATCGATATGTAGCGTCGCTTGTTCATACGAGCGAAAATGCCCAGTACATTCTAAAACTACATCGACACCCAGCGCCTGCCAAGGTAAATTTTTAGGATCAGGCTCTGATAGCATATTGATGCAATAAGTCAGGTTGTTCTTGGTCAGACAGAGCTCAGTCTTGCTAATATCACCTGACTCACTCTCTACAATCTCAGCATTTACACCTAATCGACTGAGGCGGCCATGTGTGCTGTCAAATTTTAATAAATGCAACAAGATATCCGCTGGTGCTAAGTCATTAATTGCCACTACATGAATCGCACGGCCCAACACTTCAAAGCGCTCTAGCAAAGCACGAAGTACATTGCGCCCTATACGACCAAAGCCATTGATAGCGACTCTCAGTGGCTGTGTATGCTCACCAGTAGTACGGAACGTCGCCGCTATCGGGTCAGAGGTCAATTGATAAGTAGCGCTCGAAAAATCAGGCATAACATTGGACATAAAGGGTATCGCTATAAATGAGGGTAAAAACTGAGCGTTATCACGTTGAGTGCGCTAATGATTGCTGAATACTAAGAAATAGCAAAAATAAAGCCTATAAAAATAAAGGTGACAAAGTTATAGGCAATAAAATTATAAGCAGCAAAACTATGGAGTGATAAAAATCAATGCGAGGCGAATGGTATTGTAGTCAATGCTTTGCTTGAGATGATCATATATCGGACGCAGCTTGATGCTACCGTCATCATTGAAGTCATTTGGATTATTGGCGACTTTAATGGCGACATAGGCATTACCTACGGCTGTCATCACCTCATCATCTGGACGCAGATGATCGCAGGCAAGACTCGGATCTTGTGATTTTAGGTCAGCAATATGACGCATGATGGTCGACTGTGACAACTGACGCGCTTGTGATATCTCTGCAATGGTCAAACTCTCTTCTAACAACACTCTGGTCGCAAGTAGAGTACTGTCTGATTTGTCAGAGACCTGATTGCCTAATTTCTGTTTTTTATCGATTTTCGCTTGCTGTTGTTCGCGGCGCTTCTTTTGCAGCGTAGCATAAGCATCGATTACCGACTTGCTCAATGTCCCACCTGACTTCAGCACGAATTTTTCATGTGCCTGCTGCATGCTTTCTTCATCTAGCATCGCATAGTTGGCATCCGCTTCTTCAGACAGTACTAGAAACCGCTTGTCCGCGCCGCGAGCCAATGGATCGAGTTGCAAGCTCATGTCGTTCATACCCAGCAGCTGTAGGCCAGATAGCGATTTGAGGCGTGATAATGCCACATAACCTTGTCCCAACTCAAAAGTACGCGATAAATCGATTTCAGCCGCATCGAGGGTCATGCCCTGCGATTTATGAATGGTAATCGCCCATGCCAGACAGAGCGGCACTTGTAAGTAACTTGCTAGCACATCACCCGTTTCATCTTCGATAATCCATTCTTCAGGCTCAGCGATGACTTCTCGTCCTGAATTAAGCCGCACGACAGGCATTTTTTGGGTTGTTGGTTTCTTTGACTTTGGTTTTTCTTTGTCTTTTTTAGCAACGGACTTTTTACCTTTTGTCGTTTTTTCGCCAGCAGCATCCTCATCAACGTCATCGTTGCTATCATCTTCGATTAACGCGTCACTACTTTCCTTATCGTCTATTTTAACAGCGGCAAATCCTATCAACTCGCCCATCGTCCCGTTAGAGACACCAAGCTCGGCATTGTTTTTGATAAACATCACCTTGGCACCGACTTTGAGAATCAGCTCGTCTTGGGTACGTACGGTCTTTTTTAGCGTTTCAACCAGCTTACTATCGCCTGTCGCCGTCGCTTCAAAACGCATCATCTCGCCATCTAGAGACGCCAGTTCTTTGTCATTGATTTTATTGACGTTGAGGTTATGGGTATACAGACGCGTACGCTTGATATCGACACTTTGGTCATAAGTCGCCTCTAAAGCGGCAATCGCCTCAAAGGTTACTTCCTGACGGCGGATTTGGTTAAGAATATCGTCTAAGTCCAGACCACCATTGGCTGCATCGCTGACTTGACGATGCTGCTCAGACAAGTAGCAAATATGGAACTTGGCATCGAGCCACGCATCAGACATAAACGCAAATTTTTCACGATTCGTCTCACCTTTACTGCCAATCGGTGGTAACTGAAAAAAGTCTCCTGCGACTACGACCTGAATACCACCAAACGCTTTGTCATTTTTGCGAATATGCTTGAGCACTTGGCTAACCAAGTTAAGCTGTTTGGCATGTAGCATTGATATCTCGTCAATGACCAATACCGCAGTATCTTTCAATCTGTCTGCTAAAAACTGCTTGCGTGACAAGGTAGACAGATCTCGATCAGTGAGCTCATCTTTGATACCGATGCCTGACCAACTATGAATCGTCGTGCCGTTCATGTGCGTGGCAGCAATACCCGTACTGGCTGTCACCGCAACAGGGACGCGGCGAGCGCGTAAATAATCTATGTATTGATTGAGAGTATAAGTCTTACCTGAACCTGCTGAGCCGGTCAAAAAGACGTTTTGACCTGTTTTTAGGATATCAAGAGCAGAAGATTGACGCATAGATCCAAACCAACCAATA
The DNA here is from genome assembly GCF_044542635.1 of Psychrobacter sp. NPDC077938. Taxonomy (NCBI): domain Bacteria; kingdom Pseudomonadati; phylum Pseudomonadota; class Gammaproteobacteria; order Moraxellales; family Moraxellaceae; genus Psychrobacter; species Psychrobacter sp. NPDC077938. Next base: position 22,110 of record NZ_JBITUW010000005.1, read on the forward strand.
TTATGAAGAAGAAATAGTACAAAAAGAAAGCCGCCATGATTAATCGAGTAACCATAGCCAGCCAAATTAGACGCTCACAATTATAACAGCTGCATACCGTTTGCGAACCATTTTAACCGACTCATATCACATAACTTAAAGTTATACGATACGAAATATATCATTATAAAAAGTCATTATCGTTCTGCTAAAAAGCTCAGTACGATAGGATGATAACTTGGTTAGGAAGACCAAGAATGTATTTTTAAATGGTCATACGTAAGTAACCATATTTTAAATAACCATAATACACAACAAGGAGTGGTTAATGTTATACGCTTATCCCAATACTGAAAACAGTCCCGTCCAATTCCGCGAAAAATACGATAACTTTATTAATGGTGAGTGGACCCCTCCTGTCGATGGCGAGTACTTTGACAACCCAAGCCCTATCGATGGTAAAACCATTTGCCAAGTCGCCCGTTCAAAAGAAGCAGATATCGAAAAAGCCCTAGATGCCGCGCATGCTGCCAAAGACGCTTGGGGCAAAACCAGCGTCGCTGAACGTGCCAATTTATTATTAAAAATCGCAGATAGCATGGAAGCCAATCTAGAAGCGATCGCTATTGCTGAATGCTACGAAAACGGCAAGCCTGTACGCGAAACCTTAATGGCAGATATTCCATTAGCCATCGATCAATTCCGTTATTTTGCCAGTGCCATCCGCGCCCAAGAAGGCGGTATCAGCCAGATTGATGAAGACACTGTTGCTTATCATTTCCATGAGCCGCTTGGCGTTGTCGGGCAGATTATCCCATGGAACTTCCCTATTCTAATGGCAGTATGGAAAATCGCTCCGGCTCTAGCCGCTGGTAACTGTATCGTCATGAAGCCTGCTGAGCAGACGCCTGCATCGATACTATATATGTTAGAAGCGATCGGTATTGCTGACATCTTACCTAAAGGCGTGTTAAACATCGTCAATGGCTTTGGTGTCGAAGCTGGTAAACCACTTGCCTCTAACCCGCGTATCAATAAAGTTGCCTTCACTGGTGAGACCACAACCGGTCGCCTCATCATGCAGTACGCCAGCGAAAACATCATTCCAGTGACGCTAGAGCTTGGCGGCAAAAGCCCAAATATCTTCTTTGCCGATGTCATGGACGAAGACGATGACTTCTTGGACAAAGCGGTCGAAGGCCTAGTCATGTTTGCCCTAAACCAAGGTGAGGTCTGTACTTGTCCATCACGTGCACTCGTTCACGAAAGCATCTATGACGAATTTATCAAACGCTGTATCGCTCGTGTCGAAGCGATCAAAATGGGTAATCCACTAGATACTGAGACTATGATTGGTGCGCAAGCCAGCTCAGATCAGTTAGAGAAGATTCTATCTTATCTTGATATCGGTAAAAAAGAAGGTGCAAAAGTCCTAGTCGGTGGCGATCAAGCCAAACACGATGGCGACCTAGCAGACGGCTATTATGTTAAGCCAACTATCTTTGAAGGCACCAACGACATGCGCGTGTTCCAAGAAGAAATCTTTGGACCTGTACTCGCTGTCACCACCTTTAAAGACGACGACGAAGCCATGCAAATTGCCAACGACACCTTATATGGTCTAGGCGCTGGCGTTTGGACACGTAGCGTACATAAAGCCTATCGTTTCGGACGTGGTATCCAAGCGGGCCGCGTATGGACCAACTGCTATCACCTATATCCATCACATGCGGCATTCGGTGGCTATAAGCAATCAGGTATCGGCCGCGAAAACCATCTAATGATGCTCGATCATTATCAGCAAACTAAAAACATGCTGGTCTCGTACAGTCCTAAAAAAATGGGTTTCTTTTAAGATTTGATTTAACGCGACGATTTATAGATAACGTCATAGCACAGAGGTATTGTGCTATGCATATAAAATTAATCCATAAGAGAGCGCCATATGAGTCAAAAAATGAAAGCGGCTGTGCTACATAAGTTCGGGCAACCCTTAGAAATTGAAGAAGTAGATATACCAACGCCAGGCGCTGGTCAAATCGTCGTTAAGATGCAGGCATCAGGTGTCTGTCACACTGACTTACATGCAGTTGAGGGAGACTGGCCTGTCAAACCCAGTCCACCTTTTATTCCGGGACATGAGGGCGTCGGGCTTATAACTGCTGTTGGTGACAATGTACATCACGTTAAAGAAGGTGACCGCGTTGGTGTGCCTTGGCTCTACTCTGCTTGTGGACACTGCACGCACTGCTTGGGTGGCTGGGAAACCTTGTGTGAAAAGCAAGAAAATTCTGGTTACTCCGTAAATGGTAGTTTTGCAGAATATGTCCTAGCAGATGCAAACTATGTTGGCATTATCCCTGAGAGTGTCGACTCTATTGAGATTGCCCCTGTTTTATGTGCGGGCGTCACGGTATACAAAGGTCTTAAAATGACCGACACCAAGCCAGGCGACTGGGTTGTCATTTCAGGTATAGGCGGCCTTGGTCACATGGCTGTACAGTATGCCATTGCCATGGGACTCAATGTTGCTGCTGTTGATATTGACGACGAGAAGCTCAAATTTGCCAAAAAACTGGGCGCAAAAGTCACTATCAATGCAAAAAACACTGATCCGGGTGAATTCCTACAACAAGAGATCGGTGGTGCCCATGGTGTACTAGTGACAGCCGTATCCACCAAAGCATTTGATCAAGCATTAAGTATGTTACGACGCGGTGGTACTTTAGTCTGTAACGGTCTACCAACTGGTGATTTCCCAGTATCAATCTTTGATACCGTTTTGAATGGTATTACTATTCGTGGTTCAATCGTTGGTACCCGTCTGGATTTACAAGAGTCGCTAGAGATGGCAGCAGCAGGTAAAGTAAAAGCGACTGTTGCCGCTGAGCCACTTGAGAACATCAATGATATTTTTCAGCGTATGCGTGACGGTAAAATCGAGGGACGGATTGTGATTGACTATAGTATGTAGACATGTCTTTTGACATTTTAATACTGCTTTAATGATTCGCAGGTATAATCGTGAACGACAGGTCGTATCGATTTCAATCACATGCTATAAATGATGTGATTGAAATCGATACGACTTTTTGCATTCTTACTCAATAAAACTATGGATTACATTAATATTCTCTAAAGATAAGGAAATCATTATGAAAATTACGGCAACAGAGTCTTGTAGAGCGTTAATTGAGCTATTGAAATCCAAGCACGGTGAGCTGATGTTTCACCAATCAGGTGGCTGCTGCGATGGTAGCTCGCCCATGTGCTATCCATTAGGAGAGTTCAAAGTAGGTGGTCAGGATGTACTGGTTGGTGAGCTTGCTGGCTGTCCATTTTATATGGGCAAGGCACAGTACAATTTATGGCAGCATACCGATCTCACTATTGATGTCGTCAATGGTCGCGGTGCGAGCTTTTCGTTAGAAATCCCTGAAGGCAAACGCTTTATCGTACGCTCAGAAATCTGTGCGATATAAGGACGTTTGGTGCAACATTAAGTAGCATTAATTTTAAATAATATACCGAATACAACAGTCTTCGCTTGTCCTATGATATTGGTGCAAACAGATACCGCAGAGTCATTTTTATTTTATTATTTCAGCAGAATAATAGTTACTGTAAAGCGTACCCTATTTTAATTAGCATGGATGCTATAAGGAATATGAAATGGAATTTGACACAACATTTGACTATGTCATCGTCGGTGGTGGATCAGCAGGTTGCGTGCTCGCCAGCCGTCTCACTGAAAACCCAGATATCAGTGTCTGTTTATTAGAGTACGGCGGTGATGGCAAAGATCTAGCAGTACGCGTGCCTGCTGGACTGATTCTGATGGTTCCTGGCAAACCGCTTAAATTGAACAATTGGTGCTTTCATACCACCCCGCAAGAGCACCTTAATAATCGTAAAGGTTTTCAGCCGCGTGGACAATGTTTGGGCGGCTCATCAGCTATCAATGCCATGATCTATACGCGTGGTAGCAAGCTAGATTATGAGCGCTGGGTAGAGCAAGGCTGTACTGGCTGGGGGTTTGACGATGTATTGCCCTACTTTATCAAAGCTGAAAACAACGTTCGTGGTAGTGATGACCTACATGGTGATAGCGGGCCGCTGCATGTTAGCGACCTACTCAGTCCGCGAGACATCTCCAAAGCATTCGTAGAAGCTGCGATTGCCAATGGCCTAGATCATAACACCGACTTTAATAGCGAAAAGCAAGACGGTACAGGGTTGTATCAAGTCACTCATTTCCATGGTGAAAAACAAGGCCAACGCTGCTCTGCCGCGGCTGCCTATCTGCATCCTGTCCAAAACCGCTCTAACCTAACTGTCATCACTCATGCGCAGGCTAACCGCGTCATTATCGAAGACAATCAAGCGACAGGCGTCGTCTACGAAAAAGACGGTGTCGAACATACTGTCACGGCGCGTCATGAAGTCCTACTGTCAGGTGGTGCGTTTGGTTCACCTAAAGTTCTGATGCTCTCAGGTATGGGCCCTGCAGAGCATTTGCAGTCTCATGGTATCGATGTGGTAGTAGATGCACCTGAAGTCGGTGGTAATTTGCAGGATCATTTAGATGTCGTCTTTGATTACGAGGTCAATACGACTGATGTCATCGGTATTGGCATGGCATCGATTTCGACATTAACCAAAAGTATTCGGCAGTGGAGAAAAGACGGTACAGGGCTGCTATCTACCAACTATGCAGAGGCAGGTGCGTTCTTTAGCGTCGGTGATGACCCAAAGGAGTGGCCAAATACACAGCTGCACTTTGTCATCTCGCGCGTGATAGAGCATGGCCGTGATCTCAGACGCGGCTTCGCTGTCTCTTGTCACAGTTGCTACTTACGGCCTGAAAGTCGAGGTACTGTTAGGTTGGACTCAGCCGACCCTTCTGATGCTGTCTTGATCGATCCAAACTATCTGTCGCATCCAAAAGATGTAGAGTATATGGTAGCTGGTGCCGAGCGTACTCGCGCCATCATGCAAGAGTCCGCACTCGCTAAGTACATCACTAAAGACTACCCTGCCCCTTACCTCGAAAAAGACGGCATGCTCGGTTATATCCAAAATAAATCTGACACCATTTACCATCCAGTAGGCACTTGCCGCATGGGCTCAGATGACAGCTCTGTGGTTGATTTGGAATTAAAGGTGCGAGGTGTGAGTGGATTGCGAGTCATCGATGCATCAGTGATGCCAACGCTTATTAGCGCCAATACCAATGCGCCAACTATTATGATTGCCGAAAAAATAGCCGATCTCATTAAGGCAAATCATGGCCCTATTTGATGCTGTATTGGGCAGACTGCTTATAGCTAATTGCTTTAAAGAGACATAACTTTATTATTTCTAATTGTTTACACTTAGTAAAATTGTAACTGGATAGCAATTTAAAAGCGTGTCTCTTTGCTACTTAGATCGAATAAACATAAAGCCATAGAATCTAGTATTTAATATCTTATTGATACTAAATACGGTAAAACCGTGCATTTTTTATCAAAATTAGTCGATTTATTGCTTGCGTTACCACAGATTAAGAGAGTATATTCGAACGACTTGTTTATATTTTTAGTTTCTATCTATATAATTTAAAGTTATGACAACCTTAAATATGTTTTATTTTGTATATATAAAATACTGCATAGATAGATAATTTAGAGGTCACTAAACGCTTTCTCATCGTATTCATGATCGAGTACGAACATATGGATACATGAGTACCTACCTACCATTACATAGGATGTAATAATGCAAAAATCACTCTTCAAACTCACAATGTTGGCGACGTTTGTCTTAGGTATCAGCGCCTGTAGTGGAGACAACAAAACTACGGATGACTCTGCTGCTAGTTCAGATGCCAAAGCCGCCAAAACATTGTTATATTGCTCAGAAGGTAGCCCTGCTGGATTCGATCCAGCGCAATATACTTCAGGTACGGATTTTGATGCGAGTGCCTTCCCTATCTATAATGGCTTGGTAGAATTCAAAAGAGCGGAGACTGAGATTCAACCAGGACTTGCTGAAAGCTGGGATATTAGCGAAGACGGCAAGACTTATACCTTTAATCTACGCAAAGGGGTTAAATTCGGTACAACTGATTATTTTACTCCAACTCGCGATTTCAACGCGGATGACATTGTCTTTACGCTAGAACGTATCACTGACCCTGACTTTGAATTTAACAAAGCTTATCCTGCTGAATTCCCATATTCAGTCGGCATGGGACTACCTGATATTATCTCTAGTATCGAAAAGGTTGACGACTATACGGTAAAAATCACCCTTAGCGAAACCAATGCGCCGTTTTTACAGAACCTAGCGATGCCTTTTGCTTATATTGGTTCTGCTGAGTACGCAGATCAATTACTAGCCTCTGGCAATGCTGCTGATATCAATACTAAGCCCGTCGGTACTGGACCTTTTGTCTTTACTTCTTATCAAAAAGACGCGCAAATTCGTTATACCAAAAACCCAGACTATTGGAATAAAGACGACATTTATATCGACAACCTAGTGTTTGTCATCACTAAAGATTCGGCAGTTCGTGCACAGAAAGTGCAAGCTGGGGAATGTCACGTGTCAGCCTATCCAAAACCTGCTGAAATCGAATCTGTCAAAAAGTCAGGTAAAGCCACTGTTCTTGATCAGCCTGGCTTCAACGTCGGCTATGTCGGTTATAACGTAGAAAAACCTCAATTGAGCGATCTTAAAGTGCGTCAAGCATTAGATATGGCGATCAACAAAGACGCTATTATCAATGCGGTTTATCAGAGCGAAGGCCTCAAAGCGACCAACCCAATGCCGCCAACGCAGTGGGGCTATGACGAGTCACTTAAAGACGCGCCTTACGACGTTGAAAAAGCAAAAGCACTGATCAAAGAAGCTGGCGCGGATAACCTTTCTATCAATCTATGGTATATGCCAGTTCAGCGTCCGTACAACCCAAATGCCAAGCTAATGGCTGAAATGCTGCAAGCAGATTGGGCGAAGATTGGCGTCGATACCAAGCTTGTGACTTATGAGTGGGGCGAGTACCTAAAACGCGCTGCTAAAGGTGAGCCTGATGTCATTCTAGCAGGCTGGACTGGCGATAATGGTGATCCAGACAACTGGCTTGGTTCGTTATTGTCTTGTGACGCGGTCGGTGGTAACAACTACTCGCGCTGGTGTAATAAAGACTTCGATAATTTGGTGACCAATGCCCGTCAGATTAACAATCAAGATGAGCGTGTCAGTGAATATGAGCAAGCTCAGCAGATATTCAAAGAACAGCTTCCTTGGACAACAATGGCACACTCGGTAGTGACCGTATTCACCGCACCAAACGTGGTCGATTATAAAATCAGCCCACTTGGCTCAATACGCTTCGATGGTGTAAAAGTTGAATAACCTTGACTGATTAATTCCGTTACGACATTCGCGATTTATTCATTTTATTCATTCATATAAGTGCGGCTGGGTCAGATACTCTGCTCCAGCCGAATTTATATAAATGATATGAACAATATGAATTAAGCGCTTTGTCACGGATCTCTTCATCATCGCTAATACTCTAATCATTGAACCACAACTATTGAGCAGCCCATGCTACTTTATATTCTGCGTCGTATTGCCATTTTAATACCCGTCTATCTTGGCCTAACGCTATCGACTTTCACTCTGATTCGTCTCGTACCCGGAGATGCCGTCGAGATTATGATGGGCGAGCGTATGGTCGATCCCGAGCTACATGCTCGTGCCTTAGAAAGGCTAGGATTAGACAAACCGCTTGTTGCCCAGTATTGGGATTATTTGACTGGTATCTTAACGGGTGATTTCGGTCAGTCCTTTCGTACTCGTACGCCCGTATTACAAGACTTCTTTGCCCACTTTGTTCCGACTTTAGAGTTGGCATTATGCGCTATTGTCATCGCTAGTGTCATTGGTGTCAGCTTAGGCATCTTTGCTGCCTTGCGCCGTGGTACATGGATTGATTACACCCTCATGTCAGGCGCGTTGGCAGGATACTCTATGCCCATCTATTTATTGGGCCCCATCCTGACTGGTATCTTCGCTCATTATTTAGGTCTCCTGCCCGTCGCTGGGGTGATATCTGTCGCACAGTTTTTAGATGTGCAGCCACTGTATGGCTCATGGTTACTTGGCTCACTAAGCTCAGGAGAACCTGGCGCGTTTTGGAACGTGGTCAAACACTTTATATTGCCCTCTATTGCCTTGTCCACCATTCCGTTAGCGATGATTGCGCGAATGACACGCTCTGCGATGCTAGAGGTATTAGACGAGGATTACGTGCGTACAGCGCGAGCCAAAGGCCTATCTCCACGCCGAGTGATACTGGTCCACGTGATGCGTAATGCCCTGATTACTGTGGTTACAGTCGTTGGCTTGCAAATGGCGACATTACTCGCAGGCGCCATTATTACCGAGACTATCTTTAGTTGGCCAGGCGTTGGTAATTGGCTACTCGATGGGTTTTTCACTCGTGACTACCCTATTGTACAAAATGGTATTTTATTGGTCGCCACCGCTCTGATTTTGGTTAGTTTATTTATTGATATTTTGTATGGTCTGATCAATCCACGTATTCGCCATACTTCTTAATTTAACATTGATAAATACTCACATTATAAATAGTGATGATTAGCGCTTACATGGTTACAAAGGTTTTTGGCAAATTTCTAATGATTGTTAGAAAAAGAAGCCTAAACGAGTCCAATGCGCTAGCCACTATAGGAAATGCTCATGAAGCCTTCTGTTCTCCCCTCTGATGTCAATCTGATGGCAGCCACACCGCCGTCATCTTGGCAGCTATTTTTATCGACGTTCTGCCGAAACAAAGGCGCCGTGATTGGTTTTATCGTACTGGCATTAATGGTTCTAGTTGCCATACTCGCGCCTGCTATTGCCCCTCATGATCCTTATGAGTTGTTCACTGGTCAAGAGCAATTGCCGCCTGCTTTTTTAGATGGTGGCAATGGGATGTTTTGGCTAGGCACTGATGATGCAGGCCGAGATACATTATCTCGAGTGATGTATGGCGCGCGTTATTCATTGTTTATCGGTCTAAGTGCAACGACTTTGGCGATGTTGGTTGGTATTTCTTTAGGTCTAAGTGCAGCGTTTTGGCCAAAGGTCTGGGGCAAAGCGGTCATGTTGGTCAATGATATCTTGATGTCATATCCGAGCTTGCTATTAGCCATTATCATTGCCGCTATCTTAGGGCCATCTATGACCAATACGATTATTACAATCGCACTGGTCTGTACACCGCCATTTATTCGATTAACTCGTGCGACTGCAATGGTGGAGCTGCAACGTGAGTACTTTATCGCCTCACAAGTGATGGGTGCTGGCGTGCTTCGTTTATTGTTTATCACCATTTTGCCCAACTGTATGGCACCACTGATCGTACAGGCAACGATGATTTTCTCGTCTGCTATTTTAGAAGCAGGTGCGATTGGTTTCTTGGGCTTTGGTGTACAGCCACCAGATGCCGAATGGGGCGCGATGCTAGGTACGGCACGTCAATATATTCAAAGTAATGTTTGGCTAGCAATCTGGCCGGGTGTCGCTATTTTCTTGGCTGCATTATCGATTAACCTGACTGGTGATGGCTTACGCGATGCGCTAGATCCTAAATTAAAGCAGGTGACCTAAGATGACTGAACCATTAATTAATACGCCTATCACTCACACGTCTATGAATGGCGCATCGACAAAAGACTCACCATTGCTGCTAGATATTGAAAACCTGTCGGTTACTTTTGGACAAGGAGTGCGTGCCTTTCGCGCAGTGGATGATGTGTCATTAAAGATTACCCAAGGGGAGGTCATCGCTGTCGTGGGTGAATCTGGCTCAGGTAAATCAGTCACCATGATGGCGCTGATGGGTCTATTGCCACCTTCTGCAACAGTTCGCGCACAACGAGTGGTGTTTGATAATAAAGATATGCTCAGTATGTCAGCCAAAGAGAGACGCGGCATCATTGGCAAAGACATCTCTATGATTTTTCAGAATGCGATGTCTTGCCTAAATCCAAGCTTTACTGTTGAGATGCAGCTAGGTGAAGTGCTACGCAAGCACCTTGGTTTACGAGGCGCAGCAGTACAAACACGTATCTTAGAGCTGTTAGAGTTAGTCGAGATGCCCGATGCAAAGAATCGTCTCAAGGTCTATCCGCATCAACTATCAGGTGGTATGAGTCAACGGGTTATGATTGCGATGGCGATTGCTTGCGAGCCAAAACTACTGATCGCAGATGAACCAACCACCGCGCTCGATGTCACGGTACAAGCGCAGATCATGGATTTGCTGAGCCGATTGCAACGCGAAAAACAAATGGCGATGGTACTAATCACCCACGACTTGGGACTGGTCGCACAAAACTCGCGTGATGTCGCGGTCATGTATGCGGGACAAGTGGTGGAAACCAGTACCGTACCGGAGATTTTCCAAGATCCTGCTCACCCTTATACCGAGGCATTACTGCAAGCCATCCCAGAGCTCGCTATCGGTCAAGACCGTCTAAACAGCTTGCCCGGTGTCGTGCCAAGTCAATATGACAGGCCGGCTGGTTGTTTGCTGTCTCCCCGTTGCCCTTATAAAGAGCCTGCTTGCGAAGTACCGCCACCTATTTTAGATACGCCCAATGGCAAGGTGCGTTGTATTGATTCTAATATTACCTCTCGCCCCTCTCACGCTGCTACTTTGGAGTCATAAGTATGAGTAATAAAGTGGTCCTAAAAGCAGACAATCTACACAAGCACTACCCAGTATCACAAGGTCTGGGCAAAGCAAAGGCCTACGTAAAAGCGCTCAATGGCGTCTCATTCGAGCTTGAAGCTGGCAAGACATTGGCCGTAGTTGGTGAGTCAGGCTGCGGAAAATCTACCCTTGCCCGCCAGTTGACACTGATCGAATCGCCTACACATGGTGAGCTATTTATCAATGATGAAGGCACCACAGGCTATAGCAGAAAAGCGCTAAAAGAGTTGCGTACTGAAATTCAAATGGTCTTTCAAAATCCTTATGGTAGCTTGAACCCGCGTCATACCATTGGCTATCAATTGACAGAACCATTGGATATCCATACCAAACTGTCCAAAGAAGAAAAGCGCGACAAAATCAACGAGATGATGAGACATGTCGGTCTACGTCCAGAACACGCTGGTCGTTATCCGCATATGTTTTCGGGTGGACAGCGCCAACGTATTGCCCTCGCCCGCGCCATGATGCTCAACCCTAAAATCGTCGTCGCTGATGAACCGACTTCCGCACTCGATGTATCAATCCAAGCACAAGTCTTAAATCTATTTATGGATTTGCAGGATGAGTATCGTACTGCTTACGTCTTTATCTCGCACAATTTGTCGGTCGTGCGCCACGTCGCTGATGATGTGATGGTCATGTATTTGGGTCAAGCTGTTGAACACGGCCCCAAAGAAGCGATTTATAACGCGCCAAAACATCCGTATACCATCGCGTTACTGGCGGCTGCACCAACGGTTAATGGCCATAAAAATGATTTGACCCTACAAGGTGAGCTACCAAGTCCGCTTAATCCACCAAGTGGCTGCGCCCTACATAAACGCTGCCCCTATGCCAAACAGCAATGCAGCGAAGTAGAGCCACAACTGCGCGAATGGGACGGTCGATTGGTTGCTTGTTTACGCTTGGAAGAAATATATGGTTAAGGTGATTAAGGTTAAAATGATTAAGGTTAAGATGATTAACGATTAATCAATATTCACCACACCCCAACATTTAGGAAACTGGCTACAACCAAAAAAGGTCTGACCTTGATTTAGGCCTTTTTTTGCTACCCTCTTAATCATCTCACCGTTACACTTTGGACAGGTTGGTATTTGGACAAGATTAGCTGTATGGTCTATCACTTCATCTGTCGCAGAGGAACTCGCTGCTAGTTCAGGCTCCATAACTTCAAACGGCGTAAGATAAACCTGATCAGCAATATCGTGCGATGTAATTGTATGCTGAATGACTGCCTGCGGAGTATTTAGAGTATCAATTAGTAAATTGCTAGATTCAATTTCAGTCTGACCAGACCATCGATGCACTTCTCTACTTTTTAGAATAGCTCGTTTAGCGGTTTCTTTTACTATCGGCTCTGGTATAGGCTTATTAGCCACTTTAGCAATTGGTTTATCATTAGCGTTACCGCTAGGCTGCTTATTCGTATACTGGCTTGGATTGCTATGCTTGTCTTTTAGATAGGCTTTATGCTGCCGATTGGTGCGCCAAGACTTACTAAATCTATTGCTATTAATCTGCTCAACGATAGATGCAACCTCATCTTCAGTGAGTATCTTATCTTGCTTTTTCTTCACATACGAGACCATACCACTCGTCAATACATGCTCAGGTAACTCATCACGGGTTTTTAATTCGCACTCACCGATAAAGGCAATCATCGAATGGAAGTAGCTCAGCTCCAAGCCTAATAAATCTGCGAGCGTCTTAATGTGCAAGTAGTTTTGGCGCAATGGGTTTTGGAATTTGAATTTACTTCCATTTTGGAAAACTTGTGTCCACTGTCTTTGGTTCTCGCTACCATATATCCAGCCTTTATAGTTTTTGGTTTCAATCACAAAGATGCCGTATACGGAGACAATAATATGGTCGATTTGGGTGCTGCCGCCATTGGCTCGTGGCAAAGTAATACCGTTTAATCGGTGATAGACGTCTTTTTCAAGCTTAAGCCACATGGCGACGTTGATAACGGTTTCACCTAGGAAACCTTTAAAGCTAGATTTTAAGGACATTTTTACGTCTATTAATCCTAGTATAATTAGCTCATATATAAACCATACTTAATATAGCCAGTTTAATATTGAATCAATTTGTTGGTGGTAATATGTGACTGATTTGAAATTTTCTTGCTTGCGGCTATCACAGAGACTATGAAAAAATCAGCCTAATCACACTTCATCGGTTTTGAAGTAAATCTACTATAAACTACAAGATTAATAGAAATTTAAGTTACTATTCAATAGATAATTTTTACAAAAAACTTTATTTTAATACGTCGAGTAAATTTTAAAGCTCCGTATTTTATTAAGTGTTTTCAAAATACTTATATTCAGGAAATCACTTCGTTTGCGAGATGTTTTTAAGAAGTTCATTCTTAGTTATATCTCTAAATGCTTTTAATCTTACAAGCTGTGCATTTCTCTGTCTGCCATTTTCCTCTCTATGTATTTTTTTTGCATGCTCAAAAATGTTAGACGACTGCTTAAATAGAGCAATAGCAAAGTTTCTATCTTGTAATTCATTAATTGCAACTTCACATATTTTTTTTGTTTTTTCGGAATTCATATTACCAATATCTAGCTTTTCGAATAAAATTACTCTGGCTATCCAACAAATCCAATACCGTGATATGACATACCTACCATTAATCTTACTATCTTGTCTTAGCGAATAAAATAAATATAATAACAATGAAGACAAGAAATAAGGCTCATGAATATGATCGTCTTGAAACATTTTCTTACCATGCTCTTTTAATATTGATGTTGGATTATTACTCATTGCTAATTGAGGTTCACCCAAAACAATAGAAGTAAATGATCTTATCTGACCATGTAAATTAACTATTCTTGGTTTTTCTATTCGATCAAAACCATTACTAAATTCTTTTGATCGCCTTTCATAATAGAGTGTCTCAAAACAATCTTGAGAATAACGTTTGTAGAACTCTTGCAGTCGCTTATGAAACTTTTCGAGGGAGACAAATGCTTCATCTGGAACTGGAGTTTGTCGATTTGTAGACTTAATAAGGCTAGTAATCACATTATTATTTGTAGTATGCACAATTTTAATGGGGACATTTAGATTAGAGTCTACATCGAAATTACTTGCATGCTTATAAATTACATTACTTGTTTGGCAACCGTTTACTATATAATAATCACAGATTTCATATTCACTTGAACGTATGTTTTTAAATTCTTTGGCAACAATTGTTACCCCATTATTTAGTAAAAGAAATTGGTCAATTTTTTGCGGATCAAGTAACGTCTCAGATATTTCAGAATTAACAGAATTATCTTGTCCTTGAAAGTCTCTAACGTTTTCATAAAATATGTTTTTACGTATATTTCCATCTGAACCAGTTATCAACTTCAGAAACTCTACAACAGGTAAATACCCAATAAACGACTGTTCAACATTAACAATGCTCCCACACGATATATTTTTCTCGAAATTAATAGTAACATTATGTTTATTTTCGAGTTCGTTATAAGAATCAATTATATAGTCCGCATCAATAAGTCGAATATCAAAATCACTCATTTCCGGCACGTTATGACAAAGACTTTTCTTTTCTTGCGCTATTATTCCTGAAACACTTTCTTCACAAGTATTATTGCCTGTTATAGCAAAATATAGATCACATTTCGGTTTTCTATTAGAAAACAATCTTGCATTTTTTGGCTGAAAAAGTTCATCGACTAGTTCTTTACAATAGGAGAGTTCTTCAGAAAGAAGAATTGAAGGTTCACTTGAAAAGAAATTTTCTACTGCTGTAGTAAATTTTAAGAAATCACCAGAATCGAAAGATGAAGATCTTTTAGTTTGAATAAAAACAATACGAATGTCCATTCGCTTAGTTTTTTGATGCTGCTCAATATCAGCTATACTAGTTATCAAATTATCATTGATAAATAAAGCAAATGTATCAATACCGAAAGTACCTTTTTTATCTACATCGACACTATCGAATATGCATGAATCCGAAAAAACCTCAGGATCTATTTTAGATAGCACTACATAATTTACTAATTTTTCAAAAGATTTTGACTCTTTATCATCCTTAAATTCAAAATCATATTCAAATTCATCAAGAATACCAAGAATTATTCGATTTCCTATTACCTTATTATTCGTCATACTTCTATCCTTAATACTATTAAATTTTATTAGAAAATTACACTGAGGTATAAAATTAGTAAGTATATCTTAGATTCATATTTTTTATTTATCTAAGATATACTTACTAATTACTTGTATATATACTAAAGATATACCAACCTATAGAAATTGATACGCGACTACTAATTAACTACTTTAAATAAATTTATTTTATCAAATATCAAACGAAATGTAACTATTATACATTGACTTTAAATATTTTAATATTATTTATAATCTTAATACCTCTGACAAGACTGATTTAATTATAAAATAAAATGATTAATGTCTAAAAAAAAGAGCCACCAGATTTCTCCAGTAGCTCTTTTTAAACACAAACTAAGTCAGGTTAATTACACCAAACTATTTACCGCTTCAACCACAGCATCAGTCGTAATACCAAACTCTTTATACAAATCACTGGCAGGTGCAGATTCGCCATAAGTGGTCATACCGATGACTTTGCCATCTAGACCAACGAACTTATACCAGTAATCTACATGCGCGGCTTCAACTGCTACGCGAGCACGGATATTGGCAGGCAATACATTTTCACGATAGCTAGCATCTTGTTCCACGAAAATCTCAGCACATGGCATAGACACTACACGGACGCCAACACCATTTGCGCTCAATGTTTCGTACGCTTCCATCGCTAGGCCAACTTCTGAACCAGTGGCGATGATGATAGCTTGTAGCTCGCCTTGCTCTTTCGCCAGTACATAACCACCTTTAGTGATGTTTGCAACTTGCTCGCTGTCACGTGCTTGATGTGGCAAGCTTTGACGGCTAAAAATCAATGCTGATGGGTTGTTTTCTGATTTGATTGCTTCTACCCAAGCGCTGGCAGATTCAGTCGCATCACACGGACGCCACGTACGTAGGTTTGGCGTAGTACGTAGGCTAGTCAATTGCTCAACTGGCTGATGCGTCGGGCCATCTTCACCCAGACCGATAGAGTCATGAGTATAGACGTGGATGACGCGCTGCTTCATCAGTGCGCCCATGCGTACGGCGTTGCGTGCGTATTCCATAAACATCAGGAACGTCGCTACGTAAGGGATAAAGCCGCCATGCAATGCAATACCATTGGCAATCGCAGTCATACCAAACTCGCGTACGCCGTAATAGATATAGTTACCGTCAGCGTCTTTTTCGATGCCTTTAGCGCCTTTAAATAGCGTGAGGTTCGAGCCAGCTAAATCTGCTGAACCGCCTAGCAATTCTGGCAATAATGGCTGCAAGCTATTGATAGCGTTTTGACTCGCTTTACGACTAGCGACATCACCGCCCGCTTCTTGCGTTTGCTGAATATAGGATTGCGCTTGGCTAGCAAAGTCAGCAGGCAACTCGCCATTTAGACGGCGTGATAGTTCTGCTGCAAGCTCTGGATAGGCTTTTTTGTACGCTTCAAAGCCTGCATCCCAGTTCTTTTGCTGTACGTCGCCTTTGGCTTTAGCATCCCACGCTTCATAGATTTCGTCGTCTAATTCAAACGGTGCATGTTTCCAAGACAGCGCATCGCGGGTTAAGGCGATTTCATCATCACCAAGTGGCGCGCCATGACTTGCCGCAAGACCTTGTTTGTTCGGGCTACCAGCACCGATGGTGGTTTTACAAATGATCAAGCTTGGCTTAGTAGTCTCTGCAATCGCTTGCTCAGTTGCTTGCGTGATGGCATCAGTATCATGTCCGTCGACTTTGATCACTTGCCAGCCATACGACTCAAAGCGCGCTTCGGTATCGTCAGTGAACCAGCCTTCGACATTACCATCGATTGAGATACCATTGTCATCATAAAAGAATACCAGTTTGCCAAGACCCAACGTGCCAGCGAGCGAGCACACTTCATGACTGATACCTTCCATCAAGCAGCCATCGCCTAAGAATGCATAGGTATGGTGATCAACGACGTTATGACCGTCGCGGTTGAATTGAGCAGCGAGCGTTTTTTCTGCAATCGCAAAACCAACAGCATTGGCAATACCTTGTCCTAGTGGACCCGTCGTCGTCTCGACACCAGGCGTATAACCAAGTTCAGGATGGCCTGGGGTTTTTGAATGCAGCTGACGGAAACCTTTAAGATCATCAACGCTGACGTCATAGCCTGATAAGTGTAGCAGTGAATAAATAAGCATCGAGCCGTGACCGTTTGACAGTACAAAGCGATCACGGTTGTGCCAATTAGGATCTGCTGGATTGTGCTTCAAAAATTTGCGCCACAAAACTTCGGCAATATCAGCCATACCCATTGGCGCACCCGGATGTCCAGAGTTGGCTTTTTGAACCGCGTCAAACGACAGTACACGGATGGCATTGGCTAGTTTACGTTCGTTAATTGGGGTGGGCATAGCGTGTCCTAATATTAAAGGAAAATTTATTTGAATGAAAAAGGTTATTGAACTGAATTTGCTTAGATATCTAAATAGGTGGCTCATTATAAACTAAGTAGCAACAATTTTCCCTGTTACTCCTAGTCCATGACTTGATCGGGTCACATAATAAAAAATCAATTGATCGTTAACGACTTCAATATAATGTTTCTCAAATTCTTGATAGCAAACATACTGAAGCCATCTCTCCTCTAAATAATCTGCGATTTGCTGATAGGTTATATTATTTGCAAATTTACAATACAACGTAAGCATGCAGTTCGCGTCATCATGACGTTCCTGATAAATAAAATCACAGCCAACATTGTTTTCCTTACAACAGAAAAATATATTGGCATCCATTTCAAAGCCTAACAAGCTGTCGCCACTACTTTGACCATAGATGAGATATTGTGAGTAATTCAATTTATCAACTATAGACAAAGTATTCATAACGTCATTACCCTCAAATTTCAATACGCTCAGCACCGCCCATAAACGGACGCAATACTTCTGGAATCGTAATGCTACCATCCGCATTTTGATGATTTTCCATCACTGCTAGTAGCGTACGACCAACCGCCAAACCTGAACCATTTAAGGTATGCGCGAGGCTGGTTTGCTTGCCATCTTTGACACGCGTACCCATACGGCGCGCTTGGAAATCACCACAGTTAGAGCAGCTAGAGATTTCACGATAGGTATCTTGGCTTGGTAGCCATACTTCGATGTCATAGGTTTTTTGTGCGGCAAACCCCATATCGCCCGTACATAGCTGTACAGTACGGTATGGCAACTCAAGCTGCTGCAAAATATATTCGGCCTGCCCTGTCATCGCTTCTAATAGGTCATCAGACTGATCGCTAGTACCGACATTGACCATTTCAACTTTTTCAAACTGATGCTGACGAATCAAGCCGCGAGTATCACGCCCGTGTGAGCCCGCTTCACTGCGGAAACATGGCGTATGCGCGGTGAATTTTAGCGGTAGCTCTTTGATATCCAAACGCTCGCCGCGTACCAAGTTGGTCATTGGTACTTCAGCCGTTGGGATCAAATAAAAATCCATCTCATCGTTGTTCGTGTGATTGCTTAGCTTAAACAAATCATCTTCAAACTTAGGCAACTGACCCGTACCTTTTAAGCTATCGCTATTAACGATATAAGGCACATAGGTCTCAAGATAGCCGTACTTCATCGTGTGCGTGTTCAACATAAATTGAATTAGTGCACGATGCAATTGCGCCAATTGTCCTTTAAGCACGTTAAAACGGCTACCAGTCAACTTAGTCGCTGCCTCAAAGTCCAGCATACCAAGCGTCTCACCGATATGCGTATGATCTTGAATTTCAAAATCAAACGTACGCGGCGTGCCCCATTTGCGCACTTCTACGTTATCATCTTCTGACGTACCGACTGGTACATCCGCCGCCGGAATATTCGGAATTTGCAAAGCCGCTTGAGTGATACGCTCTTGTAGCGTACGTAGCTCGTCTTCCGCAGCTTTAATCTCACCGCTAACGCTTTGCATCTCAGCCAATAGCTCACTGGCATCTTCGCCTGATTTTTTTAGGGCACCTACTTGCTTAGCACCAGCATTACGGCGCGATTGCAACTCTTCAGTTTTGACTTGTAGAGACTTACGCTCGTTTTCAATCGTCTGCCAGAACTCCATATCAAGCTCATAACCACGGGTGGCTAGCTGCTGCTGTAGGTCGCTTAAATCGCCGCGTAAGAGTTTCGGATCAATCATAGTAGTTGCCTGTAACACTAAAGGTGAGTAAAAGGTTTAAAAGTATTATTAATAGAGTAATTGCCTAGCGTATCGCTATCACGGTCTTTGTGATAACTGGCTATGACGTTATGTTTAAATCAACATATCTGGTAGACGCTATAATACCAAGACACGGCAGATTTGACCATGTTTTGGATATCTTTGGCTACTTTTCCCTGTTTTTAACTGACGTTCACTAGCTTTTGTTCATTATGCTAATCGCTTATAGCAAATTATTCTGTTTTTAATTTCTCACTTTTACTTTCGTCTAGTCTGAATAAGCTGAGTATAGAGCGTGAACTACGTCATTAATATGACATCTATCCGTGAACAGTCTTGCTTATATGTTTCATTTAGGAGTACTTTTCGGTAAGATAAGCGCATACCTTTATTCACTTCTAGCCAAGTACAGCATCGCTGCTTCGCTTTGGCAGTTTTAATCCAACGCTTTTAATATAAGTATTTGAGAAACCTTTATGGCCCTGTACCCCTACACGCTCCAACCTGTCGCCTTAAACCTAACTGAGGCTGAATTTCACCAAGCACAGTATGAACTGTTTGCCAGTGCCAGCCCGTCTTTTGGTTTATCAAGCTTTAAGACCAAAGAGTGGATCATCATGGCCGTGGTTGTGGTACTCGCTATTGCAGGACTTATCTTTGTCACAGGCTATTCAACCATTATATTTTGGTTAATGCTGGTTGGTGTGGTGATTTATCTATTGGCACGTACTTTAGGTTTTAAATGGTACGTAAAAAGAGAGTTTGACAAACAAGTGGCTGACCAAGAGATGCCAGATGAAATGCGCCAGATGAAGTTAGGTGTGCAAAAGCATGGTCTAGTCATGGCGATGCCAAGCAACCAGCCTGATATGATGAAAAACTCGCAAATGC
Source organism: Psychrobacter sp. NPDC077938 (assembly GCF_044542635.1). Classification (NCBI taxonomy): domain Bacteria; kingdom Pseudomonadati; phylum Pseudomonadota; class Gammaproteobacteria; order Moraxellales; family Moraxellaceae; genus Psychrobacter; species Psychrobacter sp. NPDC077938. Next base: position 42,073 of record NZ_JBITUW010000005.1, read on the forward strand.
GCGGTATGCAGATGCGTGCAGGCGCTACTCAACAAGCGGTTATTCCTTGGACCTCTATCAAGAGCTGGGACGAGACTGACGACTATATCTTTATGATGTTTGAGCTAAAAGGTCAACAAGGTAGCCAAATCGTACCGAAACGCTTGCAAGCACAGAAGTTTCCTATCGATACGATACGTCAACACTTACAAGAAGTGGTTCCTATGAAAGGCTTAAACCCTGAAAACTTGCAGCCACCAGCGTAAATGTAATGGGGTTTCTCTATCGTTTAGAAAAATAGTAGAGAGACTTGATTTAAGTTTTATAAAACCAATCGTAAAATTGTATTTATTAAATTTAACTTATTAATAATAGTTTGCTATTATTATAAGCATCAAAGGAAGAGATAGAGTCTATATTGATAGATACAGATGAAAACTAAAGTATTTTTCGCTGTATTTCAATTCATTAGAGCCTTTATTCTTCTTTATTTATTATCATATAACTACACTCACACTATAAGGACAATACTATGAGTAATTCTAATAATGCTACTAACCAGATCGGTCTAGAAAAAGCAGACATGAGCGAAGTCATCGCCCAATTAAACAATCTACTATCGACGTATCACGTGTTTTATCTAAACGTACGTGGCTATCACTGGAATGTAAAAGGTGAGCATTTCTTTACTTTGCATCCACAATTTGAAGAACTGTATACGTCACTACAACTCCAAATTGATGAAATTGCTGAGCGTATCTTAACCTTGGGTGGTACACCACTTCACGCTTACAGCGATTTTACGCAGCATACTAGTATCAGTGAAGATAAAAACGTTAAAGATGGTACAAGCTGTGTCAAAGGTGTGGTCACTGGCTTACAAGCGTTAATTGCAGAGCAGCGCCAAGTATCAGCCCTAGCAGAAGAGAGCGAAGACCAAGGTTCAGCTGACCTAGTTGATGCTTATGTACAAGAGCAAGAAAAACTGGTATGGATGTACAACGCGTTTTTGGGTTAATAGTCGTTAGATTTTACTAGGCTAAATTTTAATAAGCCTAATGATCATCAAATTCTAAAAAATAAAAAAGCACCTAATTAGGTGCTTTTTTATTGTCTATCTTTTAGAGAAGGCTGTTTTATTTTTGGATCCATTGACGCATTTTTTCACGTTCAGCAGGTGTGGCCTGTAGCCATACTTGCATAAACGTATCTAGTGTACTAGTAGAAGTGCTTACGCTAGTAGCTTGCTTAACAGTGGTCGTACTAGTATTGACGTTGCTAGTAGTATTTACTGCTGGTTGATCTAAAGAGGCAATAGCACGTTGATTCTGTAGCTCTGCATCACCTGCACCGCCGAATACGCCGCCTAGCGCTTTACCAAGGCCTGAAAATAGACCACCTTGGTTACCGGCCATACTTTGCTGGCTAGCAATGACAGTATTGTTCTGTTGCACAGCGAGTGTTGGCTGCTTGGCATATTCTCTAGCAGCTTCATAATCTTCTGGTTGATTAGGCATAGTCAAACGATACGTTTGATTGTCGGCCAATTGTGCCGTCACACTGACATTACCTGAACGCAAATAATCATGCTCATCACGACGCAAGTTATATAAACGGTCATACTTAGCAGTAATAGCATGTTGTCCAGGCTGTAACGTAAAAGTTTTTTGTAGCGGCTGAAAAGCGCTCTGCTGAATTTCCTGCCCATTAATAGCAGTTACTTTTATATGGTCATCAACCTGTAGAGTAACCGCTGCCTGTGACAACATAGAGACCGAGGCAGCCCCTGCCAACAACGTACCTATCGTTAATTTTTTTAGCAAAGAAGCATTCGATTTCATAAGTTATTCCATTAATAGTAAAAGCGAGTTGGACAAAATATTTGTATTCTTACGGTTATTCATTTTTTGCTGCTAAAAGTCTTACTGCTAAAAGTCTTACTGCTAAAAATCAAGTGGCATCGTATGTTGGTCTTGATCAGGCGTGTCGTTATCCACTTGCGTCTCTTGAGCGATATCCGCCAGCTCCGCGGCTAGCGTCTGCTCATCGATGGTACGCAGAGCATCACTTATGACTGCTTTTGAGATATTACTGCGACCAAGGTTAGAAAACATTGGTTGAATATAATTAAGTACTTCCATCATCGCACCGATACGATGCGGTCCATCAGTTAGTAAGTGATCAATAATTCGATCGTCAAACTGCCATCCGCGCCGACGCAAAATAGACTGTAATAATGCTTGTCTGTCTGCCAAATCATGACCAGTAGGCACTTTAAAGGTCGGTGCCTGTGCCAGACGCGTCATTAAATCTCTTAACTGGAATGGTAAGTCGTCGGCTGGTTTATTAGCGGCAAACAATAACTGGCGTTGCCCTTCTCGGCTACGATTGATCAGGTGAAATAAAGCTTCTTGCCACTGGCTGCTCTGCTCAAGCACTTCCAAATCATCAATGGCGATAAGATCAAAGTTTTCTAACGATGATAGTACGTGAACATCTGTATGAATCAACTCATTAAGGGACAAACAGATAGCCGATTTATCCATTTCGATAAATGACTCGCAAATAGCAGACAGCAAATGGGACTTACCTGTAGCAGGGCTACCAAACAGATATAGTTGACCGATCAGGCCGACATGTAACTGCCGTACTGCATCAATAATCGACATCCAACCGGGACCGGCAAAGTCGCTGAGACTTGCATCATGCTTAATGTCCAGATTGAGACTTAGCTGTGCTTCTGCCATGAATCATCAACTCGTGTTGCGTAGTGCAATGAAAAAATATAATAAAAAAGATAGGTTGCTTTGAGCTGTATTCATTACTATTAATACTAGTCGATACAGCTGTAAGTAATGGCCCTATAGCCTTTGCAGAAATCGGTCAGTCACTTTGTCGAAAACAACGTTAGCAAAACTGGTACCAAAACGGTTGATACTATCAACACTGCGCCTATATATAACATATTTACAAAATGACTGACAAGTCTTTTACCCATTAAGCCTTATCAATCATTGCGTTCCTATCCTAATATTACATATCAATCTTTATCTAGCATGTTCAATAATAAGATAATTATCTTTTTTCAAACAATGCCAGTTGTTTACGACCTTTATAAAAGTCAGTGGTTCGATAATAGCTGTATACATGGCGGAACAGGACGTTTAAGACAGCGGATACTGGTAAGGCGATTAACATACCGACAAAACCTAATAGACTGGCTCCTGCCAATACAGCAAATATGACCCACAATGGCGATAGACCAATCTTATCACCTAACAGCAATGGTTGTAGAATATAACCTTCTGCTGCTTGTCCAATCAAGAACGCACCTACGACCAATGACAAATACGTCCAGTCCAATCCGAACTGAAATAAGCACGCGATAATAGCCGCGATAAAACCAATACCGAATCCTAAGTAAGGCACAAAACTGGCAATGCCTGCTACCATACCAATGATAAGCCCAAGCTCTAGCCCAATGAGCTGTAACTGTACAGCATAAATAGCGCCTAGCAACACCATCACCAGCAATTGACCTTTAATAAATGCCATCAATGCCAGATCACACTCTTTAGCTATTTCAGTCACTTTTTGACAGTAAGCACCTGGTATTGCCATCTTCCAGTTATGCAAACGCTGATCCCAATTAAATAGGAAGTAAAAGGTCAAAATAGGCACCAATACAATGAGACCTGCATTATTGATGAAGTTCATACTTGAGGTCAGTATTTGGCTCATCATGGTGCTAGCATCAGCAAACTTATAGTTCGTTTGCATATAATCGACAAGAGTATCGGAAAACTCTTTAGATTCTAGTTCGGGCAGTTTGATACGAGTATTACTATTGAACCACTCTCGTACTACTTGATTGTACCAATTAAATATCTTTGGCAAATAATCCCACGCCGCTTGCAACTGATGCCACAATGTCGGTACTAACCACCATAATAATAACGTCATCCCCAAGGTAATCGTCGAGTAGACGATAATAATCGCGACCCAACGCTTGATGTATTTTGATAGGCGCTTGACTAGAGGATTAAATAGGTAAGCCAACATAAAGGCAAAAACGAAAGGTACGATGACGGGCATCATCAAGTACAAAAGAAACACAGCCACCACTAACGCCACGACAATAAATAAACGCCGAAAAAAAGGATCGATTGGTTGGTTCATCATGGCAAGTAATCCTATAGTTGGACAGGTTTAAAAATTGACAGGTTTGAAAAAGTGACAGGGAGTCAGTCAGTGATAGCGATTTCTAAATGATATAACTATAGCCATCACGATGTGTCACTAGGCGAATTGCTTTTTTCTCATTAGTTTTAGCTAGATAAACTGAGACGTATCAACGTTCCTAAAAAATCTAATTTTTGATAAATTTATGTTTATTAGTCTTTATTCTGTTAATCACATTTGAACTTTTATTAAGGCCATTATTGACAATAAATTTAGCGTTCTATTATCGCAGAGTACAATAAAAAATCAGTCATTTTTTGTTTCTTAACCGCTTATTTGGCACTTAATGCAAATCTTAGTCAAATATTGGCAAGTTGCTTTGCGAGTACGGTCTGTTTTTGGGTATAATGCGCGCACTGTCTTTAAACTTTGCTTTTGAACTTTATAACGCTAATTTTTGCGTGCTCAATTACTTTACCTTCTAATCCCAATTATCTATCCCCAACTGTGAGATGACTATGAGTGACAAGCCTTCTTTAAGCTACAAAGATGCCGGTGTTGATATCGATGCAGGCGATGCTTTGGTTCAGCGAATCAAGTCCGTTGCAAAAGCCACTACTCGTCCTGAAGTCGTGGGTGGACTTGGCGGTTTTGGTGCATTATGCCGTATCCCAACAGGTTATACCTCACCATTATTGGTTTCTGGTACTGATGGCGTCGGTACCAAACTAAAATTGGCGCTACAGCTGAACCGTCATGACACGATTGGTATTGATTTGGTCGCGATGTGCGTCAATGACCTATTGGTTTGCGGCGCAGAGCCACTATTCTTCTTAGACTACTATGCAACTGGTAAGCTGGATGTTGATGTAGCGGCGACTGTCGTGACTGGTATTGGTGATGGTTGTAAATTAGCTAACTGTGCGCTTATCGGCGGTGAAACTGCTGAAATGCCAGGCATGTATCAAGACGACGATTACGATCTAGCTGGATTTTGTGTAGGCGTGGTTGAAGAAGCAGAAGTCGTCACTGGTGAAAATGTTGCAGAAGGCGATGTACTGATTGCACTTGCCTCAAGTGGCGCGCACTCAAACGGCTATTCATTGGTTCGTAAAGTCATCGAAGTTAGTGGTGTGGATGTTACAAGTAGTGACGAGCAACTAGACGGTCAGCCTATTCAAGACGCTCTAATGGCTCCTACCCGTATCTATGTAAAAGCAATCAAAGCATTACAAGATACGCTTGGTAGTTCAGCTTTACATGCGATGTCACACATCACAGGTGGTGGTCTAACGGATAACTTACCACGTGTACTACCTGACAATCTAGCGGCTAGCATCGATACTAATAGCTGGCAGTTCTCAGAGCTATTCACTTGGCTACAGACCCAAGGTAATATCGCGCAGAGCGAGATGTACCGTACCTTTAACTGCGGCGTTGGTTTTGTCATCGTTATGCCAAAAGACAAAGCAGAAGCTGCTATCCAGACTTTAACTGATGCGGGCGAAACAGCTTGGCAACTAGGTGAAATGGTCAAACGCAGCACTGATGATCAGGCGGATGCAGTGGTGTACCGTTAATGTCAGTTGATAACGCAAGCCAGCCTATCAAACCATTGCGTATTGCTGTTCTAGTCTCAGGAAGTGGTAGCAACCTGCAAGTGTTAATCAATGCCATGCAAGCAGGTGCGCTACCGATTGAAATCGTTGGTGTCATTAGTAACCGTGAAGATGCCTATGCGTTGACACGTGCTAAAGATGCCAATATTCCAGTTGCGGTATTGTCACACGTTGCTAGTGGTAAACGTATGGGTATCAAGACGTTTGAAACCCATGCCAACGAGCAGTTAATAGCATGGCAACCTGACTTGATCGTCTTGGCTGGGTTTATGCGTGTACTAAGTGGCTCATTTATCGATAATGTACCAGCGCCCATGATTAATCTTCACCCTTCTCTACTTCCGGTTTATAAGGGTTTAGATACTCATAAACGAGTCATACAAGCGGGTGAACGTCGTCACGGATGTAGTATTCATAAAGTGACAGCGGAGCTTGATGCAGGTCAGGTATTGACTCAAGCTGTATTAGATGTCGATATCAACGACACCGCAGAGATCTTACAGTCACGGGTGCAGAAGCTTGAACATCAATTGCTGCCTTGGACGATTTTACTACTAGCAAAAAATGTATTATCACTTGAAGCAAATAATACATCATCGCAAACGGAAACTTATTTGCCTAAGTTGCCTTTGCAATTGCTTATAGACGGATAAAAATTTCAGCTTATTAAGCTGCTTTTAATACCACTTTATATAGCGCAATAAAACGCCCAGCTACTCGTAATGAGTAACTGGGCGTTTTTATTTGATAACTATTTATTATTTACTATCATTTGAAACCGTAAATAACTATCTATTTAGCTAATTTGTCTAGTTAGTTCATTCTTAGAATACATGAACCGCTTTAATGTTGACAAACTCTTTGATACCGAAGCCACCATGCTCACGACCATAACCTGAGTTTTTCACGCCACCAAATGGCAGTGCAGGATTGGCAAGACCATAACCATTGATATAGACCATACCTGTATCGAATTGCTCACGTGCTAGACGAACGGCTTTCTCTTCATCTTTAGAGAAAATCGCGCCACCTAAACCATAACGACTGTCGTTAGCGATGCGCATTGCGTCATCTTCATCTTTGGCACGAATCAATGAAGCGACAGGGCCAAATAGTTCGTCATCATATGCAGGCTGACCTTTTTCAACGTTCTCTAGGATAGTTGCTGGATAGAAGCTGCCTTTACCTTCAGGTACCTTACCACCAACAGCAATCGTTGCACCTTTAGCCACACTTTGCTCTACTTGCTCATGTAGCTGCTCACGTAGATCTGCACGTGCTAATGGACCGATATCTGAGCTATCATCCATTGGGTCACCCGCTTTAGTACCTTCAAATTTCTCAACGATACGTTTACGGAACTCATCATATACGCTATCGACTACGATAAAGCGTTTGGCTGCTACACAAGTTTCACCGTTATTAATTAAACGTGCTTGAGTACAAGTTTCTACAGCAGTTTCGATATCAGCATCTTCTAATACGATAAATGCATCGTTTGAACCTAGCTCTAATACCGCTTTCTTAATCGCTTTAGCTGCTTGCTGACCAACAAGGGCACCTGCACTGTCACTACCTGTCAATGTCACGCCGCGTACTTTGTCATTGCCAATCAATGCTTCTGACTGGTCATGATCAATAATAATCGTACGGAACAAATCACTTGGTAATTCAGACTCATGAAGAATTTTTTCAATCAATAGACCAGAACCCGTGACGTTAGATGCGTGTTTTAGCAAAACACTGTTACCTGCCATCAAGTTTGCGATGGTATAACGGAATACCTGATACGCTGGGAAGTTCCAAGGCTGCATGCCATAGATAATACCGATAGGTTGGTACGTCACTAGCCCTTTCTTCATGCTTTCGATATCGCGTACATCATCAGCCAAAGAAGCAACGCCGTTTTCAGCAGTGTAATCACAGATAGCTTTACAGAGATCAATCTCTTGCATGCTCTGGTTATACAACTTGCCGCGCTCTTCAGTCATTAGCTTAGCCAGCTCTTCTTTATACTCCATCAGCTTGTCACCGATAGATTTGATGACACGGCCGCGCTCTTCGTGACTTACTGTACGCCATTCTAGAAATGCGTTATGTGAAGCGTCGACAATCTTGTTGACTTCATCGTTGCTCATATAATTGTAGTTACTGATTTCTTCGCCCGTGGTTGGGTTAATAGTAGTAATGTCTGACATAGTTACTGTCCTTATTATTCGAATTTATATTTGGGATTTATAATCGGGTTTATTGTCACTTGTAGTTATTTTGCTGTGACAGTTTTAATTATTAAATTTACGTCGATAGCACAATCTATTGGTAGCTCGTTTTCTATCTGCCGTTATCTTAACAAGCTATTTGATGAAGAGTTTTACAATATATTGTGAAGTGTGTTGAAGATGTTAATAGTGTGACTGACTTATTAAGTAAAGCTAAATTCAACATATTAACTATTAACCCTTAGGACATAAAAAAACCAGCCTAGTGGCTGGTCTAATAACTATATAGAGTGGGAGCTAAAGAAAAATTTTTTTATTAAAAAATTAAATAATAAGAAACATGTCACTTTAATAGTAGATAAGTTCAACTCACACAAACCAATCAAAACAAATGATTAATGACAGGTATCTCTTGTGGTGGATTTTCTTCTTCAGCAACGACTTGGCGCGCTACATGCATAATTAACTGACGTAACCAGCGATGGGCTGGATGATGCTGCAACAAAGGAGACCATGCCATCGTGAGCTCAAACTCAGGAATAAAAAACGGCGGATCTTCCATCATGATACTGTCATTGTTTGCCTGCATTCTTGCCACACGCGTGGGCAAAGTCGCTATCAAATCTTTATTTGCTGCAAGCATAGCAGGCATTTGATAATGTCGAGTAAAGACACTGATTTGGCGTTTTTGCCCAAGACGCTGCAGGGCCTGATCGATAGACCCTAGTCCACCAGATTTTTCTGGATTGACCCCAAAGCCCACGCCCATCCCTGTTTTAGATACCCAAACGTGCTGTGCTTTAAGGTAGTTTTTCAAATTAAAACGATTGGCATAAGGACTGTCAGAAGATAATAGGCAGCTAAAAGTATCACGCCATACCAGAACCTGATGGAAGCTTTGAGGTATCTCATTAAAACGGTTAATCGCTAAATCAACTCGTCCCTGCTCCATATCTCGGTAAGAGACGTCCGATGGAGTCAAAAAGTCCAAAATAACATTAGGCGCTTCAGAACGTAGCGCTTTCACCAGCTTAGGTACTAGGGTCGCTTCGGCATAATCTGATGTCATGATACGGAACACACGAGAGGTACTATAAGGACGGAATTCAGTACGTGGCTCCAACACTTGAGTCAAGTCAGCAAGTATCTCGCGGATACGTGGCTGTAACTCAAGGGCGCGTTCAGTCGGTGTCATACCCTCAGATGAGCGTACCAATAATGGATCATTAAACAGCTTACGCAAACGGCGCAAGATATTACTCATAGCAGGCTGGGTAATACCAAGCTGCTCGGCTGCGCGAGTGACGTTTTTTTCTCGTAGCAACACATCTAGATGGACTAATAAATTTAAATCAACCCGCTGCAAATTCATATTTGGTTCTCTTGGCTTTTGAATAAACGCCATATTAAGGCTGGCATTTGTAGTGCTGCTACAATGATTTGTGCGCTGTAACAGCATAATTTCATTATTTTCTACTAATTTTGTTCTAGTTTTTTCTGATAGATAGGTATGATAACTCATTTCAACCTATCGTAAGACCCTGTTATATAAACATTATATCATACAGAAATACCAAAGATAACTATCATAAATTAGATAAATCTTGGTAAGGTGGTTATAGTGAGTTCTATAAAGGATTTGCAGCATAGAGGACGAACTTTAGGTTCATAAGCTGTTTTCATCCGATTAAATATTGTCGCTAAGTAATATATTAATGGTTTTTATCAGTCGTTAAATACGGTTAATTGACCTCATTATTGTAACATCTCTTGCTACCAATTATGACATCACTGCCTATTAAGTATTCAGATACCTTTTAGACATATAGTGAGAATCAATAAATATTTATAAATCATCAATTATTTTCAACTGTTGAGTTCAGCAAATTTCTTGTAATAGCCTAGCGGTTTGTTTAGGGTAAATAGAGCTTCGATAGATAAATGATAGACCAAATTTTGAATATTGCTTTTTAGTACAAAGGTTTTAGTAAAGCGGATTTTAGTAAAACGACAGACCCATTATTTTAACAATTAATTTATTTGTTTTTACACCCCACCAAGGAGACTATAAATGTCAACTGCATATAAATCAGCGATCGACTTAGTACGTGAATTAAAGCAAAAGCACGGCAACTGGCAGAACATTAGCGAAGTTGATGCTGCACGTATGATGTCACAAAACCGTTTCAAAACGGGTTTGGATATCGCAAAATATACTGCAAAAATCATGCGTCAAGACATGGAAGATTATGACAATGATACGTCTCAGTACACGCAGTCTTTAGGTGCATGGCATGGTTTTGTTGCACAGCAAACTATGTACGCTAAGAAAAAATATTTCGGTACAACTTCTAAAACTTACATCTACCTTTCAGGTTGGATGGTAGCTGCCCTACGCTCTGAGTTTGGTCCACTACCTGACCAATCTATGCACGAAAAAACGTCAGTACCTAAGCTAATCGAAGAAATCTACACTTTCTTGCGTCAAGCAGATGCTAAAGTATTGAACGACTACTTCCGTGAGCTAAACGCTGCTGAAGAAGCTGGCCAAGATACTTCAGCTATCCTAGAAAAAATCGAAAACTTTGATTCACATGTTGTGCCAATCATCGCTGATATCGATGCAGGTTTCGGTAACGAAGAAGCTACTTACCTATTGACTAAGCAAATGATCGAAGCTGGTGCTTGTGCCATTCAGGTTGAAAACCAAGTATCTGATGCTAAGCAATGTGGTCACCAGGCTGGTAAAGTCACTGTACCGCATGAAGACTTCATCTCTAAGCTAAACGCTATCCGTTATGCATTCTTAGAGCTTGGTGTTGAAGACGGCGTTATCGTTGCTCGTACTGACTCTGAAGGCGCATCACTAACGCAAAAAATCCCAGTATCAAATGAGCCAGGCGACCTTGCTTCTAAATACATCGATTTCATCGAAATGGAAGAAGTAACGCTAGAAAATGCTCAAGAAAATGACAGCCTACTTAAGCACAATGGCAAACTAGTACGTCCAGTTCGTCTACCTAACGGTCTATATCAGTTCCGTGAAGAGACTAACATTGACCGTGTTGTACTTGACTGTGTCACTGCTCTAGAAAACGGCGCTGACCTACTATGGATCGAAACACCGACTCCAGACGTAGAACACATCAAAATGATGGTTGACCGTATCAAAGAGCAACAGCCTAAAGCCAAGCTAGTATACAACAACAGCCCATCATTCAACTGGACGCTTAACTTCCGTAAGCAAGTTATCGCTCAGTGGGAAGAAGAAGGCAAAGACATCTCTGCATACAATAAAGATGACTTGATGAGTGCTGATTATGACGGTACTGAGCTTGATGCAGCAGCTGACGTAGCCGCTAAGAACTTCCAACGTGATGCGTCACGTGAAGCTGGTGTATTCCATCACTTAATCACGCTACCGACTTACCACACAACTGCTCTTAGCGTTCATGAACTTGCTAAAGGCTACTTCGGTGAAGAAGGCATGCTTGCTTATGCAGCTGGCGTACAGCGTAAAGAAATCCGCGAAGGCATCTCTTGTGTTAAACACCAAGCAATGGCTGGTTCTGACCTTGGCGATGACCACAAAGAAATCTTCTCAGGCGATAACGCTCTGAAAGCTGGCGGCGGCAAGAACACGATGAACCAGTTCTAATAACCGACACACTAGCAGTATTTATCAAAAAACCGCCCTACATCATGTAGGGCGGTTTTTTATTGCGGTTTAAATAATAAGAGAATGGTAGACTAATAACTGTTTATCACAACTACCGATCAGAGCCATCAGTCAGAATTATTAGGAGCTAATATGCAAGAGATAGAGCTGAAGTTTTTGGTACCAGAGTCACGACTGAAGGGATTAATGCGTCAGACGCACGTTAAATCCTCACAAGTGACGCAACTGGCTGCACATTATTACGATACGCATGACCAACAGCTTGCACAGGCAGGTATCGGTCTGCGTATTCGCAAAGAAGGCGATACATGGGTACAAACCATTAAAGCTGGTGGTGATGGAATTGCTGCACGCTTGGAGCACAATGCTGTACTCGATAATGTTCAAGTACAAGCGATGCTCGATAATAATGAGCTGATACCTGATTTGACGATATATGAAGACACTCCAATCGCTGCGGCATTGGCTGATTTTAAACTCAAAAAGTTAGCGAAAAATCTGACACGACTTTATGTTACTGACGTCGAGCGCACTACGCGGTTGCTAACAGAAAGTAATGAGGATGAAACCGACAACTGTATCGAAATGGCTTACGATCAAGGAGAGATTATTCATGGTACTGATGACTCGCTACGCAAAGCCATTCAAGAGATAGAGTTTGAACTGGTGTCAGGAGATTTAGATTTTCTATTTACGACTGCCAAAACATGGTGCAAGCGCTATAAGCTGTGTCTATCTACTGTTACCAAAGCTGAAAACGGCGGTTTACTTATTAACGGACAAAATCACAGTCCAGCGGTCAACGCAAACCTAAGTCAATTGCAAATAGACAAAGACAGTAGTGCACCTGCTTTTATACGTGCGGTCGTACATAACTGCTTATTGCAGATACTACCAAATAGCAGTGCTATCGTCGCTGGCAGCAAAGATGACGATCATATTCTACAGTTGCGGATTGGTATTGATCGCTTGCGTACTGCGTTGAAAGCATTTGCTGACTTCTCTGATGAGATTAATCCTGAATGGCTGCCGATACTAAAGCAAACTGCAACCTTGCTTAGCGATTACTATCAACTTGCTTATATTAAGGCACAAATCGAACCTGAGCTACAAGCATGTGGCGCGCCTGCCGTCGACTGGACAGCAAATATTGAAAATATCAAAATCACACCTATCAATACGCTGCAAGCTAATGACTTTCAGATAACCTTGCTAGAGCTGATTGCCTTTACTATGAGCGACCCTAGCATTGAACCTCAGACTGACCAGCTTGCCCGCGATAAGCTAACGAAAGTCCTCTCTAAACAATATAAAAAATGCCTTAAAACCAATAAAAAAGCTGACGAAGTAAGTGACGAAGTAGGTGATACTGAGCATGTGAGCAATGACATAGATCTAAATGCAAACACAGATATTGCTGATAATGACCAACCTGAAAGCGAGCTGCTCAACCAGTTAAGAGATTTGCGTTACATCAGTGAATTTTCCGCATCTTTACTAAGTAAGAAAAAAGCTAAGAAAAAAACCAAACGTTGGCTAAAACGGCTGATAAAAGCGCAAAAAGCGTTAGAACAACTGAACGATAATAATCAATATCAGCAGTTTTATGAATTTAAATCAACAACAGATGCTAATGCTTTATATGGTTCGGGTTGGTTTACGGCCATACTGACTGATGAACAAAGTCACATTGATGCACGTTTAGAAAAATTTGCAGACAGCTCAACGTTTTGGTAGAAGTAGAAATATTATTTTTATGACGGATACTGCTTTCATAGAATAAAACCGCTCCATAAAAAAGACAGCTTGTTATATAACAGGCTGTCTTTTTTATTGTGTTCAAATAGCTTCTGTCAGCGCCATGGCTAAATGTACAACATGTCCTAATTAGCCACAATCGTAACAGGCATACCCTCTTCTACTTGCTCAAATAATTCTACAATATCTTCATTACGCATACGGATACAGCCATGTGATAGCGGAATACTCATTGGTTCAGTATCTGGTGTACCGTGAATATAGATATAGCGCTCATAAGTATCGCAACCACCTTGGCCATTACTACCTTTGTTTAACCCTTCTTCAAGACCGCTTAACCAAAGAATACGGCTTAATATCCAGTCACGATTGGGATGTAGCTCACCAAGATTGGAATCATATATCTCGCCAGTCGGTACACGCCCAACAAATACAGCATTTATCGGCTCATTACCGCCTATTTTTTGTTCAATGATATGCCTACCGAGCGGTGTGCAGCCACTATCTTGCTGACTGCCAATACCATTTTTTGCAGTAGATATCACATACTGCCCAACCTCAGTTTGCTGCTGGTATATCGTTAATGTTTGCTCAGCGACATTAATCACGAGTTGTTTATCAAGCGTTTTATTATTTGTCATAAAGGCTTCCAGCTATCAGTCATTCATCAGATTACTATCAAAGTTATTAGTAAAATGATTGAAAATTTCTATTATCAAGGGATTGTGTCAACGCTTTTGGCACCGTAATATAGGGGCACACTTTTTGATGCTAGCAGATTATGACGACTATTTCACCGACACGTGTGTCGATGTATGATTTTTTATATCATGATACCAAGCCTATGCTGTCACTTTTGGCCGATGCAGCACATCTCTCTCTACCGCAAGCTCGCTTAGGGATGGATGCCAGTCTACAAGCCATCGTAAGTGCATTGCTCGCCTATCAGCAGCGTCATCAGGGACAAGCAGTCAGCAAAAAGCTGTTTGGTCGTGGTGCTGTCAAAGAGTTACGACAGTATAACTCAATGAACTTTGCAACCATCAGTGCCACACTCTACCATCGTCACGATGCGGCAGATGCCGTATTTAGTGATAACGCCCGTGTCATAAAGGCAAGCGAACATATCGCTGAGAAGATTGATGCAACGATGCAGCAGGCTCAAACTCTACTCACCTCCTTGTGCGTGATTGTGCTGCGTGAATTGGCTATTCTGACAGAATACAGTCAGCTAGACAGTGATGAGATCAATAAATGGTTTGCGCTACAACCACAGTTTTTATCAGTGGCACGATTTAGCCCAGAGCATACACATACCTCATCTGCTGAGACAGAAAGCAATAGTGACCTGCCCGAATCAACTACTGAAGCTGTTGAAGCGATAGAAAACAACTCAGAGAATAATGCGGAGCGTACGTTATTAAATGCTGCTCAGTTATCAAGCACTCCACCTTCTTTTGATCCTTACTGGTATGAGCTGACTGGATTCAAACCTGAAAACTATGAACCTGTGCAAGATATGCAAATGGCAACAGGCAATTACTTAAAAGCCATTGGGCGCTCACCTGACAATCTACAGCAAGGTCGTCATAACGATATGCTGGTATTTACGGAGATGCATGCCGTTGCCTTACCACATCAACGTTGGTTGTTACAGTTGGCCAAAATCTCAGATATCTATCTCAGCCGAAATCGACTGCGCGTTAATTCTGAACCAGCCAATCCGCCTAAACCGCCTTTAGTAAGTTTGGGATTAATCGGCGGCAATAATGACAATACACCGACCACCACTAGTGAAAAGCCCATCGAGTATGAAGCTTCTACACCACTATGGAAGAATCCTGTCATTCTTATCATCATACTTGTCGTCGGTGTCCTTGGTGCGCTCGCTACCTTAAAGTACCAATCGCAAAAATCTGACGGTGCGATCCTGGCAACTGAAGAAGTATTAGAACAAGATGCTATTGACGAGCGGCAACAGCAGGATGTGGCCATCGTAATGGTAGATGAAGATGAATCTAACGTTGCAGAGACAGAAAAAGCTGAGTAAAGCCTTTTACTTTTGAAATAGCTATCCTCAAAGCAACCGTTTTAGCAACCATTTACTAGCCATAAAAAAAGAGACCCTATCAACATAGAGTCTCTTTTTTGTTGTGCCATCTAAGCTACGAATTGGCTATCAGTAGCCCAAAAACTTACTTAGATAAATCGCGACCACGGCTAGCTTCGATAGCTAAACGTAAGCCATTTAGACGGATAAAGCCTTCTGCGTCTTTTTGATCATAAGCGCCCGCATCATCTTCGAAAGTAGCGATTTTTTCATCAAATAATGAATCGTCAGATTTACGACCAACAACGCTCACGCTACCTTTATACAGTTTTACACGTACGGTACCGTTGACATACTCTTGTGATTTGTCAATCAATGCTTGTAGCATCATACGCTCAGGGCTGAACCAATAGCCATTGTAGATGATTTTTGCATAGCGTGGCATTAGCTCATCTTTTAGATGGGCAGCTTCACGATCAAGCGTTAACGACTCAATACCGCGATGCGCTTTTAACATAATAGTACCCGCTGGCGTCTCATAGCAACCACGTGACTTCATGCCTACGTAACGGTTTTCAACGATATCTAAACGGCCGATACCGTGTTTGCCACCGATTTCGTTCAGCTTAATCATGACTTCATAAGGCTTAAGCGCTTCGCCATCGATAGCAACGATGTCACCTTTTTCGTATTCTAGTTCTAGATATTGCGCTTCATCAGGTGCTTCTTCTGGGCTGACAGACCAGCGCCACATGTCATCTTCTGCTTCAGTATACGGTTCTTCTAGGACACCGCCTTCATAAGAGATATGCAGTAAGTTAGCATCCATTGAATAAGGAGACTTTTTCTTGTTGCCCGCATAATCGATTGCGATATCATGCTCTTCAGCATATTTCATCAAGCTTTCGCGGCTTGATAGATCCCACTCACGCCAAGGAGCAATGGTGACTACGTCTGGTGACAAAGCGACAGCACCTAGCTCAAAACGAACTTGGTCATTGCCTTTACCAGTCGCACCATGGCTGATGGCATCAGCGTTATGCTCTTTAGCAATCTCAACCAAACGCTTGGCAATCAATGGACGAGCAATAGACGTACCTAGTAAGTACTCACCTTCGTAAATGGCATTAGCACGGAACATAGGGAATACATAATCACGAGCGAACTCTTCGCGCAAATCTTCGATATGAATATGCTTGATACCCATTGCTTGAGCTTTGGCTCGTGCTGGCTCAACTTCTTCGCCTTGACCGATATCAGCGGTAAAGGTGATTACTTCCGCATCATAAGTTTCTTGTAGCCATTTAGCGATGATTGAGGTATCAAGACCACCTGAATAAGCCAAGACGATTTTATTGATATTTTTTGGATCAAGTTGAGCCATGAATAACTCCCATTATGAAATATAGTTTTAGAAAAGGCGACGATCAAATCAAAAGCAAGTCGAACGATAATTACCTGCTCAGTGTACATCATATTTACTATGGGCAAAAGTCTAACTGCCATAAGGCGTGCGCTTTTGACTTAAATTCTAGTCACCCTCATTTTTGCCACCAGAATTTAAACATCATTTAACGACAAGATATCAATCTTAGCTCGATGAATTATGTACAGATATCTAGCCTTATATTTAGTCAAGTGGGCAAATCTGTTATGATAGACCCACAGTATTACTCCCTTTTGTTTCCTTTATTTGACGATATAGAGCGCTTTGACACTATGACTGATTCGATTAGAGAATTGACCATCCTTCAGCCAGATGACTGGCATATTCATTTGCGTGACGATCTCGCTTTGAGCACGACCGTACCTCATGCAGCAAGCAGTTTTAACCGTGTCATCTGTATGCCTAACCTCGTACCTCCAGTCAAAAATGCGCAGGATGCGATTGCTTACCGCGCACGTATCATGGAGCAATTAGCAGCAAGTGATTTAAGTCTTGAGCGCAAGTCAGCTTTTGATCCACGTATGACTCTATACTTAACGGATAATACCACTGCCCAAGATATTGAGTTGGCAGCGCAGTCAGGTATCGTACAAGCTGTCAAACTCTACCCTGCTGGGGCAACTACCAACTCCGCAGATGGCGTCACCAATATTAATGCCTGCGTCGATGTCTTTGAAGCACTAGAAAAGTACAACCTACCATTGCTAATCCATGGTGAAGTTACTCAAGACCATATAGATATCTTTGATCGCGAAAAGCGTTTCTTAGATGAAGTGTTGGCACAAATTATCATAAAGTTCCCTACATTGAAAATAGTAGTAGAGCACATCACTACTAGCGATGCGGCAGATTTTGTATTGTCACAAGGTAACCATGTTGCTGCGACTATCACGCCGCAGCACTTGATGTTTAACCGCAATCATCTCTTGGTTGGTGGTATCAAACCGCATTTCTATTGCCTGCCTATCTTAAAGCGTGAAAGCCATCAAAAAGTGCTATTAGATGTAGCCACTAGTGGTAATCCAAAGTTCTTCTTAGGTACTGACTCTGCGCCACATGCGACAGACAAAAAAGAAGCCGCTTGTGGCTGTGCAGGTTGCTATAGCGCAGCCACGGCGCTGCCTTTGTATGCGACCGCCTTTGATAGTGTTGGAAAAATAGATAAGTTAGAGGGTTTTGCCAGTCGTTTTGGCGCTCAGTTCTACGGCTTACCTCTAAATGAAAGTACGATCACACTTGTCAACACGCCTATGCAAGTACCGGCTGACTATCCTTATTTTGATGGTGCATCATTGACGCCCTTAATGGCAGGTGAGACGCTACCTTGGTCAGTCAAGGCTTAATGCCCGCAAAGCTTAGCATTCAATAAATGACCTATTATTTTATCCTATGATACTAATGATACCTTTGTAGTAGATTTCTTTGTACTAAAGGTGCAGTTAGTATCATAGGATGCTTATTTCTTATTCAATATATTAGTACGACTGATAAAAGTGATTTAACTTTATATGACCAATCAAAACATAGCGACCTTGCCTGACGAAGACTTATCAAACCCTAAATCTGCTAGTCCTGATGCTACTCTAAGCACTTCCGCTGAAGATGCAGCTTCAGTGACAGATGAGCAAGCGCCTATGGCCTTAAAAGACCGCTTTCGCAAGTTCTTGCCTGTCGTCGTCGACGTGGAAACAGCAGGTTTCAACGCCCAGACCGATGCACTGTTAGAAATTGCCTGTATTCCTGTCTTACTGAATGAGCAAGGTGTATTTTATCCAGGTGAAGCTTTTAACGCTCATATCGAGCCTTTTGAAGGCGCAAACTTAGAGCCAAGTGCGCTTGCCTTTACGGGTATTGACCCTAAAAACCCAATGCGCAAAGCCATTGCTGAAGATGAAAAGACAGCATTGCGCCGGATCTTCAAAGGGTTAAAAGACGTACGCCGTGACGAAGAGTGCCGTCAGTGCGTGTTGATTGGGCACAATGCCCATTTTGACTTGGCTTTTTTAAATGCAGCTGTGCTACGAACCAATAGCAAAAATCACAATCCATTTCATAACTTTTCAGTATTCGATACCGTCACCTTATCAGCATTAGCCTTTGGTCAAACCGTCCTAGCACGCGCTTGTAAAGCAGCAGGGTTAGAGTTTGATGGTAAGAATGCTCACTCAGCTTTGTATGACACTCAAAAGACTGCTGAGCTATTCTGTCATATACTAAATAACTATCCTATGTTGGCCAATGCACTACATAATGAAGACGCGAAAGAAGAGTCAACTGATAGCGACAGTAAATAAGTCACATATCCTATATTGCCAATCATACATAATAGTGCTATTTGTAATACTTGATGACTTTGACATCTTGATTTGGCAATCAATAGGGATATGATTGATATCATAATAAATAGACGGAACTATTTTCGTGATGACAAACGTAGTTGTTTTATTCGATATGAATAGATAATTATAAAATATCACTCCTAAGCGATGTAGTTATATCCTATAGATGGTTTAAGTTGCTCACACTGTCTTGATAGTAAGCATTATCAAGATTAATAGGAGGGACTTTATTATGGATCCACAGTTCAAGTTATGGGGCACCATTCTCGGTTATATGCTGCTTGCATTGACGATTAGTGCCTGTACTTCTTTATGGATTCGCTATCATTTAAAGCGAAATGACCTACATCCACGTCGCGCAATTAAAAAAAGATATTTAATTTTAAAAAGACGTAGAAAAAGGCTTGACAGGAAGCGCCGTCGCTATTAAAATACGCACCACTTCAGCATAAATGGTGAAAGCAGTTGAAGTGTTGTTACTAGTCCCCATCGTCTAGAGGCCTAGGACACCGCCCTTTCACGGCGGTAACGGGGGTTCGAATCCCCCTGGGGACGCCACTATTTGGCGTCACTTGTTAGCACTATTGCTTAGCATTAGATTAGACTAACAAGCGTACCACCAAAAACCCAGTTCATAATTTATTATGAACTGGGTTTTTTTATGTCTGTCATTAAGAGCTAACTTATTCTTTTAAATAAAAAAGCCAGCATCAATTGAATGCTGGCTTTTTTATTTGGTTGTCTTATTGATTATAAATATAGCTTGGCTCAATGGGAACTTTTTTCATATCTATCGATTACAGCAGCAACCATAGCAACGTAGCCACTATCATCAATCCCAATATCGTCTGGATTAAAAAGAACGCCTGATGCTGCCCTACAACCTTACTTAGAGTCACCCCTAGCGTACTATATTTGACAGGAGGCGTATCAACGTTACCTGTTCTCGTTTGCTCTTCATAGTAGCCTTGCAACACGTCCAAGAACTTCTGCCACTCATTAGAATCCCACTCATAAGGCTTAAATGGCATTAACTTTTTAAGCTCAGGCTCTTTAGTCATCCAACGCTCAAGGGTAATTGAACGTAATGACCAACTGGCAAAGCGACGTTCGGTAATCTCAGAAAAATCTAAAATCTTTAATTCTTTATGTCGATCATCCACCAACAAACGATTTTTTAGATTGGTTAGTGCCTGCTCTGAGCCTTCGACACACTGCAAAAAGTAGCCATTGCCATAGCAAAGAATACCCGTGACATTATCTATTTGATTGTGTTCAACCGCGGTCTCTGAGATATCATTAAGCGTGCTAGGACTTGAAAGACCAGTAGAGGTAATCCGGCTTATATATACAAGCTGGCAGAGATCTGTCGTTACTGGATTTGTTGAATCGTTGATTGTTGACAATCAGCTTCTCCCTATTATCAGGTAAATGTCGCTAAAACAATCATACTAACTTCAGAAAAAATATAGAGACAACATAACTAAGCGTAATGAATCGGTCTGATATATTATTGATTTTATAAGTTTTTATATTAATTGTATTAAGTTAGTTACATCATAGGTTAGTTTGGTCATTAAAGCAACCTATTACTGGACATAGGCCCGCTCAGAAACAAAAAACATATGTAATAACCATATTATATTCCAAAGTAGATTATATATATTCTCGGTATAGGTTTTAGTAATAGATTATTTCTGAACTCATTAATTTTTTAGAATAGTACAGAAAAGTCTAACGAGGATATAGTGGCTACTGAAGCCATAATTCTTATCATGGCCACCATTAAGTATAAAAGGAGTAAAACTGATGCTCGTTAGCGGAAGCAGAGTTGAAACTAAGACTGAAGCGCCATAATCGCTGTTAACAGTACCGCATCATCAGGATAGGTCAGTTTTATATTCTGGCGACTACCAGAGACTAAGCGTATTGGTAAACCTAGTTGTTCAAAAGCACTGGCTTCATCTGTGATGCTTAGCTGATGTTCAAACACATGATTTAGGACTTTTTTTAATTGACCTAAACGGAATACTTGCGGGGTTTGTGCTTGCCACATATTGCTACGGTCGATAGTAGATTTGGTATAAGAATGTGGACGACTCTCTTCTACGGAGGTAGCTAGCTGATAGGAAGCTTTTAACGTATCGGCCACTGGTGTCGCTAGAATAGCGCCGTAAGGCTCCAACATCGCTGCTTCAATCACTTGATCGATATCTACATTCGGTACAGCAGGACGTGCTGCATCATGGATAAGCACCAAATCCGAATCATCAGCACCTGTCTGACTAATTGCTTCCACACCTGCCTGTACTGACTGCCAACGCTCTGCCCCGCCGACTGCATAGCTTATAGGAAGTGCAAATTCTAATTGTTGCCCCGTGCTGTCATCGGCTGATATGACCAATAGACACTTATCAATGTAATCGCTATAAGCAAGTCGTACCACGCTATGCTGCAATAGCGTCTGACCTTCTAGCATTGTATATTGCTTGGCAATAGACGCACCAAAACGGCTACCGCGACCAGCTGCGACGATCATGGCATGTATATTAGGGGTTGTATTCATAGTAGTGTACTCATGGTTTGAGCCCATGACAGTATATGTAAAGAGGAATAAAGCAGGTGTTAAGTATAATGAATGGTGTCAGGTAACAACATTATAATGCTACGTCATGAAAATTAATTCATGTCGTAAAAATTAGTGTATTCGTTAAAGCTAGTGTATTTATAAAGCTACTAGTTGCTGTGCGTGGTTGGTGCGGTGGATACTTGGACAAAAGTCTCATTGGGTTTGATTAAACCTAAATCTAAGCGAGCATGCTCTTCTACGGCCTCAAGTCCCGTTTTTAAATCTTGAACATCGGTGCGTAGTAAGTTGTTTGCTGCAACTTGATTGTCATTCAAGCGTTGTTGCTCTTCGATTTGAGCTGTCAACTTATTATGCTCAAATCGGCCATTTTCACCCAACCAATACTGATATTGCAGTCCTAAAAGCACTGCAACGGCTAAAGCAAGTAGTATAAATTGGCTAAAATATTTCATAAGGTGATAACGCCAAACGGTATAAAAGAGGATAGTAAATTTTAAGCTGATTAGGCGATATACAAATGATTATATATCGCCTAAATATTGACTTCAGCTGATGAGTTTAGGCTTTTTAGCGTATATTACTTAACGTATATTATACGCCAAAGAGCCAGTCAAACTCTTAGCCACGTAGACCGATAAACTCTTCACGGCCACGATAGCTTGCGCGTACTTGCTGCTCGATACGTAGCAATTGATTATACTTCGCTACACGGTCTGAACGGCAGAGTGAGCCAGTTTTGATCTGGCCAGCCGCTGTACCAACTGCCAAGTCTGCAATGGTGCTGTCTTCCGTTTCACCTGAACGATGTGAAATGATGGTTGCATAGCCATTTTTCTTAGCCATATAAATCGCATCTAACGTTTCTGACAAGGTGCCAATTTGATTAAATTTAATCAAAATAGCATTGGCAATATGCTTATCAATACCTTCTTGCAAGATCGCAGGATTGGTCACAAACAAATCATCACCAACCAATTGGACTTTATCGCCAATCTGCTCGGTCAGATATTTCCAGCCATCCCAATCCGACTCGTCAAGACCATCTTCGATAGAGATAATAGGATACTGACGTGCTAGCCCAACTAGATAGTCTGAGAACCCTTGGCTATCAAAGGCTTTGTTACCTTCGCCTGCCAAAACGTATTGACCGTTTTTGTAAAATTCACTAGCCGCACAATCTAGCGCAAGGTGGATATCCTCACCAGCTTTGTAGCCAACTTGTTCAATCGCCTGCATAATAACCGTGATGGCTTCTTCGTTACTACGTAAGTTCGGTGCAAAACCACCTTCATCACCAACGGCAGTGTTTAGACCTTGTGATTTCAACACAGACTTTAAGCTATGGAAAATCTCTGTACCAGCACGTAGCGCTTCTGAGAAGCTTGTGAAGCCTACAGGCTCAATCATAAACTCTTGGATATCAACCGTGTTGTCCGCGTGCTCGCCACCGTTCAAGATGTTCATCATCGGTACAGGCATGGTCAATGACGTTTGATTACGTAGATTAGCGATGTATTGATGTAATGGCAGATTCTGTGATTTGGCTGCCGCTTTGGCCGTAGCAAGTGACACAGCTAGCATGGCATTAGCACCCAAGCTTTCTTTGTTTTTTGTACCATCTAGCGCAATCATGGCATCATCAATAGCCTGTTGCTCAGTCACATCTTTGTCAATCAAGGCACTGCGGATTTGACTGTTGACATTAGAAACGGCTTTTTTGACGCCTTTACCCATAAAGCGGGTTTTGTCGCCGTCACGTAGCTCAAGCGCTTCACGTGAGCCTGTTGATGCGCCACTTGGAGCAGCAGCACGGCCGACAGTACCGTCAGCTAAGATAACATCAGCTTCGATAGTTGGGTTGCCGCGCGAGTCTAAAATTTCACGAGCGCGAATGTCTTTAATTGCGGTGACGTTGTTGGTTTCTTCAGCGTACATAATGTCTGTTAATTCCTTTGGTCATGCCAAGTTTGTGAGATAAATAACGGCAGCTAGCATACAAAAAAGATAAAGCAAAATATCATATAGCGCATAGTCCTAAAAACCCTTCATACCTTTCTATCTTGTGGCTATCGTTGCCTAACGATTAGAGGTGTATGGAGCAGATTAGTAGTCGGCTATAGTGCTTGGCATCATAGCATATATTTTACCAAACTTCCCTTATCTTACACCGACTTGCCGCCATAAAAACAATCTTAGAGATACATATATGCGATGGTTGCCTCTTTTATATTTGTAGAAGACCTAGGCAGATATGATAGCTATTATTTCGCTATGCGTTCTTTATCCGTATGAGAGGTGGATACCGTATTATCTAGCTCAACCTCTGTCTTAAACCGTGTCAATCGTAGTGCATTCATGAGTACTGAGATGGAGCTAAGCGCCATAGCAGCGGCAGCAATCATCGGATTCAAAAACCCAAACGCAGCAAGCGGAATACCAAGACAGTTATAAATAAAGGCAAAAAACAGATTTTGTTTAATATTGCGCAGCGTTGCTTGAGCGATTTTTTGTGCCGCATCGATATGCATGAGCGACTCACCCATTAGACGTGCAGAGGCACTATGCTGAGCGACATCAGTCCCCTCAAACATCGCAAAACTGGCATCGGCAGTAGCCATCGCTGGCGCATCGTTGACACCGTCTCCTGCCATCGCTACCTTATGACCAGCAGTTTGCAATAGTGCAATTTGACTGGCCTTGTCACGCAGGCTCATTTTGCCATAAGCCTTATCAATACCCAACTGCCCTGCTACATGATCGACGACGGACTGCTTATCACCACTCATCAGAATCACATTAATACCCGCATCTTGTAGTGCAGCGATTGCTTGCGGCGTATCTGCCTTTAAGTCATCGGCTAGGGCAAATGCGCCTAATGGCTCATCATTGATACTAATCGCAACAGTGCTCGCAATTTGCCATACTTTTGGCATCAGTTTAGGCAGCGTCAAGTTCGCAAACTCTGCTGTCCCAACTTTTATCAGCCCAAGCCCTTCGATATTTGCTTGTATACCAGCGCCTTTTATCACACTGATATCGTTCACATTAAATAGAGACAGTTGATGTTCTTTAGCCGTATTGACGAGGGCAGTTGCTAGTGGATGACTGGCATGCGCCTCGACACTGGCGGCAATCTGCAATACGTCATCAACAGCAAGCGATTTGTCCACCATGACATGATCGACGATAGTCGGTTTACCAATAGTCAATGTGCCTGTTTTGTCGAGCACCACCGTATCAATATTACCCGCGGCTTCAAGACTTTGTGCATCCTTGAACCACACCCCATGACGCGCGGCGACGCCCATACCAGCCATGATCGCCGCTGGCGTGGCCAAACCAAGCGCACAAGGACAAGCAATGACCAATACCGATACCGCGTGCATTAAAGCAGTATCAACCATACCTGTCAGCCACCATGTGACCCCAAAAGTAACCAACGCAATCGTTACTACTACGGGGACAAAGATAGCCGTTACTCGATCCGCGAGACGCGCTAGATTGGCTTTTGAGCCTTGTGCATCACTCAACGCTTGTACCATATCGCCGAGTTTCGTGTCGCTGCCCTTCGCACTGACACGATACAGCAGACTGCCATTCTCTACCAAGGCACCTGCTAGCAATCCATCGCCTTGCTCTTTTTTGAGGGCGACTGATTCGCCAGTTAAATGACTCTCCACGCACCAACCGCTGCCTTCTATGACGGTACCATCTGTAGCGACGCGGCTGCCTTGCTTTGCACGTAGGACGTCATCTACTTGCACATCAGATAATGCAATATTATGAAATTCACCATTTGGCTGCTGCTGCTCTACTTCATCAGGTGTCAATGACAATAATAAATCAATACTGTTTAGGCTGTGCTTCTTGGTACGTTCCTCAAGATACTTACCTGTACGCACAAAGGCAATGACCATCACCCCTGCTTCAAAATATACGGCTGGGCTATTACTCGCACCGTGTCCGCCTGTGTGTCCACTTTGCAAGAGGCTGTTTAAAGTCCCATCGCCATGCGTGAGCCACAGATAAGTTGAATATGCCCATATCGTCACTGTACCAATGACCACCAGCACGTCCATATTGGCCAGGCCGCCTTTAATAGATGCCCATGCGCTCTTATAAAACGGCAACGCCAAACCAAACTGTACTATGGTCGCTAAAATAAATTGCACCCAGACTGGCGGCATCCACGCCATACCAAAACCCGCCAACATACCTACCATACCCACCAAAAATGGCACCAAACAAACCCATAATCCGATCAAACGCCATGGGTATTGAGTGGCGGTATCTTCGTCAGTCTGAGCAAATAGGCTATCGGCTGCCTGCACATTAGCCACAAAGCCTGTTTTATTCACCCACTCCGTCACCTGTTCGGGCGTCGTTTGGGTCGGATCATAATCAACATTGGCAGTCTCGCCAGCAAAACTCACACTTACCTCGTACACCGAAGGCTTCTTGTTAAGCACCTTCTCAATTCTTGAAGCGCAGGCCTGACAAGTCATACCGTCAATCGCCAATTGCAAATGCGCGCGTTGCGGTGCCAGTGGCGTGTTGGACTCAACATCAGTTTCGACATCATAAGACTCATCTTTGGTAGTACGGGTGGTATCGTTCATAAATAAAACTCGTCATGGTGCCTATAAATTTGTAGGAACCACGATAAAATATCAGTGGGTGGGCAAAAAATTCAAATAAAGCAATTAGGTTATATCGTATTCAGTATGAGTATTTTAGACAAAGTAGCAATGTATCAATGCTAAATACTCATAATCGTTAATCATTAAAAAACCAGCTATCATGCTTGTAATAACATGTTAGCTGGTTCTTTACATAGAAGATGAGATTTATGAGTTAGCAACTGTCGCCTCAAATCCCGCATCGTCAATAACTGAAGCAATAGCCTCTGCACTGGTTTTGCTATCGTCAAAGGTTATCGTCGCTAGGTTATCAGCGAGGTCAACAGTAATAGTCTCTAATCCATCAATATCGGCTGTTGCCGTATGTACGCTTGCTACGCATCCGCCACAAGTCATACCGTCAATTTTAATAATACGTGTTTGATCTGCCATATTAGGCTCCTTATTTTTATTAGTAATGAGCAACTCTAATAGTGATTCTGTTAATGCTTACTTTGATGTTTTTTAAGTTATCAAAGTAAGAGCAACTATCAAAGCTACATTAAATAAGCATAAGCCCTATTATCCTCGACAACAAGACCGTTTGGTTGTTGCTTTATTAACGAGATGCTATTAACAAGACAGGAAATTATCAATAAAAATGCAAAAGAGCGCATCGACAAATTTATAGCAATCGCTATTTGTAATTATAAATTGTTATGGTGCGGGTTCTGCGGTGAATCAATCGGAAATGGCTGAGTCACATAGTCCACCATACTAATCGCTGCTGTTAAGGCATGGATACTAGTATCTGTATCATCATAGCTTACCGTTGCGACATTATGCTTAGGATCCAAATTAATAGCCGTCACGCCTGAGATATTCTTAAGCACAGTCACTACGCTATCTAAGCCCTCTGCATCATCGATATTTTCGATGCTTACTTGCGCCATCTGAATTGCCATTGTATAGCCCTCTTATTACGTACCGTATCAATGAGTATCCAATACTTCAAAACCTTTGACCAAATCATCAATTTGCTTAAGCTGACGTAAGAACGGCTCTAGTTGGCTCATACGCAGCGCACATGGACCATCACATTTTGCAGTTTCTGGGTTTGGATGCGCTTCTAAAAACAACCCTGCCAACCCTGTAGCCATACCTGCACGGGCAAGCGTTGTAATCTGCTCACGGCGTCCACCAGCACTATCACTACGTGCACCTGGCTGTTGTAAGCTATGCGTCACGTCAAAGAATACCGGTATATCCATCTGCTTCATGGTATCAAAACCAAGCATATCCACGACCAGATTATTATAGCCAAAAGCACTACCACGCTCACAAAGTATCAATTTATCATTACCACCTTCTAGGCACTTATTGACGATATGACGCATCTCATGAGGGGCCAAAAACTGCGCCTTTTTGATATTAATAATGGCATCTGTTTTTGCCATCGCATGCACTAGATCCGTCTGACGTGACAAAAATGCAGGTAGCTGAATAATATCAGCCACTTCAGCGACTGGTGCTGCTTGATGTGGTTCATGCACATCAGTGATAATCGGTACTTGGAACTTTTCTTTGATCTGACCTAACCAATCGATACCTTGCTCTAAACCAGGCCCACGATACGAATGCAAACTTGAGCGGTTGGCTTTATCAAAGCTCGCTTTAAAAACATAGCCGATACCCAAGCGCTGGCAGATATCAACATACTGCTCAGCAATCTCAAATGCCAATTCTTTAGACTCTAAAACATTCATACCACCGAATAATACAAAAGGCTGGTCGTTACCAATGTTAATCGTATCGTTGTTAGGAGTGTTGAGCGTGATATGTGATTGTGCGGTCAATAAGTTGTCCATGAAGCCATTACCTCTTATTTTGTTATTAATATCTCTATCGCATATTGTAACCGATAGGCTGATTAAAAAAAGTATGCAAGCGTAATTAGACATCATTAATGAGGATGTTGACTCGTTAATAACTACTAGCAAGTTGAACTAAGCAAAAAAAAGACCAATCCGAAGATCAGTCTTTTTTATAATAAACGCTTTCACTTTACATTACATTTTGAGAACTATTTTGCTTCGTTGTGGTTCTTAGCCGCTTTTACAAAACTATTAAACAATGGGTGACCACCACGTGGTGAGCTAGTGAACTCTGGATGGAACTGTACAGCAACAAACCATGGATGCTCAGAAATCTCAACCGACTCTACCAAGTGCTGCTTGGCAGAATAACCAGAGATGGTCATACCTGCTTGCTCTAGCGGCTCGATATAACGGTTATTCATCTCATAGCGATGGCGATGACGCTCAGTGATATTGCTTGCACCATAAATTTGGCTTAGCTTACTGCCAGAAACTAGCTCTGCTTGCTGTGCGCCCAGACGCATCGTGCCACCAAGGTCTGAATCATCACTACGAATCTGTAGCTCGCCGCGCTCATCTAACCACTCAGTGATCAGACCAATGATAGGCTCAGCTGTTTTACGATCAAACTCAGAAGAGTTGGCGTTAATGTTAAGTACGTTACGTGCATACTCAATCACAGCCAACTGCATACCAAGACAAATGCCTAAATATGGGACGTTGTTTTCACGAGCATAAGTGATGGCTTTTATTTTACCCATCGTACCGCGCTCACCGAAACCACCTGGTACTAAGACAGCATCAGCATCGTTTAGCTGCGCAAGTAAAGTATCGTCATCTTCTAGACGTTCAGCATCGATATAGTCAATCTTCACGTCTACTTTATGAGTGATACCAGCATGTAGCAATGCTTCGTTAATAGACTTATAAGCATCTGGAAGCTCAACATATTTGCCAACCATCGCAACAGTCACTGTTCCTTCTGGATTCAACTGAGCTTCAACCACTTTGTCCCAATCGCTCAAATCAGCTTCAGGTACGTCAAGACCGAAACGCTCACAGATTAGATCATCAAGATCCTGCTCGTGTAATGTGCGCGGGATTTGATAGATACTTTGTGCATCTTCACACATGATTACCGCACGCTCTTCAACGTTGGTAAATAGCGCAATCTTACGACGGTTGTCTTGTGAGATATGATGGTCAGAGCGGCAAATTAGGATATCAGGCTGTAGGCCAATAGAGCGCAGCTCTTTTACTGAATGCTGTGTTGGCTTAGTTTTGGTCTCACCCGCACTAGCAATATACGGTACTAAAGTAAGATGCATTAGCATGGCTCTATTACGGCCAAGCTCTACTTGCATCTGACGTACGGCTTCCATAAACGGAAGTGATTCGATATCACCAACCGTACCGCCAATTTCGATAATAGCGATATCATACCCTTCGCCACTGGCAAGGATTTTGTTTTTGATTTCATCAGTAATATGTGGAATAACCTGTACAGTACCGCCTAGATATTCACCACGGCGTTCTTTATTCAACACGTTCTGATAAATACGGCCACTGGTAAAGTTATTACTCTTACTCATTTTTGAGTGACGCAAGAAGCGCTCGTAATAACCCAAATCTAAATCGGTCTCTGCGCCATCTTCAGTGACGAATACTTCACCATGCTGAAACGGGCTCATTGTACCTGGATCGACGTTAATATACGGATCCATTTTGGTCATCGTGACAGTCACGCCACGTGCTTCTAAGACCGCTGCAAGAGAAGCTGCGGTGATACCTTTTCCTAGTGAGGACACTACCCCACCGGTCACGAATATAAACTTGGTCATAGTACTCTGTCGGTAATTGGTAAAGAAGGATTTTACTAAAAATACGCCATAAAATATAGGGCAAAAATGCAAACTGTCTGAAACTCTTATATTTTCGTGCTGGTAGCAAACATTTTTCTATTATTAAAACGCTACACAACAAAAAACTCACCCCGAAGGATGAGTTTTTTTAAATAACTTATAAGACAATCTAATTTAGAATTTGTATTCTAAACCGCCGCCGATAGCGAATACATCCGCATCCCCGCGTGCAACGACTTCTTCAGAAGTATTGTCATCGTAGTCTCTGACTACTAGGAGACCATTTTCTAAATCTGCAGAGTTTTTACCGATATAAGCATGTGCAATCATATTGTCTTTGAATTTATACTTACCGCCCAATACGATTTGGTCTGAATCATTGCCGCCTAGACCTGCTAAGTTCTCAGTCTTATCATACTGTAGATAAACAGAAGCTGGACGTGAGAAGTTGGTTAGACCCATTTCAGCACTGACGACCAAACCTTTCTCTTCATCGTTTGAGTCATCAAAATCTACTTGTTGGTATAGCGCGCCTAGCTTCACTGGATAAGCCATGTATTTACCTAGGTCGACACTAGCACTACCGCGTAGAATCTCACCTGTGACACTCATATCTTTGTCATATCCAACACCTGCGGTAAAACCAGTGCCCGGATCGAACATCAACGAAGCACCGAAGCCACTATCGCGATCACTACTATCAGAAACAAAAGACTCATCAGCGCCGTATTGTAGTGCAAGCTCTACTGGTAAATCGTTATATTTAGGTGCAATCCACACGATTGAGTTATTGATACGCTCACCATCAGTCAAGGTAAGTGCTTCAGTTAGTGTATTGCTACTACCTAAAGAGCTCGAACCAATGTTATCCCAGTATCCTTCATTTACAGTCACGTTGTTGACATAATCAGAAACTGAGTAGTTACGACCGAATCGGAATTGACCAAAGTTTTTATTCTTTAGACCCAGATAAGTATCTCGGCTTTTGAAACCAATATTGTCACTGCCACTGTCATCGATTTTGATACCGTACTCTAATTGGTAGATGACGTCTGTATTAGCAGTTATTGCCTCAGATCCTTTGAATCCTAAACGTGAAGAGTGTGAGCTAACTTGTACCGAGCTGTTGTCTTCGTTGACATTGATAGCATCGTTTGGCAAATCCATCGACTGGCGGTCAAGCTCAGCATTTACATAGTTAGCAGTCACAAATGCCTTACCATAGACAGTTGGGGCTGCTTGAACAGTAGAAACTGATAGCATTGCAATTGCTGAAGCTAAAAGTAATTTTTTCAAAGGATATCTCCACTTTACGATTTGAGTGATAAATGATCTAAGATCGTTAGATATATAATGGCAAGGTCTTACACCTTCGGAACCATATATATAGCGAGCCATAAGAACTGCTTAGACATAACTTTACCAAGCAAATATTACAGTAAGATGAAAAAACCAAAGTTTACATAGCCGTTATCATTCTTTATCGCATAAAAAAACTCACCCCGAAGGATGAGTTTTTTATATATTCTACTTAAGTGTGATATTAGAATAAGTATTCTAGACCGCCACCCAATGCGAATACATCAAGATCAGTATTAGTATCTTTATCTTCAGCAGAGTTGTTACCAATATAAGCATGAGCAATCATGTTGTCTTTGAAGTTATATTTGCCACCTACAACCACTTGATCTGAATCACGGTTGTTAACACCAGCTAAGTTTTCAGTACCGTTATACTGTACATATACAGAGGCTGGACGAGCAAAGTTGTTTAGACCCATTTCAGCGCTTACGATTAGACCTTTTTCGTCTTTAGCACCGTCATCGAAATCAGCTACTTGATACATAGCACCTAGCATAACTGGTGCAGCCATGTATTTACCTAGATCAACAGTAGCACTACCACGTAAAAGGTCACCAGTTTGGCTCATGTCTTTTTCGTAAGCAACACCAGCAGTGAAGCCAGTACCTTGGTCAAACATTAAAGAAGCACCATAGCCACTGTCACGGTCATCACTGTCAGAAACAAATGATTCGTCAGCACCGTATTGAAGAGCAAGCTCTAAAGGCAAACCGTTATATTTAGGTGCAATCCATACGACAGAGTTGTTTACACGACCGCCATCAGCCATAGTTACAGCATCAAGTACATCGCCTTCCATATCAAGGTTACTAACACCTAGGTTGTCCCAGTAGCCTTCAGTAACAGTCACGTTGTTGATGTAGTCAGTTACTGAGTAGTTACGACCAAAACGGAACTGACCAAAGTCTTTGTTGTTTAGACCAAGATAAGTATCACGGCTTTTGAAGCCGATGTTGTCATCAGTACCATCGATAGCAATGCCATACTCTAACTGATAAATAACATCAGTGTTAGCAGTCATCGCTTCAGAACCTTTGAAACCAAGGCGTGAAATGTTTGAGTTGATTTGTACTGAATCGCTATCTACGTCATATAGATCATTGTCGCCATCACGCTCAGCATTTACATAGTCAGCAGTA
This sequence comes from Psychrobacter sp. NPDC077938, assembly GCF_044542635.1. Lineage (NCBI taxonomy): Bacteria > Pseudomonadati > Pseudomonadota > Gammaproteobacteria > Moraxellales > Moraxellaceae > Psychrobacter > Psychrobacter sp. NPDC077938. Next base: position 74,794 of record NZ_JBITUW010000005.1, read on the forward strand.
ACGAAAGCTTTACCATAAACGGTAGGTGCTGCATTGGCTGCAGATACAGATAGGGCTGCGATTGCTGTAGCTAAAAGTAGTTTTTTCATGGGGTATCTCCACTTTACAATTGTAGTAATGAGCAAGCTATTATTAGCTGGCGCCCATAATGGTATCGTCACAAATCCTCAAAGATATAATGTGTAACTGGCTACCGAGATTAGTCAGAAACAAGTGTGGCGAATTTCTATTACAGTAAGGTAAAAAACCATGACACACATGACTGGGATTAAACAACGCAACTGCCATGTAACGTTTGGTCTTTATTGCTCCGTGCGTAACATCCGTTACCAAACTCATACTTCGAATACAAGCATAACAACTTTGACATAATTTGCAACATATTTTTTTGCTTTTTCGATACACGCGTTATCGAATAACAGATGGTTTCTTATATTTGAACGATTGTGAAAAAACTTCTATTTACTCAATTAGATACGAATAATATTGGTTAATACCGTTACTAATAGTCTTAAACACACGTAATAGATACTAAGTAATATGCCAAAAAAGAGCGCTATTTATTGATCAAAAATAGCGCTTATAAAACAGTTCATGACTTATTTTTGACACATTTATTAGTTACAAACGAGCAAGACTGACTGGCATACTTGCTTATCAAGTATGCTCAAATACCTGTCATATTTAGTCTATTGTTCTAAGCGTTTGCTTTAAGATCCAAACGTGCTTGATGCAACAATGGCTCAGTATAACCACTAGGCTGTGCGCGTCCTTTGAAGACTAAATCACAGGCGGCTTTGAATGCATAAGAGCTATCAAAGCTATCTGCCATTGATTGATAGTCATCATCGCCTGCATTCTGCTCATCGACGACCTTGGCCATGCGTTTCATCGTATCCATCACTTGCTGCTCGCTAACCACGCCATGATGCAACCAGTTAGCAATATGTTGGCTTGAAATACGCAAAGTAGCACGATCTTCCATGAGACCGACATCGTTGATATCAGGCACCTTGGAGCAACCAACGCCTTGATTTACCCAGCGTACGACATAACCCAAGATGCCTTGAGCATTGTTTTCAAGCTCTTGCTGCTTCTCTTCATCAGTCCAGTCGGTATTTTTTGCTAATGGAATGGTCAAGATATCATCCAAGCTAGCACGCTCGCGTGATTTTAGCGTGTCTTGTACATCAGCTACGCTTACTTGATGATAGTGTATGCTATGCAAGGTAGCGCCCGTTGGTGATGGTACCCATGCAGTGCTGGCACCAGACTTAGGATGAGCGGCTTTAGTATCCATCATCTCTTTCATTTCATCAGGCTTAGCCCACATACCCTTACCGATTTGCGCACGACCTTGTAGGCCTGTCTCTAGACCGATATCGACGTTCCACTGCTCGTAAGCAGGCTGCCATGCTTGCGATTTCATCTCGCCTTTTGGTACAAATGGACCTGCATTCATGCTGGTATGCATCTCATCACCAGTACGATCTAAGAAACCTGTGTTAATGAAGATAACGCGCTCTTTGGCTTGGCGGATTGCTTCTTTTAAGTTGACCGTCATACGGCGTTCTTCATCCATGATGCCGATTTTGAGCGTATTGCGTTCTAGACCTAATAGATCCTCTGATGCATTAAATAAGTCATTGGCCATTTTAACTTCTTCAGGGCCATGCATCTTTGGCTTCACGATATACATTGAGCCTTGACGTGAGTTTGATAGCTTGTTTTTACCTTTGATATCATTAAGTGATAATAGTGGCGTGATTAAGCCATCCATTAAACCTTCAAATATTTGCTCTTGTCCTTCGCCTAAATCAACCAAAATAGCAGGATTCTGCATTAAGTGACCGACGTTACGGATTAATAATAGCGAACGACCTGGCAAGATCAGCTTGCCTCCATCTGGTGTATTATATTCACGATCTGGGTTTTGCTTACGTGTACGCGTTTTGCCACCTTTTTCAAAGGTTTCTTGTAAGTCGCTATTCATTAAGCCAAGCCAGTTACGATAGACTTCGACTTTTTCTTCTGCATCTACCGCAGCGACTGAATCTTCACAATCCTGAATGGCTGTCATAGCCGACTCAAGCAGTACATCTTTGATGTTTGCTGGATCGTCTTTACCCACTGGATGACTACTATCGATTTGAATCTCAGCATGCAAGCCGTTGTTCTTTAATAGTACACCTGTAGGAGATTCAGTTTCACCAACAAAGCCAACAAACTTAGCCGTATCTTTTAGCTCGGTACTGCTATCACCTTGTACGACCTCAAGCTTGCCATCGACTACTTTAAAGCCAGTCACATCATTGTAAGAGCCGGATGCTAGTGTAAAGTGCTCATCTAAGAACGCTTTGGCATACGCGACAACAGCAGCGCCGCGAGTAGGATTATAGCTACCAGTCGCCTTTTGACCATTCTCATCACTAATTACATCGGTGCCATACAAGGCATCATATAAGCTACCCCAACGTGCATTGGTCGCGTTGAGCGCATAACGAGCATTACGAACTGGTACGACTAGCTGCGGCCCTGCGATGTGTGCGATTTCGTCATCGACGTTTTTGGTATCAACCGTAAATGCTTCACCTTCCGGTAGCAAATAACCAATCTCTTGTAGAAATGTCTTATAAGCTGGATAATCTATTTCGCCATCTTTTGCAGGATTATCTAGGTGCCACTGGTCAATCTGCGCTTGAATCTTGTCACGAGTTGCAAGCAACGCTTTATTGCGCGGGGTAAATTCTTTAATAACTTTTTCGAAACCTGACCAATAATCGTCTGAATCCACACCGACTTTCGGTAGTACTTCGTTTTCAATAAAGTCATATAACTGCTGATCGATGGCAAGACTGCCTTTTTGAATACGATTGGTGTTAGAAGACTGGCTCATATTGTTATCCTTATCTGTTCGTGAGGGGTACTAATACTGAGTTGTGACAGTAACTGTTTAAGAGTTTTTAATCTTGTGAGGTTTTAAACGTTCATATCTCATTCGTTATGGAATCTTTGATTCTCTAATTTTTCTACGAAGATATATCTACAAATTTAATGTTCTAATAAAAGGTAACTTATTAATGTCAGGTTTACTCTTTACTAATAGTGAATCATAAAAGTAAAACGAAATGCTTAAAGAGCAAAATCTCATCCTACTATCAAATAATAAAATTAACAAGGAAACACCATTCACTAAGTAAATACTTAGGCTGTTTGATAATGATAATGTATGAGTGGCTTACTCTAGGAGCTATAATCATCATCTGGGAGATAGATGCAGCAAAACCAATATAAACAGTAAGTAATCATTAATACCTTTAATTATGCTTAACCGTTATCTATTAATAAACACTTATTGATGACTGTCAGTTATTTAGCATCGTATCTAGGTCAGACTAACGATATAATTACTGGTATTACCATTCATAAATAAAGCTTTCTTAGACTATGACTATCAATCAACAAGACCTCGCAACATTACAATCAACATCAAATACTATAAATAACGATAGTATCGAGAAAAAATCTGTCGAAGAAAATGTTTCTCAAACTGTAAATAATAGTGCCGAAACAGATCTAATCGAAGAAGAGCTGTCTGAAAAAGAGCTGCCTGAAGAAGACAGTGTCGATATTACGCATCTACGTACTCCTATAAAGGTAGACTTATCTCCTGTTTATAATTTCTTAGGGGCTCGAACCACGCAATCTTGGGTAAATGCCGCGATTGAAAACCTACCTATGATCATTCAAGACCATGCCAACTGCGAAAAAAAGGCCGCTGGTACTGCGATGAATTTGATATTTCGTTATGAGTTCTCGTATGATTTGCAACGTAAACTGGCACAGCTAATACGTGAAGAGATGCTGCACTACGAGCAAGTACTGGGTATCATGAATGAGCGCGGCCAAGAGTGGAAATATCTGAGTGCTGGACGCTATGCTAAGGGTATGTTGAAGCACAAACGCACTTACGAGCCAGCAGCGATGGTCGATGTATTGATAATCGGGGCATTTATTGAGGCGCGCTCTTGTGAGCGTTTTGCAGCGTTGGCCGAAGTCATCGATGATGAGCGTTTGGCAAAATATTATCGTTATCTACTGAAGTCAGAGAGTCGTCATTTCGAGGATTATCTCGCGCTTGCTCAATCATTATCGGACGAGAATATCGATGAGCGAGTCGCTTTCTTTAAAGAGGTAGAAGCTGAATTAATCAGTAGCCCAGATGCTGAGCTACGTTTTCACAGTGGTACACCTGCATAAGGCCCACGCTTTACCTAAACCTAATACCTATATAATGTAGAAAGTAAAAATGTAGGAAGCAATAAAGGCACTGTGTTTGATACGAGTTATATACTCTTCCCAAACACAGTGCCTTTTTATCTATATACAAATGCATATTTATGTACAAATACTAATAGCTATTGATATAGTTAATTCTTACTTTTTATCTTCCATCAATGGACTATCATACTGTTTGTTACTCTTAGCGACGTTATGCGGATCATGGTCTTCCGTAGCCTTTTCTGCTGCAGCTGGATTTACCTTTTGTAATGCATCATCAGGGACAATACCATTATTATCATCTGCATCTTTTAGTTTATGATCGTTGTTGACGCTTTCATTATGTGAGTTATTCATTGGTACTCCCTATTATGATAATTACTCGTCTAACCCAAGAAACACTATAGATCTGTCGAAATTTAAACCTATCTAATCTTTTTCATCAGGATTTAAGATACGGGTTTGTGCGTTATCAATGTTGGCATAACGATTTAAATCATTAATACCTTCGCTCTTAGGTGCTGCACTACCGACAGTATCTTCATTGATATTGTCATCAAACGCGGTGCTACCTTCTTGATCACGACGATCTGGTTGGCGCGCTGGATTGTCATTATCATTTACGTGTTCTGAGTCGACTACAGATTCATCAAAAGTATCGGTCCCTTTGTTCTCAGTGGTATTTTTTTCAATTGCACTATGATCGTCAGTTCCTAGTACCTTTGTCTTGTCTATTGCTGAGTCTTTGGCTTGCATTATCATATCCTCTTTTTATATTCATAATTTTGTCGATTTGGTTAGCCCGCAGTTACCTATATTTCTTTACTCATTACCTTTTTGGCTCAAGTCGTAGGCACTTAGTTCTGCTGCGTTCTTGCCACCTGCTGGAAGATTCTCTTCTTTACGTGGATCAGCATAAACTTCGTCGGTCTCTTGTGAGTCTTGCTCAGGGCCATCGATTTCAGGCTTGTGCTTGCGCCCTGCATAGCTATCTTTAGGGTTTTCTAACTCATTAGCAGCAGGGTCATCCACGATTACTTTTTCTTCTGTCTCCGTTGCTACTGGTACTTGCATAGTCATGGCGTATCCCTCGCTTTATTATTGGTTATTATTAATTCGATGTTTGATGTCGCAGATTACTTATCAGTACGTAGATCATCATCGATAAAAGGCGTTTGCTCTTCTTCGCTTAATGATTCAGGAGCATCAACCTTTTTATTCTCTGCTAAGTTCTTCTCAACTTCCTGACCATTTACCTGTTCTGCAGCTTGCTTGATATCTGAATTGTCATCGTTAGTAGTACTCATGGTTTATTTCCTATTCTTGTGATTTGATTAGACGGCTTTAGACAGTCAAATAGATATACGTTTCGAGATTGTACCAACGCTCAAATGAGTAACCAATACTTATAAAGTAGCGTCAGAATTGATATTAATTATAGGTATGACCTTGGGTAATGCACCAGTGTACTGCCGTATCAATATGTGAATAATTGTGAGGTTGCAAGTCAGTTTGTAACTTTTGCAATTGGTGAGCACAAAAAAACCAAGCACCAGTATTTACCAGTGCTTGGTCAGATAGATAATCAAATAGCTAATTATCGCCTAAAAGTATCTTTGCAAATTAGCTAGACTCTTCGACACGATTAATCGTTTTTAATAAATGCTCTTGTGCGACGTGTGGCTCCTCACCTGCTGCTGGCTGTAGCTGCTGCCAAACGCCAGTGCCATCAAGTGTCCATGCTTGCGTATTATCCTGTAAGTAGTTAATTAAGCCATCTTGATAAATCTGCTTAAACAGTTTTTTGTTCTCAATCGGGAACGCCACTTCTACGCGATGGAACAGGTTACGATCCATCCAGTCTGCACTACCGCAGTATAAACGCTCATCGCCATTATTATAGAAATAATAAACGCGCGTATGCTCTAAAAACCGTCCGATAACAGAGCGCACAGTGATATTTTCGGAGAGTCCTTTTACTTGTGGACGTAGACAACACATAGACCGCAAAATCAGCTCAATCTTAACGCCTGCCTGCGAGGCATCATATAACTTATCAATGAGGCGGCGCTCAGTTAACGCATTGGCTTTGATAATAATATGAGAACGTTTGCCCGCTTTGGCATGAGCGATTTCATCATCGATAAAGCTCATCAACTTCTCATGCAAAGTAAACGGTGCATGTAGCAGTTTTTTGAGGTTGGCAGGTTTGCCCATACCGGTTAGCTCTTGGAAGATCTTGTGAACGTCTTCTGAGATATCAGGGTCGGCGCTAAACAGACCATAATCTGTGTAAACCTTGGCATTTGCCGCGTGATAGTTACCGGTGCCCAGATGCACATAACGGCGGATTCGGTCTTCCTCGCGGCGTACGATTAGCATGAGCTTGGCATGGGTCTTGTAACCGACGATACCGTAGACCACGACCGCGCCTGCTTCTTGTAGATAGTTAGCAACTGCGATATTAGACGCTTCATCAAAACGCGCACGCAGCTCGATAACAGCCGTAACTTCTTTGCCATTACGAGCAGCGGCTGCAAGTGCTTTGACGATTTCTGAATTGGTGCCTGAACGATATAGCGTTTGCTTAATCGCCAATACTTTGGGATCGCTTGCTGCTTGCCAAAGTAAATTAATAATCGGTGAGAACGCATGAAAAGGATGATGAACCAACACATCGCTTTTACGCATGGCAGCAAACATACTGGTCGATTTATCTGACTTATCCATTTCTCGGCGAAATGCCTTTGGCACGACATGAGTAAATGGCTGGTAGCGTAGCGCAGGAATATTAAAGTCAAATAGCAAGCGCGTTAGATTGACTGGGCCATTGACACGGTATAGCTGATTGTCATGCAACTCAAACTCATTAAGCAGATACTCACTGATATGTGTTGGGCAATCGGTTGTGACCTCAAGGCGCACCTTATCACCAAAGCGACGGTTTTCAAGCTCGCCTTCTAGTGCTTTGGCAATGTCTTCAACATCATCAGCCAAGTCTAAATCGGCATTACGTGTCAGCCTAAATTGATGACAGCCTGTCACACTCATCCCAGGGAATAGCTCACCGATATGCTCATGAATAATAGCGGATAGCATCACATGATGCTCTTTGCCACCAGTCAGCTCATCTGGCAGACGAATCACACGCGGCAGACTGCGCGGCGCAGGTACAATCGCTAAGTTGATATCACGTCCAAAGGCGTCTTTACCTTCCAACGTGGCAATAAAGTTTAAGCTTTTATTTACAAGACGTGGGAATGGATGCGCGGGATCAATACTAATCGGTGTCAATACGGGTACGACTTGCTCCGTAAAATAGCGCTTCATCCATGCAGACTGCTCAGCGTTTAGCTCATCACGTTTGAGATAGCGAATATCTTCGAGCGCAAGCGCTGGCAAGATATCCTCATTGAGAATACGATACTGCTCACTGATTGCCGCATGAGTGATAATAGATATCTCGTTTAGCACTTCGCTAGGACGCATGCCGTGAGCACTGGTCGATACATCACCGATGTTAAGCTTTTGCATGATACCGGCGACACGAATCTCAAAAAACTCATCAAGATTGGATGAAAAAATAATCAAGAAAAATAAGCGCTCAAGCAATGGATGACGCGAACTAGATGCCTGCGCTAATACCCGCAGATGAAACTGTAGTAAAGACAAATCACGATTGATATAACTGCTCGGTGAATAGCTGCCATCTGCTGAGCGTTGCCATTCGATTTCTGCTAAATTATTTGGGCTATTATCTACATTAATCTCTTTATTAATATTGTCATTAGCACCGTCTTCAACATTATTAACGTCAATCATATCGTTAACATCACCGCTGCCCTGATTACTAGTCATCTCTACCACGTCACTACTCCTTTTGCGTTATCGATACGCCATCATCTTTTATCGTTCTGTCTTTATTAGGGTATATCCTAGGGCGTGTCCTCATTTTAAAAATGGTGATAAAAATGAGATAAATCGCAGTCAAACAAGGAAAATAGCGCAGATAATATCGAGATATTAGTCAGCTATTTGACGCTGTCTGGCAAGATTTAGCCATTTTTAACCCATTTAGATGACTATCGATTGAATTGAGGACACGCCCTAGTCTTATTCGAAATAGCCGAGCCTACAACATCCGATCCTATAACCTAGCCCAGCCCTCATGATTTATATTTATGAAGCTGCTTGCGGTAATACAGCATTTTTCATACGTTTTTTGATAATACGTTGCTTGTTACGTAAACGCTTGTCGCCTTGATTGTCTTCGTAGTACTTTGGATTGGTAAGCATCGCAATCAGAAGCGCTGACTCATCTCGGTTTAGATTGGCCGCAGACTTATCGAAATAATGATGCGCTGCCGCGTCTATACCATAGATACCATTACCAAACTCCGCCACATTTAGGTAAGCGGTCATGATGCGCTGCTTGTCCCATAGTGTCTCAATCATTACAGTAATGACCGCCTCTTCCGCTTTACGCACATAAGAGCGATGCGAGGTGAGGAACAAGTTCTTTGCCAATTGCTGAGTAATCGTTGAGCCGCCAGCAGACATTTTACCTGTTTCTTCATTTTTCTTTTGTGCGGCCTTAATTCCTTTAAAATCAAAACCGCTATGCTGACTAAACGTCGAGTCTTCACTCACAATCGCCGCTTGTTTGGCAGATTTGGCAATCGCATCATATTCAGCCCATGTCTGAGTGACCGTGCCGCCCGTTAGGCGATGCGTCAACATAAACATGCTGTTATTAATTGGCTGTGTTTTCCAAATTAATAATAGCCCAACGACCAATATATGGAATGCGACAACCAATAGCATAATTGCCAATAACAGACGTTTGATAAATGTGCCAAAACTTGCCATGCGCGATATCCGAGTGGTTAAAAAAGTAATAAGATAAGATAGATACTCTATTAATGACTATGAGACATCAACTAAGAATCAATGATTGTAAACGGGCTATTTATAGCCAATCATTAACCATTGAGCATTAGTCATTAATAACGATCAATAGCAGGTCATCTTACCTAATCTCACAATCGCTGTCATTATTTACCCCACTTCTTTATGATGTAATGACCGTTAAAGTATTTTATGTTTTAAATAAGCGCGTGCTGAGCATCAGCGCTTTACAATCAGTATGAAGATAAGAGACTACCCATGCACGATGATAATATAGAAGTATTACGAGCGCGTGTTATTGCAGCAAACCCAAGCCTCGGCATTGATGAAAATAGCAATCAATGGTGGCTACTAGGCACTTCGGGCTGCCATTTATGTGATATCGCTGAGCAAATAATCACTCAGTTTCAAGCCGTACAACCGATTAGCTACCAACATGTCGATATTGCAGACTTTGATGAGGCGCTGATGATGGAGTTCGCCACCACTATTCCTGTGATTTTGACGCCATCCAAACGATTAAATTATCCGTTTTCGGTGATGGATTTGCAGCAGCTGCTCGCTTAATAGCATTATACCTATAAAAAATACGTCCTATTACGATGATAAAGTGGTGAGAAATCATGAAAGATTTAAAACCTGTCTTAAAGAAAATAACAGAGATTGAAGACCTGCGCCGAGTCGCTGAGCGCAAAGTACCGCGTATGTTTTATGACTATGTCGATTCAGGCTCATGGACTGAAACCACGTATCGTAGTAATGAAACTGACTTTGACCGTATCAAACTGCGCCAGCGAGTATTGGTCGATATGGACAATCGCAGTCTAGCGACACAAATGATTGGTGAGTCCGTCAATATGCCTGTCGCCATCGCTCCGACTGGGTTCACTGGCATGATGTGGGCAGATGGCGAGATTCATGCTGCGCGTGCCGCTGAAAAATTTGGCGTTCCCTTCTCGCTCTCGACCATGAGCATCTGCTCTATCGAAGATATCGCTACTCATACCAGCAAACCGTTTTGGTTTCAGTTATATGTCATGCGCGATCAAGACTATATGGCCAATCTGATTCAACGGGCCAAAGATGCCAATTGTTCAGCCCTAATATTAACTGCCGACTTGCAGGTCATGGGTCAGCGTCATAAAGATATTAAAAACGGCTTGTCTGCACCGCCTAAACCGACCCTTACCAATATCATCAATCTAATGACTAAGCCACAATGGTGTATGAATATGCTAGGTACCAAACGTCGTAGCTTTGGCAATATCGTCGGTCATGCAAAAGGCGTTGAAGACCTGTCATCATTGAGCTCATGGACAGAAGAGCAGTTCGATCCACGTTTGAGCTGGGATGATGTGGCACGTATCAAAGATATGTGGGGTGGCAAGCTCATCATCAAAGGCATCATGGAACCTGAAGATGCCATCATGGCTGCCCGTAGCGGTGCCGATGCACTGGTCGTCTCAAACCATGGAGGCCGTCAGTTAGATGGTGCACTGTCTTCTATTTCTGCGCTGTCTGACATCGTACAAGCCGTCCATGCTGAGAATAGCGATATTGAAGTGTGGTTAGATAGTGGCATTCGCTCTGGTCAAGATGTGCTAAAAGCCATCTCATTGGGAGCGAAAGGTACGATGATTGGGCGCGCTTTTCTCTATGGATTGGGCGCTTATGGTGAAGATGGCGTACGCCGCGCGCTTGAAATTATCTATAAAGAGTGTGATATCTCAATGGCGTTCTGCGGTCATACCGATATCAATAAAGTTACGGACGATATCTTGGTAAAAGGTACTTACGAGAATCTTAAAGTTGGTCACTTTTAGAGCTATTCATTTTTAGAGCTATCCGTCTTTAAGAGCTTTCTATTTCTAAGAGCTTTCGATTCCTAAGAGTTTTCTAGTTTTGAAAGCTATCAGTCATCAAGACTATGAAAACTTGTACTATGATGACCTGCGGATAAATAACATTATCTGGCCATACCCTTTATACTATATATACAACATTTTGATGATATCTCGCTTCTATGACCATTCAACAACTATTAAAAACAGCACCCGTCACTACCCTGCTACTAGCCAGCTTTATTGGGCTATTTATTATGCAGATATTGACGGGCGTCGATGCCAATAATCCCTCCACTGAGGCACTGCTCAAATGGGGTGCCAATGCCTTACCTTTTACCATAGGTGATGATCCTTGGCGACTGGTCAGCAGTGCGTTTTTGCACATTGGTCTGATGCATTTATTGTTTAATGGGTTTGCTATGTATTTCTTTGGGCAGATTGCCGAGCCGATGTTTGGTTCAGCCAATTTTTTGGCGTTATTTTTGCTGGCGGCAATCGGTGGTAACTTGCTCAATAGCTATGTAACGTGGCAAAGTATTTTGGATGGTACAGGACAGCCTGGGCTATCAGCTGGGGCTTCTGGCGGTATTATGGGTATTGGTGCGGCATTATTAATTGCTGCACTGTTTAAAATATCGGTCAATGGCATGGTGCTTAACCTCAAAAGCCTGATATTTATTATGGGCATCAACCTCGTCTATGGGTTTGCCGTACCGGGAATTGATAATGCTGGTCATATCGGTGGCGCAATCACAGGGCTAGTGATTGCATTGGCTTTTGCCATTGGCTACCGTCAGCGTCTAGCAGTCGCTATACAAAACGCAGCGATTCAGCAGCAGCGCACATTAAACGCTTATCAAACCAACTATTCATACAGCGCTCACGATAACTCATCATATAACAGTCAGTATAGTGGCCAATCTCATGACCAACACGATAATCAAAGCTCGTATGATGCCACTCCTATCGAACAATCGCTTCATCTTAATGCCAATTCAACTGAGCAAGATGCTGCTTTTGCTAACAATGAAACGAATGCGTCTGATATAAATGCTAACAATAGTGCCGATAGCGTTAATACTATCAATTCACCGTTAAGTAATGAAGCTGTTCATAATAGTATTGAACCCGAAGCACTTAAAAAACCTTCCGTTATTTGGCAGCTATTACCATGGCTTGCGATGCTACTTATTAGCATTGGTTTTGTCTGGTGGTGGCAAGATATTCACCAGCAATTACTACAAGTACTAAAAGCCATTGAGTAAATGCTCATACTTATCTATCATTGCTATATAGCTCCCAAAAACAGCATATTGACCAACATTACTGATTCGTTTTATAGCTTGCCCTTTTGAACACGTTTTGCTTACTCGCACCACTCAGTTATTTATACTCACTTACGAGATCCAATTATGTTAAAACTTGCAGCGCTACCTAATATCTCTACACGCACTATGTTTAGCGCGTTTACCGCTACTGCACTATTTAGTGTGGCTAGCCTGTCTAACGCCGCACTTTTTAATGACAACTTGCCGACTGACAAAGATGCTGAGCTTAGCGTTGGGGTCAATGTCATGGCGGTCAAATCAGCCTATGATCTCGAAGACAGTACTGAAGTGCGCGTGCTACCAGGTGCATTTTATGACAACAACAAAGTCTATGTACGCGGTGCGCAAGCTGGTGCGTATCTGATCAATGACGGTGTCAATCAGCTGTCTGCCTATGCCAAGCTTGCGGGTTCTGAGTTTGAACCTGATGATGCTAATGGCCCACTGCAAGGCTTGGATGAGCGTAAATCATCAGCAGAAGCAGGTCTAAGCTATCAGCGTCGTACGGCTATTGGCGGCATCCGCGCGCAGATAGGTGCTGATGTATTAGATCGTAGTGGTGGTAACACGGCTCGCTTGACCTACCTTTCTAGAATCACTAAAGGCAAGCTAACAGTTTATCCAAGTATTGGCTTTGAATATCATGATGCTGACTACAATGAATACTACTATGGTGTCAGTGAAAAAGAGGCCGCTAAGACGGGTGTTGATGCGTATAAATCTAACTCAAGCTTGAATCCGTATATCAACATCAGTGCTAACTATGACTTTAATGAGCGCTGGGCAGGGTTTGCCAATCAAAGCGTGAGCTATGTACCAAATGAGCAGTACGATAGCCCAATGGTCGACTCACGTACTGAAGCAGCGACGACGCTTGGTTTGCTCTATAAGTTTTAATAAAGCTTATAAATTTGATATGAAAAAGACCTTACCGCGTGATGTGGTAAGGTCTTTTTTTATCGATTATTAAAAAGCTGAATATTACCGTCATATCTTTAGCATTCTTGCAATATTATGGCTTCTACTATCTTGTATAATCAGCTAACTGTATAAAATGTTAATATAAATACTAAAGTCTATCTAAAGTTTTTGATGTATCATGTATAGGTAATAATTTAGCTAAGAGCTTCCATCAAGGGAGGAACATCTCATGAGCAATAAACATAATACTGAACGTAATAGACAAGAGGAACCTAAGCCCTCAGATGTTATAACAGATGCTACTAGCAGCTATTTCGACATGCTTAATAATTCATTATCCAGATTTAACAAACATAAAAATTCGAACAAAAAGGAATTAGACCGTGGAGTCAGAACCACTACTCATAGAATCACTCTTTGACTTTTTTTACTTAGATAATAAGAAGATTAGCTCTTTTTACGCTCAGCTAAACGGCAATGGTTCAATTGAATCTTACAAAGAAACTCATGGTATTACAGACGGTAAAACTATGGAGGCAACCGTGGGTGTACCTACAGTGACGGGTGGAAGGTTAGGCTCTAGTGAACAAGCTCAAAGCGGTGGAGAACGTTTTTATAATGCTATCGATACCATGCCAAGAGAAATGATTAATAAGCTAGATGAGCTAGGTTTTGTTAGTAAGGTACTTTGTGAATCCAACCTTGGACGATTAGTTTTATTGAAGGGAAAACTTGGCATCGTAGATGTGAACATGTTAAGCGCTATTGTAGAACCCGCTTTAAATTTTTATTCAAGAGAACTTAGAACTTCTGATAGACAAGAAGATAAAAAACAAGCTAAAAATCTTGAAAAAATAAAAAAAGATTTAATTGATTTTATAAGGAACGTTCCTTTTGCTATTCAAAGCCGCTTCATAGTGGAATCAGACGAAAGTGTTGAAGAAGTTTGGATGACTTTGAATAGAGATGAATTATCTACACCAACACATGATATAAATTTTAAACATGGCGAGTTTATGGCAGGCGAATGGTATCTACTTGGAATATTAGATGCTTTGCCTAATGACGATGTTGTTTATGAAGGTAAAAATGACTCTGAACTTCAAGATATGATCAAGATTTTTGTTAATGAACTCAAAAATTTAGCTGGACGACCTAAAAGTTCGTTTGGAATTACACCGATTGCTATTTTTAGAAATATTCAGCCTACCCTATAAAATTTAAATCATTCGCGAAAGAAATTTAAATTAACATCATTTCCTTCTGAGAGACTTTAGAGTCTAATGATCTTACAAAGAAGACCTTGCCACATAACGTGACAAGGTCTTTTTATTTCTAACTTCTCAGTGGCATAAATATGATGCTGCTACCAGAAAGACGAGTGCAAATAGTACTTATCGTACATTAAGCGAGTCTGACGCCGTAGCAGATCATTATTTAGTCTACTGTTTACTTAGGATGTACCATATCAGCAGGAATGACCCACTCATCAAACTGCGCTTCAGTTAATAACTCTAGCTCAACCGCAACTTGCTTCAAAGTTTTGTTTTCTTTATAAGCAGTCTTAGCGATTTTAGCTGCATTTTCATAACCGACATGACGGTTCAATGAAGTCACTAGCATCAATGAGTTGTGCAAGAAGTCATCGATTTTGTCTTTTACTGGCTCGATACCAACGGCACAGTTTTCGTTGAAGCTGTTGCAAGCATCGCCAAGCAGCTTGATAGATTGTAACAAGTTAAAGGCGATAACTGGTTTATACACGTTTAGCTCAAAGTTACCTGATGCGCCAGCCATGCTGATGGTTGTGTCGTTACCCATGACCTGAGCGACAACCATGGTCATTGCTTCTGACTGAGTTGGGTTTACTTTGCCTGGCATAATAGAAGAGCCTGGCTCATTTTCAGGAATCGTCAACTCGCCAAGACCACAACGAGGGCCAGATGCCAACCAACGTACGTCGTTAGCGATTTTGTTTAGGCTACCTGCTAGTGTTTTTAGTGCGCCTGAAGCGAATACTTCTGCATCACGAGCGGCTAGTGCTTCAAATTTGTTCGGTGACGTGACGAATGGCAAGCCAGTCAAAGTCGCTAGTTGCTCAGCTGATTTTACGGCATAATCAGGATGGGCGTTTAGACCAGTACCAACCGCAGTACCACCTAGTGGCAATTCATATAGACCTTGTAGCGCGTTGTCGATACGAGTCAATGAATGGTCAAGTTGGCTGACATAGCCGCTGAACTCTTGGCCTAAGGTCAAAGGCGTGGCGTCTTGCAAATGTGTACGACCGATTTTTACAATGCTATCGAATTCTTTGGCTTTTGCCGCTAGCGTATCGCGTAGTGCTTTTACCGCTGGAATCAATAAGCTGTTGATTTGACGCGCAGCAGCCACACGAATCGCCGTTGGGAAGCTGTCGTTGGTAGACTGTGCATGGTTTACATGGTCATTTGGGTGAATTGGCGTATAGCTGCCACGCTCAGAACCAGCAATTTCGTTAGCACGGTTGGCCAATACTTCGTTCATGTTCATGTTTGACTGTGTGCCAGAACCTGTCTGCCATACAACCAATGGGAACTGATCGACCAGACCACCGTTGATGATTTCGTCAGCGGCTTGTACGATGAGATCACGCTTGTCGCCTTCGATACGCTCTAGGCTTGCATTGGTAATCGCAGCGGCTTTTTTGACCAGTGCCATCGCTTCAATCATTGGACGCGGCAAAGTCTCGCCACCGATTTTGAAGTTTTCGCGGCTACGCTGAGTTTGCGCACCCCAATAAGCATCAGCTGGGACTTCTACGTTGCCCATGGTGTCTTTTTCGGTACGAGTTGCCTGATTCTGTGTCGACATAACTACCCTCTTTACTGGTTTGTTGTTAGATAACTGAACGATAAAAAGTGCAACAGCTGCTGCACATAAACGGAAATACGATGTAAAGTGGCGTTATGATAGCATGACTAAGGCGTGTTGAATATTCACAAATAGCCTTGAGCGATGCCTAAAAACGAATGTCTAAAAACGCCTGTCACCATCAATCTGATACTTCATTGGATAAGATACCTATGCACTCTAAAACTATGCACTCTGAAACTATGCACCCCAAACCAATACGGCCTGAGCCAAATAACTTTGATTCAAACAACCTTAATCCAAATAATTCGGACTCAAAAAACGCTGAAACATCCGAAACTGTCATCAGCAACCCGCCTAGACGGCACTTTACTCGCCAGCGTCGCCAGTTAACTGATGGCGAACGTAGACAACTTGCTCAGTCTGCAAGCTTGCATCTAACGAAATTACAGCATCGATTGCCAGCACATGCGCGTATTGGCTTATATTATGATGGCTTTGGTGAGCTACCTACTCAGCCACTATTGGACTGGTGCCAACGCTTAGGCTATTTACCTTATTTACCGGTTGTCGGTTCTCTTGGTCGTACTAGCAATGGCAATGATGATAAACGTCTGCGCTTCGTACCTGTTTATCACTCAAAACTGATTAATGTCCCCACTCGCATTCATCAATTAGGCATGAAGCAAAACCACAGCCGCGCTCTACTATGGGCGTCAGAACTAGACGTGATTATCTGTCCACTGGTGGCGGTTGATTTAAATGGTAATCGTATGGGTATGGGTGGCGGGTTCTATGATACGACGCTTGGTAAAAGCTATCGATCAGGGGCTTCAAGGCCGTTAAAGATAGGCTGGTGCTATGACTTTCAAGTGGTTGAACAATTAGCGCGTCAACCGTGGGATGTGCCATTAGATGGTTTAATTACGCCAAGCGGCATAAGGTGGTTTTGATGAAAGACGATAAACAATTTAAAAAAGACTCGAGCGCTGCTGATTCCAGTGCAGACAGTGTGGATGAGTATTTACAGACATTAGGCAATGAGGACGCTAGAGAGCAACGTTACTACAGTCAAGAGCAACCGTTTAGCGCTGATGAAATGACACGGCTCGTCAATGAAGATCGCTTAAATGAATTGCTCGCGCAAAGTGATACATTTTTGAGCAGTTTGAATGGTGAGATAAAAGTTTTTGATGATGAGTATTAAAAAACATATTAATTAAGCAATAAAGAGAAATGAAAAAGTCGAGCATAGCTTATAGCTATACTCGCCCTTTATATCAAACCTAATCATTCAAATCACTTACTACAACACCATCGCTGCAATCCAACCAAATGCGAGTAGCGGAATGTTGTAATGCAAGAATGTCGGTATCACACTGTCTTTGATATGGTCATGCTGTCCATCGATGTTTAGACCAGAGGTTGGCCCCAATGTCGAATCTGACGCAGGCGAACCCGCATCACCCAGCGCGCCAGCCGTACCGATAATAGCTACAGTAGCCAATGGCGAAAACCCTAGAGAGATACACAGCGGTACATAAATCGCGGCCAAAATAGGAATGGTCGAGAATGACGAGCCGATACCCATGGTCACAATCAAACCGATGAGTAGCATAATAAATGCGGCCATTGCCTTATTACCGGCGAACAGTGACGCTGCCCCATCGACCAATGGCTGAATCTGCTCAGTGGCTTTCATCACTTCAGCGAAGCCTTGCGCGGTAATCATAATAAAGCCAATCATCGCCATCAGTTTGATACCATCATTAAAGACGCCATCAGCATCACGCCACTTCACCACGCCAGTTGCCATAAAGACACCAAAGCCAAACATTGAGCCAAGTAGTAGCGAATCAGTATATAACTGCACCACAAAAGCAGTCACGATAGCTGCCAAAGCAACCAATGTCTTTAGCTTGCTCTGCGACTGTGCGCCAGCGGCAGTTTTGCTTAATGCATCACCTTCTACTACGGCATCATGCGCTTGCTGATCTATCGCAATTTGCTGATATGCGCGTGGCTTACGGTAGCTAATAAATACAGCAACCAGCAGACCAATTAGCATGCCCAGTGCAGGAATCGCCATGGCTTGCACCACAGAAATATTGGCAACATCGATACCCGCTTCACCCACATTTTTTAGCATAATCTGATTGAGGTAGATATCACCAAAACCATAAGGAATAAACATATAGGTGGTGACCAGTCCAAACGTAATCAGACAAGCAATCAGGCGTCTATCAATCTGCATTCGATTGAATGCTAGTAGTAATGGCGGTACCAGTAGCGGAATAAAGGCAATATGAATAGGGATTAAATTTTGGCTAAAGCAGCTCATGGTAATGAGGCCTGCAAACAGCATGTACTTAATCATGCCACTCGTGCCAGCAGCATCAATACGCTTGATGACTGCGCCTGCCAACGATTGCGGCAAACCTGAATGAGCAATCGCTACTGCAAATGCCCCTAGCAGTGCATACGACAACGCAATCTCTGCACCATTACGGATGCCTTCTTGAAAAGCATTGAGCGTATCAGTAATACCAAGCCCTGCTAGTAGTCCACCTGCCAGCGCTCCGATTAATAAACTGAGCACCACGTGCACTCGCGAAAGTGACAGTCCTAGCATGATAATAACTGCTAGCAATACTGCATTGATGGCCATGTGTTGCCCCTTGTTCTTTATACTTTGGTCTTAATGAGACCTATGAATATTGAAACTAATGAATATCGTCCTGTTGTCTAAAACGTCTCAATATGAGAGCCTGTTTTAGACGCGCGCCAGTTTACCTTATTTTGGGTATAAAGCCTACGCATAGAACCGATTAGGCATCAATACGGACAGCCAAATGTTACCTATACATCTACACCTTCTTCTATGATTTCTGACTGTTTTTATCATTCATTGACCAGCCACACTATTGACGATACATCATTACCGACACATCGTTGATAACATCGATAACATTGTTTACTGGGCGCTCAGACAACTATTTAACAAAGATAAGCAAACGACTTCACCATTCAGCCTTGCAATTTTTTTCGTGAGCACCATTTATCTAAACATGAACCACGAACTTGACTTTACAAGTCTGGGGAACGAGGAAAAACATATGAGTGAACATAATATTGATAAAGACGACATCGATGTATCATCTGCCCTGAACACTGACACGACGTCTGACGCAAATACTGACACTGACGCTAACATCAGTGCTGACGCGAATAATGAGACAGAAAGCTCATCTACGGATGCGTTAAATGCCTCATCCAACGTTGTCAAAGACAATGAAGATGAAAGCTATCTGCCACTGCTGGCATTACGCGACGTCGTCGTCTATCCACATATGCAGATTGCATTGTTTGTGGGACGCGCGCCATCGGTGAAAGCGGTTGAGTTGGCACAAGCTGAGTATGGCAACAAAGTACTGGTAGTCGCGCAAAAAGACTCACTGACCGAAGATATTGATCAAGATAACTTGTATCAGTACGGTACGGTGTGCCGCATCGTCAGCACCATGCCCCATGATAGCGATGAGAACTGCATTAAAGTATTGATCGAAGGTCAATACCGCGCTCGTGTTGATAATATAGAAGGCCATGACGATTTATTGATGGCGAGATTTGAGCGTGCCGATCTTGATGTCAGCATGGATGAGAGCCAACAGAAAAACACCATTCAAGCGTTAACTACATTATTCGAAAGCTATGCAGATGCGCGACTTCGCAATGCACGTGAGCTGACTCGTGTGGCCAAACGTATCGACGACTTGCTTGAGTTGGTTTATTTCATCTCAACTCGTGTATCGATGGACCTTGATATCAAACAGTCTTTCTTAGAAGAAGACGATATCAAAACGCATATCAATACCTTGACTGAATATTTGGTCAAGCAAAGTGCTGAGCAAAATATCGAGCAAGATATTCAAGATGCTGTCCGTCAGCAAATGGAAGACAATCAGCGCGAATATTTCTTAAATGAAAAGATGAAAGCCATCAAAAATGAGCTGTCAGATATGAATGACGGCGCGTTCGATGGTGAAGATGATGTGGCTGAGCTAGAGCAGCGTTTAGAAGATGCTGACTTGCCAGAAGACGTACGCAAAAAGGCTGAGCAGGAATTCAAAAAGCTCAAAATGATGCCACCTGCGTCAAGTGAGTCATCAGTGGTACGCAACTATATTGAATGGATTTTGGATACGCCGTGGAATGCGACGACCAAAGTATCTATCAATCTAGACAAAGCTAAGACGGTATTAGACGAAGACCATTACGGTCTACAAGATGTAAAAGACCGCATTTTAGAATATCTCGCCGTACAATCACGCGTGAAAAAACTTCGTGGCCCGATTCTATGTCTCGTCGGTCCTCCAGGTGTCGGTAAAACCTCATTGGGTGAATCAATTGCCCGTGCCACGGGTCGTAAGTTTGTGCGTATGGCGCTTGGTGGCGTACGTGATGAAGCAGAGATTCGTGGTCATCGCCGTACTTATATCGGTGCGATGCCGGGTAAAATTGTTCAGTCATTGGCAAAAGTAGAAGTCAAAAACCCGCTATTCTTATTAGATGAAATTGATAAGATGGCGCAAGACTTCCGCGGTGATCCAGCATCAGCGTTGCTTGAAGTATTGGACCCATCACAGAACGATACATTTAACGACCATTATTTAGATATGGACTTAGATTTGTCGCAAGTGATGTTTATCTGTACTGCCAACAGTATGGATATTCCACCTGCACTGCTTGACCGCATGGAAGTTATTCGCTTACCTGGTTACACCGAAGAAGAAAAAGTTAATATCGCACAGAAATACCTAGTGCCAAAAGCAATTAAGCAGAACGGTCTCAAAGAAGGTGAAATTGAGATTGTTGAAGCAGCATTGCACAGTATCGTACGTAGCTATACGCGTGAAGCAGGTGTGCGTAACCTTGAGCGTGAAGTGAATAAAATCTGCCGTAAAGTGGTTCGCGGTTCGGTTGAAACTCATGGCGCGCGTGCTCCGAAAAAAGCAGAACGTCAGCTAGTGACAGTCGATGACCAAAACATTGATGACTATCTAGGTGTACACCAGTATGACTACGGTCTGGCTGAAGAAGAGCCGGAGATTGGTCGTATTACTGGTCTTGCGTGGACTCAGGTCGGTGGTGAACTATTGACCATCGAAGCGGTCGGCATGAAAGGTAAAGGCGAGCTTAGCTTTACCGGTTCACTAGGCGATGTGATGAAAGAGTCAATTCGCGCAGCCATGAGCGTGGTTCGTGCTCGCGGTGATAGCTTAGGTATTGATTACGAGACGTTTAAAACAACAGACGTCCATGTACATATGCCAGAAGGTGCCACGCCAAAAGATGGCCCATCTGCTGGTGGTGCACTGACGACAGCGCTAGTCTCTGCGTTGACAGGTATTGCTATTCGTCCAGATATTGCGATGACAGGTGAGATTACCTTACGCGGTAAGATCCTACGTATCGGCGGTCTCAAAGAGAAATTACTTGCGGCACATCGCGGTGGTATCAAGCACGTCTTGATCCCAGCGACTAATGAGCGAGATTTGGCTGATATTCCTGATAACGTGAAAGAAGGCCTAACCATTCAGCCAGTTGCCACGATTGAGGAAATCTTAAAGGTTGCTTTGGTGAGTATGCCAACACCAATCAAACCTGCCAAAGTGACCGTTGATAAAACCTCTGGCAAAGCACTGCACAATTAATTGACTCTTTATTAAGCCAGTTCTATAGATTAGGAAGCCGCTCATCACAATGATGGGCGGCTTTTTTTTGGCAATAATAAACAACAATCTCTCTACAGCCTTGTGCTATATTTCAGACAAATGTTTATTTAGTAGAAAGTTTATGATTTTAAATCGTTTACGGATGCCTCTAGCGATAATAAGTGCATTACTACCAGTCGCTTTGTTAGGCTGCCAAACAAACAGCCTTAATCATTCAGCCCAAACCAGTACCGTCATCGACGATAAAAACTGGTCAGTGACAACACTAAAACCCAGACTGTTTCAAACGATCACCAAATACGACTGGCAACTAACGCATGTTAGCAATGATAAAGGCAAACTCATACGTGTCACTTTTCAGCCACTCCTAACTATGCACGTTCGCCCAGACCTGTTAACCTTTGATGACGGCTGCTACCGACATCTCGTGTCCTTTGATATGTGGCTGCCCTTACCTTATCCTTATACAGATGCATCAGTACAAGATACAACTAAATCGCCAATCAAGGCTGCTGACTGCACAGCGATATATCAAGCAACTACCCAAGACTGGCGTGGTAATAAAATCATCCCTAGTGATACAGCATCTCTATTAAACGCGACTTTTGGGCGCTACGCAGGAACAAATTTCATATTTAATCCTGTGATGATTCAGTCCATACAGGTCAATAAAGCCATAGAAAAACAGCTCGCTTTAAAGACCAGCAAAGGGAAAACACTTATCTTTTCGGGCACGCCCAAACCTAAATACCCCGTGACTGACATACCACTCACCAATGAATTATTAGAGCGCTATCGCTGGCAGCTAGTACAAGTGACGGACAAAGCAGACGCAATCTTGAGTGAATTTACGCAAATAGAAGAACCTATTATGCTTTCCTATGGTTTGGATAGCTATGGTGGTGATGAGAGTGACGAACAAAATGGCTTTGAGTCAGGTATATATGGTCAAAGCTTTGGTATCTCTGTTGGCTGCAACGGCGTTAGTGGGCCTTACGCCCTCTCTATCAATCAAAGTTTACTTACTGGCAGTTTTCCTTCTACTATGATGAGCTGTAGCGATACTCTTGATGATGTCGAATCACAGCTTCGACGTATGATGACCCATAGTAAGAGTCAATTGACTTTAAAATACGGGGATAGTAAGGCGAAGACAATTACAGAGCAGTCAGAGCCAAACTACTTACTCACCCAAACTTTAGATTCTGGTGAAACGTTAATTTGGAAAAATGAGCCAAAGAAAACCCTTTAATACATTTTCAAACCCATACGATACTTACATTTATTAACTGATTGTTGCGCATTTGATGAATAACTATAGAGTTAGCTTGGCTATACTGACTCCGATGTTAACGAATATTGACACCGATTTTTATAGAACAATAACGATAGATATTCGTGGCTTTAATGAAGATTGAAAATAACAACTCAAACAATTGGAGATAATAATGAATAAGACATTACTTGCAAGTACCCTATTATGCGGTTCAGCGTTAGCAATGACTGGTTGTCAAACCGTAGAAAGCCAAATGCAAACAGGCAATCCTTTAGCACAGCCAACGCTAAAATCAACCATACAAACAGTAGATGGCGAGAAGAAAGAAGTTGGTCAAGTTTTCTTACGTCCAGTCGATGGCGGCGTCCAAGTTTACGGTAAACTTACTAACCTACAGCCAGGCAGAACTGTCTCATTACATATCCACGAAACAGGCAGCTGTGACGTTATGGGTAAAGCAGCAGGCGGTCACTTCAACCCAGACAACAAGCCACATTCTAATCCAGATGATATGAATGGTCATGCTGGTGACCTGCCAAACTTAACTGCTAATGAAGATGGTGTTGCTACTATTAACTATGTGAACAAGAAAATCGCAGCGACTGAAGCAGGTAAATATAGCGTAAATCGTTTGGCATTTATCGTACATGCTGGCGTTGACGACTATACCAGTCAGCCTTCAGGTAATGCAGGCGATCGTATTGGTTGCGGTATCATTGTAAAAAACTAATACTGTCCAAACCTTTGGACTTAGGCTAAGTCTGCAAATGTAGACATGGCTTAAAAGAAATATTATAAGCAATAAAAAACCCTCTTAACTTATAAGAGGGTTTTTTATTGGAAGTAACTTTTGGGTTTGTTTAAGCCAATACAAGAAAGACCAATGCAAATTGCATCTGTAATACATTAAATGAATCTGACGCTATAAAAGCACTATATTGGATTTAACTAATAGTTATTCCTCTACCCATTCACCGTTACGCCAGTAAACACCCCAACGTGTGGCCTTGCCGTTTTTCTCAGAGCCGATATACTGCTCTTTTTTCTTACGTGACCAACGCAAGATGGTTGGGTTACCTTCAGGATCTTCATCTGGCCCTGCAAACAGATACTGGAACTTGTCTTCCATCTTGTCTTTAATTTCTCGTAGCTCAGCCAGCTTTGGCGGACGTGTCTCGCGCACTTTCGGGAACTTAGACGCTGCTAAGAACATACCAGCTGCGCCTTCACGCAAGATGAAGTAATCATCATGCTTGGTCGATTTTAGTTCTGGCAGATGGATTGGGTCCATACGTGGCGGCGCTGCTTCGCCTGTTTTTAGTACCTTGCGCGTGTTATCACAGTTCTGGCAAGCAAAGTACGGACCAAAGCGTCCTGTCTTAAGCTCCATCTGCCCATCGCACTTATTACAGTCAATGGTTGGTGCATCTGAGCCAGGAACTTCAAACTTGCCTTCTTCTAAGATATAACCATCGCAATCAGGGTTGTTACCGCAAATGTGTAGTTTGAGGCCACCATCGACGATGTAACCATTCATCGCCGTACCACATTTCGGACAGCGTTTTTTCTCCATCAAATCTTTAACTTCTGCCGCTTCGTCATCACCTTCCGCATCATCTAGATTGGCGAATGCTTCGACTGGCATTAGATTTTTGGTACCTTTACAGCGCTCTTTTGGCGGCAAGTTATAGCCAGTACAGCCTAAGAATACACCTGTTGAGCCTGTGCGCAACTGCATCGGACGATCACAGATATCACAATGGACATCTGGCACGTCAGTTGGATCGTTTGGACGCATACCATCTTTTTCTTTGGCACGCTCTAGAGTCGTTTTGAATTCGCCATAGAAATTATCAAGCACATCTTTCCAGTCTTGATCACCCTCTGCCACATGATCGAGCTTGTCCTCTAACGCGGCAGTAAAGGTATAATCCATTAAATCTGGGAAGCTAGCCGTCAATCTATCAGTAACGATATCACCCATTTTTTCGGCAAACAGACGCTTATTTTCAAGCTTCACGTAGCCGCGATCTTGAATGGTTGAGATAATGGATGCATACGTCGATGGACGACCGATGCCTTTTTTCTCAAGCTCTTTTACTAGACTGGCTTCAGTATAGCGAGGCGCAGGCTTAGTAAAGTGCTGACTTGGATCCAGCTTATCTAGATTTAACTTATCGCCTTTTTTGACATCAGGCAGCAAGGTATCGTCAGTCTTAGCTGGTGGCATAACTCTTGTATAGCCATCAAATACCATGGTACGACCACGCGCTTTTAGCTCGATATCATCTGCGCCTACAAATAGGTTCACTGACAGATATTTGGCAGGTAACATCTGACACGCTACAAACTGACGCCAGATTAGCTCGTATAGACGTATCGCATCACGCTCAACACCTTTGAGCTGTGTTGATTTCATATTGACATTAGAGGGACGAATCGCTTCATGCGCTTCTTGTGCGCCCTGCTTGTTACCATAGAAATTTGGTTTTTCTGGTACGTATTTTGCGCCATAGCTGTCTTCAATATGACCACGGACAGCAGCAAGCGCGTCGCCTGATAAGAATGTCGAATCGGTACGCATATAAGTAATATGACCGGCTTCGTATAGACGCTGCGCTAAAATCATGGTTTTCTTAACAGAGAATCCTAAGCGCGTGCTAGCAGCCTGCTGCAAGGTCGAAGTAATAAACGGTGCGCTTGGACGTGATTGCGTTGGTTTTTCTTCACGCTCTTTAACGATAAAGTCGCTTGCTTTGAGTATCTCTAGGACTTTATCGGTTTGCTCTTTATTACCAAGCTTTAAGGTTTTACCGCCTTGCTTGGTCGCTTCTAAGCGTATGCCGATTTGCTCAGCGTCTGAGGCTTTTTTAGGATTGTCATTAGCAATGTGCGTGTCCGCATGAATCTGCCAGTACTCTTCTGGAATGAACGCGCGAATTTCATGCTCACGCTCAACAACCAAGCGCATGGCAACTGACTGTACACGGCCAGCTGATAGTCCGCGAGCAATCTTTTGCCATAATAGTGGCGATACCATAAAGCCAACGACACGGTCCAAGAATCGACGCGCTTGCTGCGCGTTCACGCGGTCAATGTCTAATTTCGAAGGCTGCTTAAATGCACTTTGAATAGCTGACTTGGTAATCTCGTTGAAGACCACACGTTGATACTTGCTATCAGGGCCACCGATGACTTCTTTTAAATGCCAAGCAATCGCTTCCCCTTCTCTATCCATATCCGTTGCTAGATATATTTTGTCAGCGTCTTTGGCTAATGCTTTAAGCTCTTTGATGACTTTGGTTTTGTTTGGTAGTACTTCATAGACTGCCGCCCAATCATGCTCTGGATCTACACCCATGCGGCGTACCAGTGCTTGCTGCGCTTTTTCTTCTTTGGTCAGACTGTCATCTTTTTTAGCGGTCGTTGCTTTCTTTGCGCTTTTGCTCGCACTGACCGGCAAATCACGGACGTGACCGATACTTGAGCGTACGATAAAGTCATCACCAAGGTATTTATTAATCGTTTTTGCCTTGGCTGGTGATTCTACAATCACCAAAGACTTACCCTTTGGGCTGTCCGCAGCTGATGCTGGACTTTTTTTGGTTGTGGTTTTTGCCATGTTTGACGACACCATAATATAAGTAAATTAAAAGTAAGGTTAAATTCAGCAGCACGGCAATTTATGGAAGCGGATACTCATGGCTTGACCACGGTTCAGCTATTTATAGTAATAATCGCTGCTGATAAAAAAGGTTATAAAACAAATAATAACCATAAAATAAAGATATAGTTATAAAGACGTTACACTGCTAAGCGTTAAACTGTCAACTTTAAATAATTTGAATATGACAAACCGCTTGCATATTGCCCTTTAATGGAGACGAAAAAACGCTTTACTAGGTTTATGCTTGTTTCTGCATCTGTAGCGCCCACTTCTCAAGGTTTTCTTTGAGCACTAATAAGTCCGCTTCGATCCGTTTTTGATGATACGTTGGGTTAGATGCTGGACGTACATAAGCAATATCTTCCCAATAAATAATAATGCTATTGGCCTTGGTCAATAGACCTTTAACAAACGGCTCGATACTTACTGGCAGCTCCAACGGCACTTGATCCAAGCTAAAATCAGTCTTTTTGACTACTGGATTATTGCTGATTTGACTAGATCGAATCGCACTGGGAATAGTAAGCGTCTTATCATCTGTATTGGTGTCGACAAAACTGCTGTCTGGTCGCCACTGTCCATCAATCACTTGATAACGGGTATGCGGCAGTTTAGTGTCTTCAAATATCAGGCAGTACTGTCCAAGCATACCCCGACCATACTCATTGTCACGGCCTTTGATCCAATCAGGGCACGAAACGAGTTTTGGATTGAGCTGTAAACGACGCGCGGTCATACGCAGCTTATCTAAACGCTGATCGATACCGTTCGGTTTGAGCGCCATCATACTCCCTAATACGAATAGTACAATGATAACGCCAATCAATGTTCCCATGATGGTCTGGCCTTTTGACTAAATGAAAAAGATACTAAGAGATATAACGGTAAATATCGCTAATGAACCATTATTTATAAATAGTACATATAGACTTGCGATTAGCACGATAACAAATAACGATATACAAGGGCTTATAATGAGCACGAACCATTAAAAATCAAGCGTTGTCGTCCAATCGCGGTGCAACGTGTGCTTTTAAAGCATATGATAATTTAGCAAGTTACACTATTAAATCAGCTATTTAGCGTATATAAACTTACTGATCACAGCACGCTATAAAAACCAGATACGAAAATGGTCAGCTCAAAAAAGTGCTATGATAAACCATAATTTTAAACGCGCGCAGGTTTATTATGAATTATCTTATTGAGTCAAACTCATCGGGCGCTTATCACGCTCGCAAGCTGATGAATAAAGTCATGAGCAAAACAGGCATGAGCCTATCGCTACTTGGCGCGGTCGTACTAACATTATCGGGCTGTGCCACGACTCGAAGCCTAACCCCGCAGCAGTGTCAAAGCAGCAACTGGCAAGAAGTCGGCTACGCTGATGGCTCGCAAGGACGTTCAGGTGCTTACTTCGGTCATTATACCAATAGCTGCGCCAGTGTCGGCGGTGCTAGTCCTAACCGTATCCAATGGGAGCAAGGCCGTCAACAAGGTCTCAAAAACTACTGTACTGAGCTGAATGCTTATAAGCTCGGTCGCGAAGGCTATGACTGGCAACCTGTCTGTCCGTTAGAAGGTATTGAGAAGTTAGAAGAAGCCTACTCCCAAGGGCGCTACTACTATATTCGTCAGCGCGATCTCGACTACTTACGCTCACCTTACCCATTTGGCTACAGACATGCAGGCTTCGGTTACGGCTATCGTCCGTTTGGCGATGGCTGGTAAAAAAAGAAAACCTCACTAACGACTTAATTTGAGGTTTAAGTAGTTAATGAGGTTGGAGAAAATTTTATTATTTTAATTGTTTTTATTATAGCGGTGCTGGTTGTTTTACTGGTTGGACTATTGATTTATCTAGCCAGTTTTCTAATATAAAGTCAGAGCTACTAGCTCTAACTCACAGTGCTTAAACTATTCAATGCTTAAGTTATTCAGTATTTAGCTACTAAGCTACTCATTCACAAACGCGATTTTGGTCAGTCCAGCGTTACTTGCCGCTGCTAAGACTTGAGCAACCGTATCGTACTTGCCTTCTTTATCCGCACGTAACTGTACCGCTGGGTTCTTACCAGTCGCGCCTTGTTGCTGCAAGCGTGTCTCTAACTCTTCCATGCTGATTGGGTCACTATCCCAGAATATCCCCGCGTCTTTATCAATGCTGACTTGAATCGCTTCTGGCGGCGTTTCATTGAGCGCGGCACTAGTCTCTGGCAAATCTAAAGGCACTGTCGGATTCAACACGGTCGCTGTCAATAAAAATATAATCATCAATACCAGCATGATATCGATAAGCGGAATGAGGTTCATCTCATCCATGCTTCGTACGTCATCATCACCCAATTGAAATGCCATAGTTACTCTCAATGCTTTTGGTTATTTTCACACAGCCAAGCCGTTTTTTGACGGTTTGTCGACTTGTCGTTTGAGCCTTTACAGACCTAGCGCTGGCAGCCTTAATGTTTACGGACCTAACGTTTACAAAATCAGTATCTGTAGAACTAGTACTATCTATAGCTGCTTTGGCACAGAATTACTGTAGTTGCTGGTATGCTGAGTCTCGCTCGTCGTTGAACGACTGCTTGGTGCAGCATGCACTTGTGAGGCACTAGTAGCATGGCTCGCAGTTACCTTGGTAGTATCCACAAGACCCGTTGATTGCGCCAATAAATCATGTGCTCTGTCGTTGGCTTGATACATTATGCGGCGATTGATACGTACTGCAAGGTTATAAAACACCACGGCTGGAATCGCTACTGCAATACCAAGACCTGTCATAATCAGTGCTTCACCGACTGGCCCTGCAACCTGCCCCAATCCTGCCTGACCACTCATACCGATGTTGTGTAATGCATGGAAAATACCCCATACCGTACCAAACAAGCCGATGAACGGTGCAATCGCTGCCGTCGTACCAAGAATCGGCAGACCGCGCTCACTAGCAAAGCGATAGCGACCGATGTGCTTGAGCAAAGTCTGCTCAGTCACCAAACGGCGTGTGGCAGCATCAGAACCAGCCAAGTCAGACTGTCTGGCTTGTAATTTCTGACTCAAATCATCTGCTACATTGGTCGCCAGTTTGCGGCTTTGCAATACGCGGACGATACCTGTCACCCAAGAGAGAATAGATAACGCAAGCAACAAAAAGAACAACGTTTTTGTCACCATGTCGCTGATCTGCCAGTATTGCATAAAGTCCATGTCAGACTCCTTAATGTGTAATGCCATTACATGATACTGAGGTAAATATCATGTTTAGTTTTATAATGAAAAATGATTAATAAATACGTTGTTATAAAGTATGAGCTATCAAGGAACCGCGTAACTGATCGGTAGGGTCACATCACCCACCACGGGTACGCCATTCTTAGTAAAGGGTTTGAACTTGCCAGACCGTACTTGACGGCGGGCTTCTTTATCTACTAGCGGATTACCTGATGATTGAGCAACTCGCACGTTATCGATGCCGCCTTGCTTGTTGACTCGTAATACCAAGACAACATTGAGCGTATCACCAGAACGGGCTCTACGTGCGGCGCGCTCAGGGAAACTAAAGTTTGGCGCAGATGCCCAGTTGGCTGAGCTAGCAGTAAAGCTCACAGGCTCATTACTCTGTGCTAAAGCAGCTGCTTCTGCCTCAGCTCTTGCTTGTGCAGCGGCGGCCTCTGCGGCAGCCTTCGCTTGAGCGGCAGCCTTCGCATCAGCGACTCTTTTGGCTTCTTGCTCTGCCCTAGCTTGCGCCTCTTGGTCAGCTTTTCTGGCTTGTCGCTCTGATTCAGCTTGGGCAGCTGCTTGACGTTGTGCTTCAGCTGCTGAGTTATCAACCTTTGGTTTCGGTAGCGGCTCTTTTGGGGCTACTTTTTGACTGGTATCAGGACGAGGCTTTTCTGACGCTATCACAGGCGTCACTTTCGGCTCTATATTTTTTACAACAGGCTCTTTTGGTTTTACTGGGGTCTCTGTTGGTTGTTTAATCGGCTCTTTAGGCGTTGGTTCAGGTTGCGGTGCTGGCTGAACTTGTACCTCAGGCTGTACTTCTTTTTTTGCTGTGACTGTTTGTTTTTCTACTTCAGTTGAGACCGTTTTTGCCGGTAATGATACAAACTTTATCTCAAGTGGTGACATCTCTTTTTTTGGCTCAGGTTTGAGTTCAGGCGTTTTTATTGCCACTAGTGCAATTGCGGCAAGCACATGGAGTCCTAGTACTGCAACAATAGCTAGCAATAACGACTTAAGTGGTGGCGCGTCTAAATCCGTTGAACTCATAACAGCCTAATGTTTATTACTCAGAGTAGAATGGCGTAGATAATAATGCAAACGATAATTATTATCAATAATAATTTACAATATTTTCGCTATTTAATACATCTCTGACACATGACATTGCTTAGTAGTTTTACCTCTCAGAACGCTCATTTCTATGAACGTACCTACTTCTATATTTCACTACTATGAAACTTATATTTTTATCAAATGAGACGTTGCGTTTAATATAACAATTACTGTTAATAAAAACCATTATCATTTATATTGATAATGAGTCTCAACTACTTTATTATAACGGCTGTGTTGTTTACCCATACTATTTTTATAAAAACTATTCGTATAAAAAGTTAGTGAGTGGTACTAGGGCGTGTCCTCATTTTAAAAATGGTGATAAAAATGAGATAAATTGCCGTCAAACGAGGAAAATAGTGCAGATAATATCGAGATATTGACCAACTATTTGACGATGTTTGGCAAAATTTAGCTGTTTTTAGCCCATTTAGAGGATACTCGTTTGAATTGAGGACACGCCCTAAGTAGACTATTTATTTTATGCTTTTTATCTCAGCATCTTTCAGACTTAATATTTTTAGCGTCATTCATTTGCAATTATTTTAGACAATTGCTTAAACATTTTTTGATAGACCGAGTTCATTATGCCGACACCCTTATTATCTAGCAGATCTACCGCCTCTTTTTTCAAACGTCCATTACTGACTGCTGCCATGACAGCATTATTAGCTACCGTAGTGGCAGGATGTAGCTCGCCTGAATCTAATGACTCTGAGCCAGCAGACGCCAAAACCGAAAACCCAACGGCTGATGAATCACAGAACGTTGCTAATAATGACGCTGTATCTGCTGAGAAAATCATGGTCAATACCGTAAAAGGTGATGTTGAGCTGGCCATGAACCCATCGCCACTCGTCGTCTATGACATGACGTTGATGCAAGACTTGGCGGCGCTAGATGTGGCGGTCGATGGTATGCCTGGCGGTCTATTGCTAAAGAATCTACATTCAGAAACACAGCCTGATCCAAAATCGGTAGGTACTGTGTTTGAGCCAGATCTTGAAGCGTTGAATGCGATGCAGCCGCAAGCCATTTTGGTCGGTTCACGCATGGCAGAAAAATACGATGAGCTATCAAGTATCGCGCCGACATTGGACATGAGCATTGATACAGCCAATATCTATGAGTCAAGCAAGCAGCGCCTGCATGATCTAGGTGCGCTGTTTGGTAAAAGCGATCAAGCCGCTAAGCTACAACAGAATATCGATGGACTCATCACTGAGACCAAAAGTCTAACAAAAGAAAATAAAGGCACTGGTCTAGTCGTCATGGTCAATGGCAACAAAATGTCAGCCTATGGTGATAAGTCTCGCTATGGTTTTATCCATACTGTGCTGGGCGTACCAATGGCAGATGACAAAATTGCCGATGCGCCTCATGGTCAGCCGATATCGTTTGAATATATCCAAAAAGCCAATCCAGATTGGTTATTTGTCATCGACCGTAGTGCCGCAATTGGTGAAGACGGTATTGGCGCCAAGGCCGTATTAGACAATCCACTGGTTGCTCAGAGCAATGCATGGAGTAAGCAGCAAGTGGTTTATTTGAGCCCAGACTCTTACTTGGCATTTGGCGGCTACTACCAGTGGATGCAGGATCTCACGACGATCGAAGATGCTTTTACTAACGCTAAATAATGTCGTTGCTTATAAAAACGATTGTTGCACAAGTAAGTATTATTACCGTTAACCCTGCTCATTTTTAAGCCAGTAGAGATTATGTCGTTATTTTCACACCGTACTCATGCTAGGCTCAAATCCAGTACTGCTCCATCAGCGTCAAGCTGGCAGAGCGGTAATGGCAATGCGTTACATCGACGTACTGTCATACCACCGTGGTTCATCAATACAGCAAGCCTCATTATTATGGGGCTTTTGGTGTTATTAAGCTTATCTATTGGGGTGGCTGACTTTTCGTGGTCAGGTATTTTGCAGAGTCTGCTGACTCAGAGTGCCAACTCCGATAGCTCATTGTTATTGGTTAGCCGTATACCGCGCACCATTGCCATTATTTTAACTGGTATTGCGATGGCAGTGGCTGGGATGATTATCCAAGTAGTGCTAAAAAACCGCTTTGTAGAGCCATCCATGGTTGGTGCGACTCAGAGCGCTGCACTTGGTTTGCTGGTAGTCAGTTTACTGTTCCCTGCCAGTGCGCTTATTGTCAAAATGGGCGTGGCAACCATCGCTGCCGTTTTTGGCATGATGCTATTTATGCTGCTCATTCACCGTATTCCGCCCACTGATTTTTTGATGATTCCACTGATTGGCATTGTCTTTGGTGGCATTATCGAAGCAGTTACTACCTTTATCGCCTATCAAACCGAGTCGCTACAGATGCTGAGTGTTTGGCAGTTTGGTGATTTTTCGGGCGTATTGGCAGGGCGCTATGAGCTGTTGTGGCTCACGGGTGGACTGTGTGTGCTGGCTTATATTATTGCCGACAAGCTGACCATCGTCGGTTTGGGTGACAATATCGCTTTGAACTTAGGCATTAGTAAGCGTCAGGTCACTTGGATTGGCGTGGGTATGGTAGCTATGATGAGCGCTGTCGTGGTCGTGACTGTAGGCATGATTCCTTTTATTGGGCTGGTCGTGCCAAACATTGTGAGCCGTCTAATGGGAGATAAATTGCGTCGTAGCTTGCCAGCAGTTGCCCTAATTGGTGCTTCAGCTGTATTGCTATGCGATATTATCGGGCGTTCTATTCGCTATCCATTTGAAGTGCCGGTCGCCACTATCTTTGGTGTGGTGGGTACAGTGCTATTTTTATGGCTGTTATTACGTGCACCAGCTGAGCAGTAGCACCATGTTTACTAACTATGTGCTCACTTTTGTTACCCATGTACCGCCGTTCATTTTTTGCCTTATTAGATAAGCTTGGCACCATAGGATTTTTGTATGTTCTCATCAACTAAGCTTACTTCCACCAAGACTGATGCTACAAACACTAGCACAGCGATAGATAACTCATCTTCAGCAGATGGTCAGTATTCAGTCGCTGCACAAGGTCATTTGGCAAAGCTTTGGACATGGATAGCTGCGCATCCAAAATCTATAGCAGCTATTATTCTAATTATCTCGATGACCTTGTTTATGACACTCAATGTCAATGGCTATTGGGACTTTGCGCTACCATTACGCGGCAAAAAACTGCTGGCACTGATGGTGGTTGGCTATGCGATTGGCGTGTCGACGTTACTATTTCAGACGTTGACTCACAATCCAATTCTAACGCCCTCCCTACTCGGATTTGATTCACTCTATGTTCTGTTGCAGAGCTTACTGGTTTTCTTTTTAGGCGCGATTAGCTTTACCAGTCTCGATCCTATTGCCAAATTCACGCTAGAGATTGTCCTGATGTTTGGGGCATCTTTATTATTGTTTAAGTTATTATTTTCTAAAAGCAGTCAGGATCTGACACGGCTAATATTGGTGGGCGTTATCTTTGGTGTGTTATTTCGCAGCTTATCAGCACTCATTGGACGGCTGATTAATCCTGATGATTTTGTGGTTGTACAGTCTGCTAGCTACGCGCAGTTCAACACAGTCAACCCTCAGCTACTAGGTATCAGCTTATTTATCTGTGCCATCACTGCGATATTTGTGTGGCGCTGGCGTTACCAATGCGATGTGTTGATGCTCGGACAAGCACAGGCCGTCAACCTTGGTATCAACTATCAGCGTCTGGCATTTGGTCTATTAACTGTCATCGCTGTATTGGTTGCCACGGCCACTGCACTGGTCGGTCCAGTGACTTTCTTTGGTCTATTGGTTTGCGCATTGACCAATCGTATCGCGCGACATATGTATCACACTGAGCGGCTGATATTGGTCAGCTTGGTCGCTATGATTTGCTTAGTACTGGGTCAGACTATCTTTGAGCAAGTGCTAGATATGGCAGGCGTATTGTCAGTGGTGATAGAGCTGGCGGGTGGATTGATGTTCTTAGCATTGATATTTATGTCTCAACGTCGTTCTTTATGATTACTTAGCCGACATTGTTTATTTAGCTGATGCTGTTGATAGAGAAAACCCTAAGACTTTTTTAAATAAGACTGACTATGATTAAACTGAATAATATCTCTCACCATATTGGCAAACAACAAATCTTGCATGACATTACGTTGTCCCTACCAACGGCGCAGGTGATTGCTTTGATTGGGCCTAATGGCGCTGGGAAGTCTACGTTGTTTTCTGTTATGGCTCGCTTGCAGCCGCTACAATCTGGGCAGGTGAGCTTCGCTGTAAATAATGAGGAACGTGATATTGTCAGCTGTCAGGCGCGAACACTGGCCAAGACGGTCGCGATGCTTGGGCAAGACAATCATGTGCAAGGACGCCTACGCGTACATGAACTGCTGATGTTTGGTCGTTATCCTTATCATCAAGGGCAACCAACCGCAGACGATCAGCAAAAAGTACAGGAAATCCTCGAACGCTTTGAGCTTGAGCCACTTGCCGAGCGTTTCTTGTCAACGCTATCAGGTGGACAGCGTCAGCGCGTGCTGATCGCCATGATTGTCTGCCAAGATACACCCTATCTATTGCTCGATGAGCCACTGAACAACCTAGATATGTATCATGCTGGTCGGCTGATGCGTGAGCTACGTCAGCTTAGCCACAATCAGCAAAAAACCGTGGTAATAGTCCTGCATGATATCAACCAAGCGGCACAGTTTGCGGATACTGTAGTTACGATGAAAGCAGGAGAAGTGACGGCTGTTGGTCGCCCTGCTGATGTTATTACTAAAGAGACGATGAAAGATTTATACAACGTCGATGTCACTGTCCTAAGTCATCAGGGTCGTCCAGTGATTGTTGATACGGTTTAATGACTGGTTAGACTCAAGTACGCAATAAAAAACTCAATATAGTGCCAGCACATTGGTACTAGCAATATATTGGCACTATACTGAGCACATTAGTTTTATGTCTTAATATCTATTTAAGTTTTTGCGCTGCTTTAAGTCGTTGCTGTCGACCTTTCCACCATAAATAGACGCCGGTAATGGACAACACTGTCACCGCCAAACCTACCAGTGCTAAAAATATTTGATACAGTAAGTGACCGATGCCATGGCCAATATGACCCATATGTAAAGTCATCAACCAATTGTTTGTTTTGCTACCAAATGATGAGTTTTGATAGCCAAAACTCACCTGTTCAACGCTACCCGTTTTTGCATTGACTGTGATGGATGATGCACCGCCTTTTTTACCAATGTCCTTATCTGTCTTAAAGCGCAGCTGCCATTGACCCTCATCTTCAATCCAGCGTATGCCTAAAAACTCCCGTACTATCATGTCCTTGCTTTGGGCAGCGATGTTTGCCTGCTGACTTAAATAAGCAATGCTATTGGCTTTGTTTACCACATCAACAGCCTCGACATCGACATCTTCATTGTTTACAGCCTTAACCCTATTCGCTGTTTCTGCACCAGACGCCTGCTCCGCTTTTTCTGATGGCTTTCTTGATTTCTCCTGTCTTTCACCTCTTTCCTCGAGTCCTACGACAGCGTGCATCACAGGTTGATAGACCTCTCTTAGGTTAAAACCAACACTCGACCACGCAATGACAAACAGCATGATCCATAACCATAGCCCAAAGGCATGGTGTAGATCATAATTCAATTTAAACATATTACTTTTAGTACGGATTTTCCACGCTGGTAACCAGCGTTTAAAAAATGAGGCACGTTTTTTAGGCGAGGTTTGGTTCTGTGCTTTTTTCTTGATCGCTCTAGGAAACGTTAAGTAAAAGCCAATAAAGCAATTAATCGTCCACACGAGCGCGACAATCCCTAGTAGCAATTTTCCAATATCACCCAGTAATAAATCGCGATGCAACCAAAACACTTTCCACATGGTGTTGCGCCATGCCCACTCATCTCTATCACGAGTACCAATGATATCGCCAGTATAAGGGTGGACATAAACTTGTTGAAACGGTGCTTTTGGTTGGTTTTGGGCGGCTTTTCCTCGTGCTCTATCTACCGAAAATACAGCCGACCTCTCTGCTGCTATCGAGGTTGGCATGCTAGAAAAAGCATATTGAGGGTACGCACTGATGACCTTGTCATGAAGCTCGGCAATAGGCAAATGTGATGCGTTTTGTTTCTCAACCTGAGCCAGTTTATGGTTGAAGACATCGTCTAGCTCGTCATGAAATGCCAATAATGTGCCAGTAATACCAGTGATAATTAAAAAAGCTGCCATGGCAAGCCCAGTATAACGATGGAGCCATAGGCAAGCTTGACGAGGATTGAGTGAAATCATTAGTGTTGGTTCTTTATCATATATTGTTTTAGTAGGTACTTATCAGTTGGCACGTCATTGCTGTTACAGCCAATGTAAAAGCTAGTAGGCAATAAAAAGCCAGCTCTCGTGTAAGACAGCTGACTTTATAATTACGATTAGACTTAAATTCGATAAGCTAGATTAGAACTGATAAGTTAAAGATGTTTTGATATTACGTCCCATCTCAAAATCAGTATAGGCATCATCGATAGAGTTGCGTGATGCATGGCTTGCATAAGTCTCATCAAAGATATTGTATACACCTAGTGTGGCCTTTAGACCTTCGATTTGAGTTGGCGTATAAGTCATAAAGATATCGTGTACGTCATAGCCTGGTTTTTCGTTGTCATCACCAGCGGTATTCGGTGTCACATCGGCCACATAAGTACTGCGCCAGCCAAGCTCAGTAGTATTGGTTGGAGCGTAACCCAAGTTGACCATGTACTTATCGCCAGACTCAGATCCACTACCACTGACAGAAGAGATATTGTAACCCGTATCTTCGCCTTTGCTACGCGCACGAGCATAGCTTAGACCCATGTTGAAGTTATCTGCGCGATAGTCGGCCGATAGCTCTACACCTTTGATTTTGAAATCTTCGTCATTGTTAATGACACCTTGGCAGGCTTCAGGGGCAGCACTTGTACCTAGTTGCCCAGTTGTGCAATTCATGCCAGTCCTACTACCACCCGCACGTACAAACTCAATATAGTTTTCGATATTGGTTTCAAAGTATTTAGCACTTAATTTTAAAGAGTCATCAGCCGTAGTCAGACCACGCAGCGTTGTAGCAATACCGACTTCTGCATTGTCACCTTCTTCTGCTTTTAGGTCATTGTTTACATACGTATCAGCGCCATCGGTGTTAAAAATCGTTTGGCTAAGATCTGGACCATTAAATAACTGCGTATAGCTCGCAAATATTTGGGTACGCGGTGCAATCTCATAGCTCGCAGCCAATGCGCCAACGACATTGTCATAAGTTTTGCCAGCCGATACATACTCTGGAGACTCATAACGGTCATAGCGGACGCCTGGCGTTAAGCTAAGCTTACCCATTTGCCATTGGTCTTCTAGATACACTGAAGTATTGGTTGCTTCATCGGTGCTCGCATTACCAAAGTCACGTGTCATCTCAGATTCTTTTTTGTAATGCTCAACCCCAGCGATTAACTTATGAACCCCTGGCACACCATTGATGATACTGCTATCGACGATACTGGTGTTTTGTACTTTTGCGCCTGTGGTTTGGACTTCTGCATCAAACTCAAACCCAGGTTCGCCATCAGAGTTACGCAAAATCTGCGTGCTAGTCTGATATACATTAGCGTCTACATTAACCAATTGGTTGGCAGGGTTGTAAGCATAGTCAAGCGCATAGGTATCACGTTTGACTTCCTGCGGGATGATTGGGTTCCAGCCACCAGCAGGAAAATCTGGACGTAATGGGAATTTGCCTTTGTTTTCGGTACGGCTAAAGCTAGCGCCTACATGATGATCACTACCGACATAAGCACCAGCTTTTAATAGGATGTTTTCGCCTTCGCTGTCTTCCGTTTGGATTTTACGGCCTTTACCGTCTTCACCAGCGTCCGCATTGCGTTTGCCATAATAAGCCAGTAAATCAATATTTTCTGTTGGCGCACCATACACAGTGGCAGAAGTTAGCAGTTCATCATTGTTGCTAGCATAACCTGTATGCAGCTTAGCACCTACCTTTTGACCTGGCTTGAGTAAATCTGCCGCGTCGACTGTCTCAAAAGCAACCGCACCGCCGATGGCATCATTGCCTAGCGTCACTGAGTTATTGCCCACTGATACTTCTGCTTGTTTTAGCAGATCTGGATCAATAGTGACGTCACCCATATGGTAGAACAACGCGCCTTCTTGACGTGCGCCATCAATCGTGACTTTTAGATTGGTATCATCAAGACCGCGTACACGAATACGTTGGTTAACCGATGAAGTACCGCCCACGCTTACCCCTGGTACAACGTCCAGAAAATCGCTCAAATGGCTGGCTTGTGCAGCTGGGGTGTAGTCATCTATGTAGACAGAGTCTTCTTGTACAGCGTCACGTACTGAGCTATTCGCTGTTACAGTGATAGTCTGTAATGTCGTATTTGGCATATCTGCTGCCGTTGCGGCACTGGCAGCTTGTGTCCACAATACAGCGGCAACACCGATAGACAATACTGTCAATTGACTAGATAACTTTACTTCGCGCATAACACATTTACTCACTTTGATTACTGTCAGAAATTAGAATTTTTAGAATTATTTTTAAGGGCTATCATCGAAAACCCTTGAAATAGCGCCTACCAGAAGATGGAATATCCTGAAAACGCTTAACTCATCATGCGAATAACATGATTAATGTTAATGATAATGATTTGCGTTTAAATAATGAGAGGCATAATAACGAAGTATTAACACTTTGGCAATAATTAATATAATAAATTCTCTGTTTTAGCCCTGAATATGCTGAGAGAGTGCAAAAATGCTTCGATACTGGTTATAAAATTATCATTCAATATTATTCTGGCTATGTATTAAGGCTATATATAGTCAGGCGTAGGCGCTTATCACTTCTATAGTAGTCTGATATTAACTTAGCTCATCACTTGTTTTTCTTGTACTACTGTACTAGAATACTGAAACAAGATAGTTCTCAGCGAAAAATTGCTCAATAAACGAGCTATCTATTTTCTTTGGCTAAGATTACCTATTATGACTACCGATCCTTATCAGAGCTTAGTGAAACATTTGACCAACTGTACTGATAGCGCAGATATCGAAAAGCTGCTCAGTGCCCTGCTGACCGATAAAGAACAGCATGACATTGCCAATCGTATTCGCATTTTTGACTTGCTAGATCGTGGCATCACTCAGCGTGATATCTCTGAGCAGCTAGGTGTTGGTATCGCCACTGTCTCTCGCGGTGCCAAGGCCAAGCAAAGCCATGATGTCAGCGCGTTACTGGCCACTCATAGAGACCGCTCTTAGCCTCTGACGACGATACTATCTAGCTTTTTACTGACGACTCTCACGCTTATTAATCGACACTTATTAATCAACGCATATTTGAACCATTTCGGACTTTGTTATGACCTCTAGTACTCGCATACAGACCAAGCCTGCTCCTATCGATATTCCGAGCAAACCACAACGCATCAAACTGACGCAAGATATCGATTTTTTTGCATTATTCAAACGTATCGAAAGCGCGTTTGATACCTGCTATTTGCTCGAATCATTGGGTGAAGACAGCCATATCTCGCGCCATCATGCGATCGGCTTTGATCCTGTGACGACTATCGCAGCATTAGATCGCAACACGCTTGCGATTACCGATAATAAAACTGCTGAGAAAAGCCATTATCAAACCGACAACCCTTATCAACTGCTGCGTGACATAACGCCGCAGCATGTTATTGCCCGTGATCAAAGCGGTGGTTTGGTCGGGTATTTGGGTTATGACTGCGTGAACTTCTTTGAACCTAGCCTCAATGCAAAGGCCAGTGAAGACTTTGAACCGTTTAAGTTTGGCGTGTA
This sequence comes from Psychrobacter sp. NPDC077938, assembly GCF_044542635.1. NCBI lineage: Bacteria > Pseudomonadati > Pseudomonadota > Gammaproteobacteria > Moraxellales > Moraxellaceae > Psychrobacter > Psychrobacter sp. NPDC077938. Next base: position 115,802 of record NZ_JBITUW010000005.1, read on the forward strand.
TCTAGATGGATTGACCCTAGATAAAATGACTGGGGAAATCTTTTATTTTTATTACCCAACTGCTCAGCAAGAAAACCGTATCGAGCAAATCAAGGCTCTGCTTGATGAGCCAACGCCTAGTTATGAAGCGCCTAAAGTTGAATTTTTAGGTGATGGTATGAGCCAAGAAGAGCATGCCAATGTCGTCATGCAAGTTAAAGAAGACATCATCGCTGGGCGTATCTTTCAGTGCGAAGTAGGCTTTAAATCTAAATACCGTATTGCCGGTGACAAAATGCCGATTTATGAAAAGCTGCGTGCCGTCAACCCATCACCGCACATGTATTTTATGAAATTTGCGCAGCAGTGCATCATTGGCGCTTCTCCTGAGCTGCTATTCCGCTTGCGTCAGGGTGAAATGGAAACTTATCCACTCGCAGGCACTGCCAAACGCGGCGTCGATGTGATAGAGGATCGTCAGCTTGCCCGCGCCTTGCTCAACGATGCCAAAGAGATTGCCGAGCACAATATGCTAGTCGATTTGCATCGCAATGATATTGGCCGTGTGGCACGATTTGGTACGGTAAAAGTACGTAGCTTGATGGATATCAAACGCTTCTCTCACGTGCAGCATATTTCTTCTGAGATCGTTGGTATCCTGCATCCTAACGAAGATATGTTTAGTGCCCTTGCTAGCAATTTCCCTGCTGGTACGCTATCAGGCGCACCTAAAGTAGAAGCCATTAAAGTGATTAATGAGCTAGAGCCGGATGGTCGCGGTGCTTACGGTGGTGCATTAGGCTCGTTCAATTTTAATGGTGATTGTATCTTTGCCATTCCAATTCGCAGCCTCTTTATCAATGGCGAGTCTGCCTACGCTCAAACTTGTGGTGGTAACGTTTACGACTCCAACCCAGCAGATGAATACTTAGAGATTCAGCGTAAACTGTCGGCGATGAAAGTCGTGTTAGATAGCTTTATGCAATCATAATTGAAGCCAAACATACCGCATAAATTGACCATATTTTACCTAGCACTATTTTTACAAAAGAGTTTATGACCCATGAATGTTTTAATTATCGATAACTACGACTCGTTTACCTTCAATCTCTACCAGTATGTGGGCGAGATTCTCCAAACCTTAGACAGTAATAAAGAAGCTAGCGTCATCGTTAAGCGCAATAACGAAATAACCTTAGCAGATGTAGAAGCGATGAATCTTGATAGAATTATCATTTCGCCTGGCCCTGGCTCCCCTGACGATCCGGCGTACTTTGGCATCTGTGCAGAGGTGATCGAGACACTGGGCAAAACTGTGCCGCTATTAGGCGTTTGCTTGGGTATGCAAGGCATTGCTCATGTATTTGGTGGTGACGTGGTACGCGCCAGTGTGCCGATGCATGGCAAAGTCTCATCAATTCGCCATGATAACTCAGGTATCTATCAAGGTTTACCACAAGAGCTTGAGATCATGCGCTATCACTCACTGGTGGTAAAAGCCGACACTATACCAAGCTGTCTGACAATTACCTCAGTAGTCGCTAATGACAGCCGTGCTGAATTGAGCTTTGCTGAGTCAGCATTGACTGGTGATGAGATTATGGGACTGGCGCACAAAGAGTACCCAATCCAAGGCGTACAGTTTCATCCTGAGTCGTTTGCCACTGAAGGCGCTAAGCGATTGCTGAGTAATTTTTTGCTGCAGGTATAAACCTATATGTCCGTCTCCATGTCTAGCTCAAGCCTAAATACATCCAACTTACTTAGACGTACTGCGTTGCTCTTGAGCCTAATGCTAGTGACCTCTGTCAGTTCGGCTGTAGCACCTGTACAGGCAAACTTTACAATGGGTATGGACATCCAAGGTCAACGTCTTAACCTTTATGAGAGCTGTGCAGAAGGAAGTGTTACTTGCAACAATATGCTGCTAGTCGCTCCCGATTTAGGACGGCTATTGCAGACAACACAAGGACCTAGTAAGTCGCCCTATGCTGTCAAATACTACTCTGCGCAAACCAAGCATAGCTTATGTAAAGATGGCATGACCCCGTGTCGATTTCAGGGTTATATCTTTGAAGGCGAAGATTTTGAGGGGTTTATAGATACATCGAACCATGAGATATCTATAAGAAGTAAATGGACAGTCGATACCTATAGTGCCACCTACAAAGAAAACGCGACTTATCTGCCATTAGCATCACAAGCTGCTCTGATTGATCAGATATATAATACGTCTGATAAAGCATTGAATGAAAGCTACAGAGTAACGCGAAATGAAGTCAGACGCTTGTACGGTGAGGATATGGCGGCTGACCTTAAAAAAGAACAGACTCAGTGGATAAAACAGCGCTCACAAAATTGCGGAGCTGATACGGATCATCTACCAAGAACCCAAGTGGAAAAAGTGTGCTTTATTCAGCGAAATGCTCTCCAAGAGCAAACATTCTTTTTATGGATTGATTAACAGCGACTATAGAAGCGGAAAAATGGTGCGAACATGAATATGATATGAGTTAATGATTCGATATTGTTTAGGTTATTTAGCAAACGCTAGCCATTTTTTAGCCATTTTAATAACTATTGATTGAATTTAGCATACGCCCTAGTAGCCACTTATTATCTTTTAGTGATAGACTCAAAAGAACAAACAAAAGACAGCCTTTAATAAGGTTGTCTTTTCTTATTTCAGTATTGCTTGGAGAGATTGTATCAATAGCAATCTTACAACATCTTGTGTCACTTAGATCGTAAGAAGAAAACAGTATGGCAAACATCGACAACGGAATGACGAACCACTCGCATCAATCATGGCTAGGCACCATTCAAATCATCACGGCTGCTATTTGTTGGGGTACGTTGGGTATATTCTCGACCTATCTCAACCAAATTGGGTTTAGTGGTTGGCAAGTAACGATATTACGCATTGTCACGGCGGCCTTTATCATCTTAGCCATGCTACCAAAACTGTGGCCACACCTTATCAAATTACAGCCAAAGCAGTGGCTTGGTTTGGCGATGCAGTCGTTGATAGGTGTCCTTGGTATGTCTGTCTGCTACTTTTTTGCGGTCAGTTATGTTGGCGCTGGCCCTGCCGTCGCCTTACTCTATACCGCGCCCGTATTTAGCTTATTGTTCTCAAAATTCTTACTGAGTGAGTCCATCACTCGTAAATCAGTTTTGCTAGCACTAATGGCGGTGTTTGGTGTTGGATTGACGATGTTAGGTGAGCAAGCGAAAGTTAACTGGGGGATTTTACTCGGTCTATCAGCAGGGATGTGTTATTCGTTATATGGCGTATTGGGCAAGCGCGCAATGCATTACGCTCACCCTGCCCCTCTGGTATTTTTCACTTCCATTATCATTAGTGCTGGCGTACTACTGCTCTTGCCTGAGACCTATAACACTTATGAGCAGCTATTAGATCTGCCCTTGATGACTTGGGGCTATGTTTTGGGATTGTCACTGCTGGGAACCGTCGTGCCATTTGGGCTATATATGAAGGCATTGGAAAAGCTGCCCGCCACTCGTGCATCGGTATTTACGATTTTTGAGCCATTGACTGCGATTGCGCTCGCGATGCTATTACTGCATCAATCTTTGTCTTGGATTCAATATCTGGGCGTGGCGCTTATTTTGCTGGCGGCTTTATTAAATGCTGTGTTGAACGGTACTGCCACTCGCATACCTCGCTGGTTAAAACAACGACAAAAAATATAGTATTACTGTCTATTCAGTTAGGGTCTGTTGAACATTCAAATATTAGGGCTGCTGATTGCTAAAATTGCACCAAATTAGGCGCAAGCCGACGATAATGTCGAGACCTTAACTAGGATTGCAACAACGTTTGGGGTGATTTTAGCATCAGCCTTTCAGGGCAGTACTATTTTCTGCCAATATATGGCGAAATTATTTAACCTAGAATGACTAGGTGTCAAAAATTTCACTGCATATTGTCTAAAAAATAGTGACTGCCAGCACCACATTTGAATGTTCAACAGACCCTAAAATACGTCCCATTTATTTCGATAAAAAAAGCCCCAACCATAGCATCATGATTGGGGCTTTTTTGTTTGATTACTTACGCAAAAACAAACGTTTTTACTGCTCAATACGTTGTAAAAATGCCTGCGTACGAGGATGCTTTGAGTCTTCAAACAGCTGCTTGGCACTGCCTTCTTCAACCACATGACCATCCTCAATCAGTACAACATGATCGGCAACGTCACGAGCAAAGTTGATTTCGTGAGTCACTACGACCATCGTCCAACCTTCAGAGGCGAGCTGCTTCATTGTCTCTAGCACATCTTGTACCAACTCTGGATCAAGTGCAGAGGTTGGCTCATCAAACAGTAATAATGACGGCTCAATAGCAAGCGCACGGGCAATACCAATACGCTGCTGCTGACCACCAGATAACTGGAACGGATAGAGATCCGCTTTGTCCGACAGTCCAACTTTCTCAAGTAGTACCAATGCCTGCTCACGGGCTTGCGCTTTGCTTTGCCCCTGTACTACCGTAGGCCCAAGCATCAAGTTTTCAATGGCTGTCTTATGTGGAAACAAGTTATAAGACTGAAATACCATACCTGATTTACGCTGTAAGGCTAGTAGCGTTTTTTTGCTTGGCTTAGTCGCAAAGTCGACGCTCAAGCTATCGTCATCAAAAGCAATCACACCTTGATCAGGAATCTCTAGCGCATTCAAACAACGCAAAAAGGTGGTTTTACCCGATCCTGAAGGTCCTAATATTACGACCACTTTGCCTTTATTGATAGTCAAGTCGATGCCTTTTAGCACCTGATTGCCACCAAAGGCTTTATGAATATTAGTGACTTTGATCATAAAAATTCCTGTTGTACTGGTCTTTATTTGCGACTGTTTATTCTTGCGTGCTTGTTCTTAAGCGCTTGTATGACTAATGGCTACGGAGCTAATAAAATCTGGCTAATAATTATCCAACCATCAATTATTTTGCCACATAGCGATCTAACCTAGTTTCAAGCTTGCCTTGGATAAAGGTCAAGAACAGACAGATACCCCAATAAATAATTGCCGCTTCTGTATAGACCAGCATAAACTCATAGTTACGAGCTGTGATAATCTGCGCCTGTTTGAACAGCTCAGTGACCAGTACCAATGAAGCAAGTGAGGTATCTTTTACCAGACTGATAAAGGTATTGGACAACGGCGGCACCGATACTCTAAGCGCCTGCGGTAAAATCACATGACGAAAAGTCTGTAGATACGTCAAACCAACCGTCGAGCCTGCTTCCCACTGTCCTTTTGGTATCGATAAAATCGAAGCACGCACTGTCTCCGATGCATACGCACCGATGTTCAGTGAGAACGCAATAATCGCTGAAGGAAAGGGATCGAGCTTCACCCCGACACTTGGCAGACCATAAAAAATAATAAACAGCTGAACCAGCATCGGTGTACCGCGAATGGCGGACACATAGACACGAGCGAGCCGATAAATGATTTCATGGAACCAAGTGGCACGCGGAATAATACGAATCAATGCCACTGTCAGTGCAATGGCCATACCAATCGCAAATGAGATCAATGCCAGCGGTATCGAATAATATATACCGCCTTTGAGCATTGGCCAAAACGACGAGATGACAATCTGCGCTCGATCAGGACTCATAAATGGCAATACTGCCAATAAGTCCGCGAACCATGATGTAGACATTACAGAAGCTGACATGATAGAAACTGACATTATTTTTGTTGACTTATATCAGCACCAAAGAACTGTTCGCTAAGCTTGGTAAGTGTGCCTTCAGCTGCCAATTCAGCCATTGCTTCATCCAGTTTTGCTACGACTTCATCATCACCTTTGATAAGCACTAGACCTGAACCAGTTTGTTCACTAGCAGGTGCAGTTAATTTAATCTCAAGATCAGAATCCGGGAATTTTTTGAGATAATCCAATACCGCTAGATTGTCATTCATCGTAAAGTCAGCACGGTCCTGCTTCACTAATTGAATCGCTTGCGCCATACCATCGACAGGAACGATCTCTGCACCATAACGCTCTGCAAGCTCACCGTAGTTACTGCTAAGTGATTGCGCCGTACGTAGGCCTTTTAGACCTTCCCACGAGCTGTAACGGTTGTCATCAGTAGGTGCCAATACAACTGCACCTGACCAGCTATAAGCCATCGCTTTGTCATATTTTGCTTTACGCTCAGGCGTGGTCAGACTAACTTGGTTAGCCACCATATCAAAGCGTTTTGAATCCAAACCAGCCAGCATCGCATCCCATTGAGTTTCTTTAAACTCAACGTCTACGCCTAGTTTATCCGCGACTGCACGCGTTACTTCAACATCATAACCCGTTAGTTTGCCGCTCTCATCATGATACGTGAACGGAGGATAAGTCCCCTCTGTACCGACGTTGATAGTGCCGCCGTTGTTGATACGTTGTAGCAAATCAGAACCGCCTGTTGCAGCGCTGTCAGTTGCACTGGTATCGGCTTCGTTGGTAGTAGATTGACCACAAGCGGCAAGGAACATAGTACTGGCGGCAAGGGCTAAGAGAGTACGACGTTTCATAAGACGTCCTTATAAGAGTGAATGAATAAAGTAAAAACGCATAATGCTAATAAAATATATGGTGCTAATAAATAGGACAAGCCGACACAGAAGAACAATATAAGCTCTTCTATGATATTCGGCTTTGGTTGCCCGATTTGAGGCTATTCGGGCTATTTTTCAATACTGTTTCTATATTATATTTTAATTTTTAACGATTGTTCAAATATTCTGATGACTTTAATTAACGCCAATTGCTATCTTATTAAATAGCAGCTTATGGATATAGTATCTCACTTTAGACAGAAAAACGTACACAATCAGTGAGCATACGTAAGCTATAGTCAGTTCAATATAATTTCGATACACGGAAACCGAGTGCAAGTTATACATGAGTACGCTTAGCGAGGATGACGATGTAGCGGATTTATATAGGCTTGACTATATCTACTACAACTCGCCTGAGAACTGATAGCGATCACCCGCGTGCCACATTTTTACAAAGGTAACGACTTGGCCAGCCGAATAGGTCTGTCGACGCAACACAAGCGTTGGTGACTGCGGCGCAATTTGCAAAAACTCAGCAATCTCATCAGGGGCTGCCAATGCTCGAATGGTATAGCTGCCACTCTCTAGAGGGCTTTTAGCGATTAAATAATCACTGGTATTGACCACACTAAAATCCTGATCGATAAACTTCGGCACTTTTTTGGCATCGACCCAACGTTCTTCAAACTGTATAGGCTGACCATCAGCAAAATGAATAATTTTTACTTCATACAGGACAGCTTCATCACTAGCGTCTGTCTGAGCGTTTGTGTTAACAGGCACAGACCCTTCATTAATACCAAACTTACGACGCAGCTCATTATCGAGCATATCAGCCGTAATAGCACGCTTACTCACGACCTGTGCCTCATAATCACGATTGGCAGACTTTAAATCCTGTGCAATATTGCGCACTTCTACAAAGGTATGATTGAACTGCTGCTGCGCGACAAACGTGCCCGACCCTTGCCGACGCTCCAGTACCCGCTCCTCGCTCAGCTCTTTTAGCGCACGGTTGACCGTCATTCTTGACACACCAAACTCTTCAGCCAGTGCCATTTCTGTCGAAATCGCATTGCCTGCCTGCCACTTACCAGAATGAATGTTGTCTAGTATGGCGTTTTTTATGCGTTGATACGCCGGAATCGTCTTTGTCATATCCGCCTTTAACCGTCAGTTTTGCTAATAGGAATGACCACATAATATCACGAGACCACCGTGCAAGCCTTAGTCAAAATGTCTGAGCGTTCAGTATTAACTAGGGCGCTTTTCAACTCACTCGATGTTATCTAAATCGGCTGAGTGAATAACAAAAATAATCAGCTCATGAAAAAAAATCCTTGCATGAAAAAAGCATCTTTGATAATTTGTATATACAATTTTACGGCAGGATCAATAATTCAGCACATTTAGCAAGCAGTTAAGTGCACTCTTAGACTGATCGTAAACCACTCAATTTGATTACTCAATCGACTTAAAAGATTTCACAAGGATTTGACCATGACTACTGATAACAATAGCAACAAACCTACTCGACGCGATGAGAGCCGTAATATTGCTGCGCCTACCGGTAGCACGCTACATTGCAAAAGCTGGCTAACCGAAGCCCCTTACCGCATGTTGCAAAACAATCTGCATCCTGATGTGGCAGAAAACCCAAAAAGCCTAGTTGTTTATGGTGGTATTGGGCGCGCAGCCCGTAACTGGGAAAGCTACGATCAAATCTTAGAATCATTAAAAGAGTTAGAAGATGACGAGACGTTGCTAGTACAGTCTGGCAAACCAGTCGGCGTGTTTCAAACACATGAAAACGCACCACGTGTATTGATTGCCAACTCCAACCTTGTACCGCGCTGGGCAACGTGGGAGCACTTCAACGAGTTAGATCGCAAAGACCTGTTTATGTACGGTCAAATGACTGCGGGTAGCTGGATTTATATCGGTACGCAAGGCATCGTCCAAGGTACGTATGAGACTTTTGTGGAAGCAGGTCGTCAGCATTATGACGGTAGCTGGGCGGGTCGTTGGATTTTGACCGCGGGACTTGGCGGTATGGGCGGCGCGCAGCCATTAGCTGCGACTTTTGCTGGTGCGACTTCGTTAAACATTGAGTGTCAGCAGTCTAGTATTGATTTCCGTTTGCGCACGGGTTATGTCGACAAGCAAGCAGACGATCTTGACCATGCTTATGAGTTAATCAAACAACATACGGACGCTGGTGAAGCCGTCTCTATCGCCCTACTTGGCAATGCCACAGATATCTTACCTGAGATGGTCAAGCGTGCTAACGCTGGTGGCATGAAGCCTGATTTGGTCACCGATCAAACCTCAGCACATGATTTGATCAATGGCTATCTACCAAGCGGCTGGACCGTAGAGGAATGGAAAGCCGCACAAGAAGATCCAGAGCAACATGCAGCACTGACCAAAGCAGCTGCTCAATCTTGTGCGGTACATGTACAAGCGATTTTAGACTTGCAAGCGATGGATATTCCAGCGACTGATTACGGTAATAATATCCGTCAAGTGGCGTTTGATGAAGGAGTCAAAGATGCCTTTAACTTCCCAGGTTTTGTCCCTGCTTATATTCGTCCGCTATTTTGCCAAGGCAAAGGCCCATTCCGCTGGGTAGCGTTATCAGGTGATCCAGAAGATATCTATAAGACTGATCAAAAAATCAAAGAGCTATTCCCTGAAAACAAACATATCCATCGCTGGTTAGATATGGCAAAAGAACGCATTCAATTTCAGGGCTTGCCTGCTCGTATCTGTTGGTTAGGTCTGGGCGAACGTGATAAAGCAGGTTTGGCATTCAATGAAATGGTCAAAAACGGCGAGCTAAAAGGCCCGATCGTTATTGGTCGTGACCACTTAGACACGGGTTCTGTTGCCAGTCCAAACCGCGAAACAGAAAGCATGAAAGATGGCTCAGATGCGGTCTCTGATTGGGCATTATTGAATGGCATGCTCAATGTCGCAGGCGGCGCGACTTGGGTATCACTACATCATGGCGGTGGTGTTGGCATGGGCTACTCGCAGCACTCCGGCATGGTCATCGTCGCAGACGGTACTGATGCAGCAGCCAAAAGACTGTCACGCGTATTAGTCAACGATTGCGGTTCAGGCGTTATGCGTCATGCTGATGCAGGTTATGAGCTGGCGATTAAGACAGCGAAAGACTATGGTCTAAATCTGCCGATGATTAAATAGTTTGTCCCTTGTCTTTATACGCCTTAGCTGGGTATAAGGACATAATCGGCGTTTTATCAAGGAGGATAATATGATTGAACAAAATACAGCATCTGATCTGAACGATGAAAATGCAACGATATCGTCAAAAAAACTGCTATCAACCCCTATCGCATTAATACAGCTGATCGTATTCAGTGCGATCGGTTTAGTGATGTTTTTTGTGCCATTTACCATTGGCGAGAAAAGCACGATTTTGTTCGATCATGGCGCAACCTATCTAATCACTCAGCAGCATACCTTGTCCGTGACGCTATTATTTTTACTCATGCTCTATGGAGTGAGTAAGCCATTTATCGATGGCTCATGGCGTAAAAATATCACTCACATGATTATGACGACCTTCAAGATCATCGGTCTGATGTTGGCAGTGATGTATGTGGCTGACATAGCGCCTGCCTTTATGATGGAAAAGGACATGCTGCCGTTTCTATTTGAAAAACTGGCCTTACCAGTCGGTATGATTGTACCGCTTGGGGCACTGATATTGGCCTTCTTGGTTGGTTTTGGCTTACTAGAAATGGTTGGTGTGCTCATGCAGCCGATTATGAAACCTATTTGGAAAACCCCAGGCTCATCAGCGATTGATGCTGTTGCTTCCTTTGTCGGTAGCTACTCTATTGGTTTGCTCATCACCAATCGTGTGTACTTGCAAAAGCAATATTCAGCGCGTGAAGCCATTATCATTGCGACTGGGTTTTCGACTGTATCAGCGGCGTTTATGGTTATTGTTGCCAAAACGCTTGGTCTGATGGAGTTCTGGAATGTGTTCTTTTGGTCTACGCTAGTAATTACCTTTATTGTTACTGCGATTACTGCTCGTATTCCGCCTATCAGTCTCTTTGATGATCATGTCGAACGTCCAGCTTTAGATTATAAAGGTGGTACACGGCTAGCTGCAGCATTTGACTTGGGATTATCCACTTCGCGCCGTGCCACTGACCTCAAACAAATCTTGTGGTCTAACTTTCGTGATGGCCTGACGATGGCAGCCGCCATTGTGCCATCTATCATCGCGGTCGGCTTAACAGGATTACTATTAGCAAAATATACGCCCGTATTCGATGCGTTGGGCTTGCTTCTCTATCCCTTTACATGGCTTGGCGGCCTACCAGAACCGCTAGTCGCTGCCAAAGGCATGTCAGCGGGATTGGCTGAGATGTTCTTGCCAGCATTATTGCTAAGTGAGGCAGATATTCTGACACGCTATGTCGCAGGGGTCATCTCCATCAGCAGCGTGCTGTTCTTCTCAGCCATGATTCCGTGTGTGCTTGCGACCGAGATTCCTGTCTCCGTTGGCAAAATGGTCATCATTTGGTTCGAGCGCGTTGTACTTAGTATTTTATTGGCTGCGGCATTCGGACATCTGGCTATGTACCTCAATTGGATTGGCTAAAAAATTCAAACTTAATAATAAATATTTCGTTGATTAAAATCCTTTTAACAACTTCATTTTAATAAAGATACTAGGGCGTGTCCTCAATTTAAACGAGTGTCCTCTAAATGGGCTAAAAACAGCTAAATTTTGCCAAACATCGTCAAATAGTTGGTCAATATCTCGATATTATCTGCACTATCTTCCTTGTTTGACGGCAATTTATCTCATTTTTATCACCATTTTTAAAATGAGGACACGCCCTAAACAAAAATAATATAACCCATATAATCGATTCAATTTAAAAGTAGTACAAGGCAACCGAGTGTAGATGTATATGTGATACTTCAAGCGAGGTTAACGCTGTAATACTTTTATAGTGGAATGACTATATGACTTACAACACTAGGATTACCCCTATGAACAATATCAAACAACTAACCCTACATCCTCGCCAGCTTAGCTTTGAGATGCTACGTGATATCTACGAGCAACCTGTCATATTGACACTGCCTGAGAGCGCTTATGAGGCGATAGATGCCTCGCACGAAGATGTACGTACCATCATTGCACGAGACAAAAGCGCTTATGGTATCAATACTGGTTTTGGCCTACTTGCTAAGACACGTATCAGTGATGATCAGCTTGAGCTACTTCAGCGTAACCTAATCGTTTCTCACTCAGTGGGCACGGGTGAAGCTCTCCCTGCAGGCGTCGTACGACTAATTATGGTGATGAAAGTTGCCAGTCTGGCGCAAGGTGTCTCTGGTGTACGCCGCGAAGTGGTAGACAGTTTACTTGGCTTAATCAACAATCAAATCACACCCAATATTCCAGCCAAAGGTTCAGTTGGTGCATCTGGTGACCTAGCACCATTATCACATATGACGCTTGCGATGATGGGTGAAGGTGATGTGTTTGTCGCTGGCAAAAAAGTACCTGCTGCTGACGCCCTAGCACAGCATGGACTTGAGCCTATTACTCTTGCAGCCAAAGAAGGCCTTGCACTGATCAACGGTACGCAAGTCTCAACCGCACTGGCATTACGTGGTTATTTTTTAGCGCGTGACTTGCTTGAGACTGCGACCATTGTCGGCTCACTGTCGATTGATGCTGCAAAAGGCTCGGACTCACCATTTGATGCACGTATTCACGAAGTACGTGGCCATCATGGTCAAATCGAAATCGCCAAAGCACATCGTCAAATCATCAAAGGCAGTGCTATCCGTGCCTCACATGACGGCGAGCAAGACGATAGAGTACAAGACCCTTACTGCCTACGCTGTCAGCCTCAGGTCATGGGCGCCTGTCTCGATATCATCAACCAAGCAGGAAAAACGCTACTCATCGAATCAAATGCGGTAACAGACAACCCACTAATCTTTAATAACGAAGATGGTCCTGTCGCCATATCGGGTGGTAACTTCCATGCTGAGCCAGTGGCTTTTGCCGCGGATATTTTAGCCTTAGCAATCGCCGAGATTGGTTCTATGTCTGAGCGCCGTGTGGCCTTGCTGATCGATGCGACTCTGTCTGGTGGCTTACCGCCATTCTTGGTTGATAATGCTGGAGTCAACTCAGGCTTTATGATTGCTCATGTGACCGCCGCAGCACTGGCCTCAGAAAACAAATCTATCGCCCATCCTGGTAGCGTCGATAGTATCCCGACTTCTGCCAACCAAGAAGACCATGTGTCTATGGCCACCTATTGCGCACGCCGCCTATACGAGATGGCGCAAAACACCGCCACCATTATTGGTATTGAACTTCTGGCTGCTGGTCAAGGCATCGACTTCCATCGCGGATTAGACACCTCAGAGCCGTTGACAGTCGCGCATCAAAAACTACGTGAAAAAGTGGCTTTCTATGACAAAGATCGCTACCTAGCCCCTGATATCGAAGCAGCCAAGCAGCTAGTATTAGACGGTACGCTTGCTGAACACTGGCAGTCACTACGCAGCAACTGGTATGAGTCTAAATAAATATTAATTTGCGGAGAACGGCGATGACAATAGCGGGAACAGCAACGACTACCACTCACATTAGCCACGACCCTGCTGATATGACCCAATGGACAGGACGCGCAGAGCCGTTTGAGACTGCACGCGCCCGTTATTGGTATCAGCTTGCTCAGCCTTATGAGGCTCAATATATTGGGTTGGTTGGTTTTGCGTGTGATCAAGGCGTCAGACGCAATCAAGGCCGCGTAGGTGCTAGAGCTGCTCCGCCATTGATTCGTCGAGCTTTTGCTACGCTGCCAGTCATCGCTGAATTGCAACAACGTTTTGATGGTCAATTATCAACCTTGTTGGGTGATGCTGGCGACATTCATTGTGATGATCATGATGGCTTTGCCGACAGCTCTCTTGAGCAAGCTCAGCTCAAATATGCCAATGCAGTGAGTACAATCGTCAAGCAAGGTGGATTACCCATCGGACTTGGCGGTGGTCATGCCATTGCTTATGGTAGCTTTTTAGGATTATGGCAGGCCTTAGAAAATACCAGCAAAACAAATGCCACGCCTACTATCGGGATTATTAATTTTGATGCCCATCTTGATATTCGTCAGTCTGATGTAGCGACTTCTGGGACACCATTTCGCCAGATTGCCGAGCATCTTGACGCACATGGTCAACCCTTTCATTATTGCTGTATTGGCGTCAGTCGCTTTTCTAACACGGCGGCGCTTTTCGATCGTGCCGAGCAATTGGGCGTACAGGTTATCAGTGATGAAGACTGTCATTATCAGCCTTGGGATACACTTGCTGAGCAAGTTAAAAGCTTTGTAGATCAGGTCGATATCATATATTTAACCATCGATATGGACTGCTTGCCATCTAGTGTTGTGCCTGGTGTGAGTGCCCCAGCTGCTTATGGCATTGATCTTGGTTTTGTTGAGCGTATGGTCAAAACCATTATGGCATCAGGCAAAGTAAAAATCGCAGATATTGCTGAGATTAACCCTACCTTTGATATTGACAGTCGTAGCTGCAAAGTCGCTGCTCGCTTACTGGCCACTATTGTAGAGCAGCACTTACTTAGCGCTTAAATCTTGCCAACAAAGATCATCGACTTCACAAAAATCAGGAGCATATTATGAATGAATCAAAGAATTCCGTATTGAAAAGCCCTACAGAACAGACGCTCGACAAATCTACTACGACATCTTTTGATCACGTTATTATTAACGCCAATATCGCCACCTTTTCAGCGCAGCATGGTTTTGGTATTGAGATAAGTGATGATGAAAATAAACACGCTGATAGCATCCCATACGGTCAGTTAGAAAAGGCGGCTATCGGTATTAAAGACGGTAAAATCGCTTGGGTTGGTAAACAGAATCAAATCTATACTCATCTGCCTGAATATCAAGCTAGCCAAATCACAGATGTAGATGGTAAATGGATAACTCCAGGGCTTATCGACTGTCATACGCATATTGTCTATGGCGGCAACCGCAGCAATGAGTTCGAAGCGCGATTGCAGGGCGTTAGTTATCAAGATATTGCTGCACAAGGCGGCGGTATTGTCGCGACGGTCAGTGCTACCCGCGCCGCCAGTATTGAATCGCTATTTGCCCAAAGTGAAAAACGCTTAATCGCACTTATGAAAGAAGGTGTCACCAGTATCGAAATCAAGTCAGGTTATGGCTTGGACTTGGACACTGAACGCAAAATGCTCACGGTCGCTCGTCAGCTAGGAGAAAAATACGACATCCATGTAAGTACCACGTATTTGGCGGCTCATGCCTTGCTACCTGAGTATAAAAATCGTGCAGATGACTATATTGAGCAAGTCTGCGAGTGGCTACCCATTCTACACTCAGAAGGCTTAGTCGATGCGGTCGACGGTTTCTGTGAAAACATCGCCTTTAGCACAGAGCAAATCAGACGAGTGTTTGAAGTAGCTCGCTCATTAAATCTACCAGTCAAACTGCACTCTGAGCAGCTGTCTGATATAGGTGGTAGTGCCTTAGTTGCTGAATATAAAGGCCTATCGAGCGATCATCTAGAGCACTTGTCAGAAGAAGACATCAAGAAAATGGCGGCTAGCAATACCGTTGCCGTGATATTGCCAGGGGCATTTTATACGCTACGTGACACCAAGTTGCCACCGATTGAGGCATTACGTAAACATCAAGTTCCCATGGCGATTTCAACCGATTGTAATCCTGGCACCTCACCGTTAACGTCGCTGTTATTGACGATGAATATGGGCTGTACGCTATTTTACCTCACGCCTGAAGAAGTATTGGCAGGCTCAACCGTTTATGCAGCACAAGCGTTAGGGCTGTCCAACAAAGGAAAAGTGGAAGTGGGCTGTGATGCTGATTTAGCGCTATGGGATATCGCTCGTCCTGCTGACTTGGCCTATCAGATGGGACTAAATCCTACCCAAGGCATTATGGTTCAAGGACAATGGCGCGAGACACTGTAATCAACCTACCTTTGTTTATCTCAATTAAAAAAGCCCCAATCATTTAATGACTGGGGCTTTGCTATTTGTCCGTATGAACCAACTACTAGAGCATGTTTAACACTTATAAGTAAGGCTAGTTCAAAATACCAAAAGCGACCAACGCATCCGCCACACGTTTGAAACCAACCATATTGGCACCAGCCATATAGTCGATATACCCATTGTCAGTTTGACCATATTGTTCTGAAGCATTCGCAGCACTGTCGTGGATATCTTTCATAATACCTTTTAGACGCTCATCGACTTGCTCAAAGGTTTGATATTGACGTACAGAGTTTTGCGACATTTCAAGCGCAGATACTGCTACCCCGCCCGCATTAGCAGCTTTACCAGGTGCATAATGAACACGGTGCAAACGGATACAATCAATTGCTTCCGCAGTGAGCGGCATATTAGCGCCTTCCACCACATACTTCACGCCATTTTCGACCAATAATTTGGCATCAGCTTCATTGACTTCATTTTGAGTAGCGCATGGAATCGCAATATCAGCTTCAAACTGCCACGGTTTCTGTTTGGCAAGCCACTCGCCACCATAAACATCAATATACTCTGCTAAAGGCTTGTTTTGCTGCTTTTGTTTTTTGAGCCAATCAATTTTTCCTTGATTGAGGCCATTTTCATCATGCAACGTCCCTTGTGAATCAGAGACAGTTATTGCCATACCACCTAGCGCATTCACTTTTTCGGCAGCATGCAATGAGACATTACCCGCCCCTGATATCAGCACCCTTTTGCCTTGAAGCGTATCGTTCTGAGCGATGAGCATGTTTTCTAAGAAGTAGACTGCACCGTAGCCAGTTGCCTCTGTACGCATCAAGCTGCCACCAAAGCCCACGCCTTTGCCAGTGATAACCCCTGTTGATTCACGCGTTAAATTCTTATACATCGCAAACATATAGCTAACTTCTCGACCACCGACGCCGATGTCACCAGCAGGCACATCCATGTCTTTGCTCACGTAATGATGTAGCTCACGCATAAAGGCATAGCAAAAACGACGTATCTCGCTGTCTGTTTTACCTTTAGGATCGAAATCTGACCCACCTTTACCGCCGCCAATAGGCAAGCCAGTTAAGGCATTTTTAAAAATCTGCTCAAAGCCTAAGAACTTTAACACGGATTGATTGACGGTAGGATGGAATCTAAGACCGCCTTTGTAAGGGCCTAGAGCATTGCAAAACTGCACACGCCAACCACGATTGACTTGTACCACGCCTTGATCATCTTCCCAATTGATACGAAAGCCAAATACCCGATCAGGCTCTACCAAACGCTCGAATACCTTTAACGTACTATATTCAGGATGCGCATCGTATAAAGGTTGAATCGTAATTGCCACCTCTTTTACTGCTTGAATGAATTCAGGCTGATGGGCATAACGTGCTTCGACTTTTTGGATGGCTTCACTGATGCTCATGTATTTCTTCCTTAGGATAAAACTGGTGATAGTAATTATTTACATCGACGCTACAACATATTGAGTAAACGAAAGGACTATAAACGTTGATGTAAAACTGAAATCGCCCCTATACAAGATTATGTATAGAGACTGATAGGATCAAAAAAGCTGACTCAATTTGTATTTTTATAATGCATTTAGAAATGTCAACATTTATCCCCTCATGACTGTATATCATTTTTGAGACTTATAAGTCTAGTAAATATCTTCATCATAAGAATCTATAAGCGATTTTTGTTAGCTAAATTTCAGCGGTTCCGTTTGATAGCAATGATGGACATTAATCTATAGTTACAAAGAATATCTCTATTCAAAAAAATACCAAGGATTTTGCTAGGTCTTCAACCGCTCATCGACTAGACATAATAAAAAATCACCATTTTCCTCGAAAAAATAAAGATAGAGGGTAATGATTTGATGACAAAAGGCATAAAAGTCCAAAAAATTTACTTTTAATTGGGCAAATGTATATCAATATTACTAGTAAGGAATTATAATACCTTTCTTTAAACAAGGATATTTTTGACTAACTTCATTAGTTCATAAATAAAAAACCAATCACCAGTACAGAGAAAGCGATATGCGTACAGATTCATTTCAGCAGATATTGGAAGACTTAAACAGTTCATCAGCAGATGTTGAAGCATCTGCCCTAATCTCTAACGATGGTCTTATGATTGCTTCAGCTCTACCAACCGGCGTGGATGAAGATCGCGTGGGTGCTATGTCAGCAGCATTATTATCATTGGGTGATCGTGCAGGACGCGAGTTGGCACGCGGTAGTATTGATCGCATTATGATTCAAGGCGAGAAAGGCTACGTCATCATGACCTCATCAGGCGATGAAGCCGTACTTACCATCATGGCAAAACCCAATGCCAAGCTTGGCTTGATATTCCTAGATATTAAGCGCGCCTCAGAAGCGTTGGCAAAGCTCATTTGATTAGCGACTGCTTATCGAATTTATTAGCTTTTAATTACTATAACCATAGTTGGTTCAATATAATTTGAATATAAGAAAACCTAGTGAAAGCACTACAAGTAGTAGGCTAAGCAAGGCTGACACCGTATCCAATTTATAGAGGATTGACGATATAACGATCAACGAAGGAGATGACCATGGGTTCTCCAATCCCTGATGCACACAAACCCGATATGCCTGCTGAGCAAATCACGATGGCCTATCATGATGGCACCTCACGAACTGTATATGATACTGGTATAGAGCGCCCCTACCCAGACGGCAAACTGATTGTCTCGCGTACCAATCTCGACGGTATCATCACTCACGTCAACGATGCCTTTGTCGAAATCAGTGGCTATCATGTAGATGAACTAATTGGCCAACAGCACTATATTTTGCGTCATCCTGATATGCCAAAAGCTGCCTATAAAGACTTATGGAGTACTGCTGAGTCTGGACAAAAATGGCATGGCTATGTCAAAAATTTATGCAAAGACGGCAGTCATTATTGGGTCTATGCCACTGTAGTGCCTAATGTACGTCGCGGCGAAACCGTCGGCTACACCTCGGTACGACGCAAACCATCACGCAGCAAAATTGAAGCGGCGATGATTCAATATGCCCAAATGAAACAAGATGAGGAAGGCTAAGTCATGACGACACACAATATGTTAATCGCCCCTGATTTTTCGCCTGATCGCTTTGCAGGCTGGCACATGTTCAACACCTTGATTCAAAAACGTGCCAACTTAAACATGCATCTCAATATTCCTGCCTCTCACGCTGAGCAAGAGCAGGTCATTAGTGCCGGTGACATTCAAATCATTTATGCCAACCCTTTTGATGCAGCCACTCTCATCCGCGAGCAAGGCTATCGAGCCATTGCCCGACCTATCGGTAAATCTGACGAGATGATCATTGCAGCCGCTGCCAATAGCACTATCAGCCGTTTGGAAGACATTCAAGCAGGGGCTACTGTCGCGATGGCCGACAACCGAGATGTCAAACTGATTGGCTTGCGATTGCTAGAAGCCGTCGATATAGAAGCCTCTGATCTCAA
The DNA here is from genome assembly GCF_044542635.1 of Psychrobacter sp. NPDC077938. Taxonomy (NCBI): domain Bacteria; kingdom Pseudomonadati; phylum Pseudomonadota; class Gammaproteobacteria; order Moraxellales; family Moraxellaceae; genus Psychrobacter; species Psychrobacter sp. NPDC077938. The sequence continues at coordinate 134,958 of NZ_JBITUW010000005.1, forward strand.
CTGGGATGTGACCGAGACCTATCAAGCGGCTGCCCGAAAAGTCATCAAAGGTGAAGCCCAAGTCGCGTTTTTCTTGGCAGAGATATTTCATAGCTTTTCACGCTTGACCAAAACTCAGCTATCGGTACTTATCGAAAGTGATTTGGCTGATATTAGCCATGTACTCCTTGTTAAAGAAGACTTTCCCGATGCACAAATCTTCCTAGAAGCCATCCTGAATTTGCACAACGATGCAGATGGTAAAGAGGCCTTGGCTGAGCTTGGCATGCCTCAAGGGTTTGAGCCAATGAGCGAAGAAGATGCCGAATTTATGATTGATTTGATGCAGACATTATTGGATTAGTCGCTCAATCATTATATTGATATCAAGCGCTATTTCTCTGGATTACATTATCGCTTGTCGTATGACATCATATCACTGAAGCAAGCACCGTTGTAATGATAGCAATGACAGGAGGGTATTATTATGTCTGATTCAGACCTGATCAAAGAAAATGAAAGAGTCGCGCACCGAGTATTTCGGTTTTACTCTCGTAAAGTGTTTTTAGCTCCTAACAACCGTCATTTTCATGAGCAGCGTATCAACGCAGCTTTGTTATTGACGGAGAAAGAACCGCTACAGGGTGCAGTGGCAGACTTTTTTTATGGGTGCTGGTTTGATATCCCATATGATGTAAACAACCTATTTACTCGTATCAAAGATCGTTTGTATCCTCATGTCCAGCAAGGCTTTCGCGATTGCATTGATAAAAAAAGATATATCCAGCGCAATAGTATGTTGGCCACTCGTTGGAGTGTGCTGATATCCCCTTCTCTCAATGAGCAAAAGCAACGCCTACGTATCAGCAGCGACGATGCCCGAGAAATCGCTAAAGACATCACCACTGAGCTGATGCAAGCGCGTGAGGACGAAGACTGGGGTACGATTGAGCAAATCGAAAATGAGTTTTTTGCCCATTGTACTGCGCGCAATGATCGTCTCGCATTTTCGCTGGTATGGTTTCGCTTGGGTAGAAGTGATTGGCAGTTCGATGCACGTTGGGACAACTGCCAACAACATCTCGATCAAACTATAGTCAAATCCATATAAATCCGCTACATCGTCATCCTCGCTAAGCATATTAATGTATAACTTACGCTCGGTTTCCTTGTATCGAAACTATTTGAACTCAACGATATAGAAGCTTAATTTGTTACTTATTAATCACTTTTATCATAATGGTAGTTACTATGTCCTCTTACTTAAATGCTGATAAAACCTATCTTACCCTGACGCCAGCTGGTATTTTCGAAGCGTTTTCACAGAACGAACCAACTGATGAGCAGTTGGCATTACAGGATTTGCTGTCTTATGATCAGACACTGCTCGCTGCTGACTGGCTTCAGCGTTATTCTGAACAATGGCTACAGAGCTTTATAGAACAAGGTTGGATTGAAAAGCTGTCGCTACTTTTACCAGCGCCTAACTTACCATTGGACCAGTTTTTGCCTTATGTCGTGGCGAGCTTATCTGGTAAACGCCGAGCCGCGATTGGATCTGATGAAGGGTTTTGTTTGGCACGAGTTGGCTATAGTCAAGAAGAAGCAGACATGCTCAGTGTCGCCGCCGCTGATTTTTCAGGCTTTATGCTCCGCCAAAAGCAACGTGGGTGGGCAGTAGAGAGTCAGGCAATCTCGTTTTTTCAACAGGTTGACCTACTCATTCCTGAGACCAGCTTTGTATTTTTATGGATAGATAATGCCGGCTACGTTCTCATCATCGATGGTGAACCTCTGACCAACAGTCGTGCCTTTGTAGAGTTAGTATGGGCACTCAAAACTTCTGGATTGAGGTTTCTTAACTAAGGAGGTTTCTTAACTGATTTAACTCACTTAGTTGATTCCGCTGTATCAACTGATTTGATGCCTAATCTCAATCTTTTACGCGAGAATAAACAGTGTGCTTAGCTAAAATCAAGCGCACCGCTTATTCTCATATAAATCTTTTTCGTACCATTCTTACCTATATCACTCTCTGATATCGGCTAACTGTACGCAGCAATAACAATACTCTCAGAATTAACAATAACTTGTCAGAATTTAGGTCATACTCTCCTCACACATTTAAGTATTTTCTTGCCACGACTTAAGTTGCCACAAACCTCTAACTGTTCAAACATCTATACAGCTTCCAACATTTTAACCATCCTTTTCAACGTTGTACCCTACCGAAATCGGCAACCCCTGCCAAACCTTGCATTCTTGCTTATTTTTTAGGACAGTTTATGACTTCGCTGACCACTGTGCGCGTGCGTTATCAAACGATTGAAATTGGCAATACCGACATTCATATTTGCACACTACGTGACAATCAACAATTTAGCGACCCTGATGACGAAGCGTTAAACCTTGGCATCTGCTCTGCTTCTTGGCCGATGTTTGGGGTGATATGGCCGTCAAGCTTGGTGCTAGCCAATCATATGCTCGATTACGATATTGCAGGTAAACGTATTTTGGAAGTTGGCTGCGGTATGGCGCTCTCTAGTCTGCTACTGAATCATAGACATGCGGACATCACAGCGACTGACTATCATCCAACGGTTGAGTATTTCCTTGATAAAAATACCACGCTGAATAATAACAAAGAGATTAATTTTGAGCGTTTAGACTGGGCAGAGGACAATAGCCATCTGGGCAAGTTTGATATGATTATTGGCAGTGACTTGCTCTATGAAGACCAACACATTGACATATTAGCCGAGTTCATTGACCGTCATGCTATGCCGACTTGCGAAGTCATCGTGGTCGATCCTGGTCGAGGTCGCAAAAACAAGCTAACCAATAAGATGACTGAATTTGGCTTTAGTAGTAAGCATGTAAAACCTGAAAATACTACTTATCTAGATTTGCCGTTTAAGGGACATATTTTGACGTTTTCGCGTGATAATAGTAGCCAAACAGAGTAAAAGCCAGCCATCAATACAACTAAGTAAGCACAGCATCTTGCCACTGCTGTCGAGTGATTTTGTATAGTACATGCTCAGCGAGCCGATGATTAGACTCAAGCATAGGGTAAAAAAAATCCTCCTGTGTATTGGTCATACTAAGGCGCTCCATAACCAATTGTGAGCGCTTATTAATGACTGCTGTAAATGAAACTACTTCCTCAATCCCTAGCTCAACAAAGGCAAAATTCAGAGATGCTCGGGCAGCTTCAGTCGCATACCCTAATCCCCAATAGTCATTATGTAGCCGCCAAGCAATCTCGACAGCAGGAGAAAATGGCATATCGGCATGCGCATAATTTAACCCAACCATACCGATAAAAGTATCTGTTTCTTTTAGACTCACTGCCCAAAAACCCCACCCATTATCATCAATCAGCGACTGGCATTTTTTGGCGATAGTATTACTCATCGAAGTAGTTAATAACTTAGGAAAGTATTCCATTACTCTAGAGTTAGCATTCATCTCAGCGAATGGCGCAAAGTCGCTCGCTTGCCATTGTCTAAGGTACAGTCGTTCGGTTTCTATCGTATTTATAATTTTATTCTCTCGCATTTTATTGTCCAAAATGAATACTGTTCAAAATCAATTAAATTAATCATGCTAGCTATCAAGCCAACGATGTCTTCTAGCAAATGCTAGCTGCTCGGGCGTATCAATATCGTAGCTAAGTTGGTCATTATCGACCTCACCTATTTGATCAGCAGGCAACCCTCTAATTAGGTGACGAAGCCCTTTATCTCCTGTCAATTCTGACTGCCACTGTCTAAGCAGTTTATAATCAATTGCCAAAGGCAGACCTATGATATCAGATACCGTTTTATCTCGATTTTGATGTGTTTCTAAACGTTGCCAACTGTGATAGCGACTGGCTACTACTGGCTGCTCGCCCGCTAACAAAGCCGTTAAATGTGGCTCATCTAATAATACTTGATCGACTCCCATGATGAGCACTCGATCGATTGAAGTCGATTCAAAAGCAACAATTGCCTCAACACCCAGACTCAAACTATGCGCCATACCAGTATCAGCTTGTGAGTTCACCACTATTTGAACCGTTGGATATTGCTTAGCCAACTCTATCATCGTACTAGCAATCAAACGATGGTTATCAGGGATGACAATGACAATAACTTGCGGATTGGTCGTTATTGCCAATCGAGTCATATAAGTAATCAACGGCTTGCCACTCTTAATGAGTAGCTGCTTGGGTTGACCGAGACGCTGACTGAGGCCACTTGCCAAGATGATGACCGCATGGTTTTGGCTCTGCTGTTCAGTACTTTTTGTATGTTCAGCACCTTCTGTAAATGCACTCTTGCTCATACGCCACTCTGGACAGTATTGGCATCTGTATTGCTACTCACCGCTGAGATATTTGAGAAATTACTGTGTGAACCATTTACTGAAGCGTTTTGATCGTGCATAACGGCATTTATCTGTGCCATGATACCAAGCGCAAGTGCCTCAGGACCATCTCCACCCAGTTTATAACCAATCGGATAATGTAATTTATGAATGCCAGCTTCTAACATAGTAGGATTGCTAAGGTTTATGCTGATTTCATTGATTAACCGTTCGGTCCGATAGCGCGGCCCTAACTGTCCTAAGTATCTATAATTGTCTGAATGCTTAAGCAGTATTGCTAAGCGAGCGCGATCTTGACTCAAGCTGTGTGACATCAAAGCAACTGCTGCGTTACTACTAAGCTTAAGCAAAGTCTCACTATCCTCTAAGGGTAGCGACATCACAGTATCCGCTTGAGGAAACCGCATACGCGTCGCATATTGCGCGCGACTGTCTACGACTGTCACATGCCAATCTTGTAGTTTAGCCATGGTCACCAGTGGCATCACGTCGTTACCTGCGCCGCAAATCAATAGACGCAATTGTGGTTGCAGGCGTTGCACAAGCCACTCTGTATTTACGTCGCCGTTTTCTACTATCACATATTCGGCATTTTTATCAGACAGCTTATGTTGTGCTAATTCTTCTACAGTATTGGCAAGTATGCTTGAAAGAGCTGTTTTTCCTAGTGCAGAAACGCTTCCCAAACTACGGTATTCATCTAAATTAATACGTATCCCAATTTGCAAATTATCACTGTTTTGCGATATGGAATCTTGATGCTGATAGTCGTTAGCACGAATTAAAGTCGCTACAGTAATCGGCTGCTGAGTACGTCGAACATTACGGATTGTCTCTAACAATGGCGTTGCTGTCGTTAGTCGCTCAAATAATACATGCACTCGCCCATTACAGCCCAATCCAAAATTTAGCTCATCAAAGTCCGCTTCATCTAAGCCGCTATTTAAGCCGCTATTTAAGCCGCTATTTAAGCCGTTATTTAAGCCGTTATTTAAGTCGCTATTTAAACTGTCATCTAAATCGCTACCTGGCTCATCATATATATCAGACTTAGTTTCCCTCGCACCCGCTTGCGCTTGGCCATCGTCAGCATATTGAATATCATCACCCGTCTGATAAACTTGCACATTGGCACCGTTACGAGTAAGCCAAAAGGCACGTTTGATAATGTGCGGCTCCAAGCAACCACCACTAATCATCCCAACTGAGCGACCATCCTCACAGATGAGCATCATCGCGCCAGCACGGCGATATGCTGAGCCTTCAGTACGTACGACCGTTGCCAATACAGCATCAATACCTTGTTGCTTGACTTTGATTGCCAGCTTAAGAATGTCAGCGACCTGATTCATAACGCCTCTTATTTGGTAGTTATTTTCTTGATAATGACGAAATATACAGCTGATTAAGTTATAAAAACCCGCTAATTAAGCGGGTTCCTATCGTACATATGGCTTAAAAAATTACTCTGGCATCTCATAAAGCAATTTATCAAGCGTAATCGGAAAATCATAAACACGTACGCCGACGGCATTGTATACAGCGTTAGCAATCGCAGCGGCAGCACCAGCAATAGCTGTCTCACCAATACCCTTGATATGCATTGGGTTGGTATAAGGATCATCCTCTTCTACCAATATCACATCTAACTGTGGTACGTCGGCATTGACTGGCACATGATATTCAGCGAGATCATGGTTACATAGGCGACCGTCACGTTTATCATGAATGACTTCTTCCATTAACGCTGAACCAATACCAAATACCATGCCGCCATAGCATTGCGAGGTTGCTGTCTTATGGTTAAGAATACGACCTGCGGCAAATGCACCCGTCATACGTTTTACTCGAATCTCACCCGTCACCTTATGCACGGCTACTTCAGCAAAGTTTGCACCAAAAGAAGACTGACGATACTTTTTACCATTTTTACCTGGTTTTATCTGTCCTTTAGCACTGACTTTTTGCTCCTCATAGCCCGCTACCACGTCAGCAAGTGCATATGATTCTATATTGTCAAAATTATATTTTTCTGATTCTGACTGTTCTTCTAATACATTCTCTGAAAATGAGACTCCGGTCGTTTCAGATATTTTATCAATAGTGCTATCAGCAAACGCTTGACCATTCTCTTTGGCTGTCTCTACCGCTGTCAAATCGTGCTTGCCTACTTGCTTAATTTGACCATTGTCTAGCTGAATTGTATCAGGATAAAGGCCGACTTTTGCTGCTAGCATTTCACGCAGCTGCTCACAAGCGAGGTAGACACCACTACCTGCACTTGCTGCACCCCAGCTACCACCAGAACCTGATGCAGGCGGCAGAGCACTATCACCTAACTTCATCTCGATATGGTCAATAGGTAGTCCTAGTAAATCTGCAGCTACCTGAGAAAACACTGTATAAGACCCCGTACCGATATCCGTCATGTCTGTCTCAATGACTGCTTTGACACCGAGTGCTTTTGACTTATCGATTTGCAAAGTTGCACGCGCTTCAGAAGACTGTAACTGATTACCACGTGCGGCGGCAGCCATGCCCGTTCCTATCCACCAGTCGCCTTCTAATTGACTAGCAGGCTTTGCGTTGCGCTGACTCCAACCAAACTGCTCAGCACCTTGCTCCATACAGGCAATCAGCTGGCGCGTCGAAAATGGAATGTCTTTGCTAGGGTCTTTTTCAGGTTCGTTACGGCGGCGCAGCTCTATAGGATCAAGGTCTAACTGCGCAGCCAATTCATCCATTGCACATTCAACGGCAATCATACCGACCGCTTCGCCAGGTGCACGCATCGAACCTGATAGCACTTGGTTCATGTCGACCATTTCATAATTTACACGGCGGTTTTTACCACTATATAGATAGTGCGTAGACAAGGCAGTTGGCTCAAAGAACGCCTCGTCTGGCAAATTACTAGAAATAGTATCGTGAATCAACGTATCAATAACGCCATTTTTATCACAGCCGATTGCAATGCGCTGACGAGTGTTTGATCGTCTAACTGTCGCTTCCATCACCTGTGGACGCGTCATGGTAATCAATATTGGACGACCAAGCTCTTTTGACGCAATTGCAGCGGCAATAGATTCAGGCGCAATACCGAGCTTACTACCAAACCCACCACCGACATAGTGCGCAATTAATTGAACTTGATCTTTATTTAAGTCTAGCGCATCCATCACTTGCTGCTTACAAGACGCCAGCATTTGATTAGCCGTATAGAGAACGAGCTTATCGCCTTCCCAATGTGCCAATGTCGCATGTGGCTCCATCGCCGAGCTGTTTTGACTTGGCGTATGATAAAAGCGATCAAGTGTTACTTCAGCATCAGCCAATCCTTGCTCAGGATCGCCTTGGACATAATTTTTGTCAGAGCCTTTTTTCTCATCAACTTCATGGGCGTTAGACAACTCTTTGGTAAAATTCAATGCCGCTTGGTCAGTCTCATCTTTATAAGTGACTTTAAGCGCATTCGCTCCTTCCGTTGCTGCCTCAAAGGTTTCAGCGATGACCACCGCAATAGGCTGACCATGATAAAAAATCTCAGTCGCTCCCTGCTTCGGGGCTTTTTTCAATCCGCCTTGCTGAGAATTACGCAAGAAGTGCTTAGGATCTGTCACGACCTTGATAATATTAGGAATGCCGTCTAAAGAACTACTATCGATATTTTCGACTTGTCCTTTGGCAATGGTCGCACCGACCAAGACACCGTACGCTTTATTGTCTAAATGGATTTCAGCACTGTAAGGCGCTTGACCACTAACCTTCAGCGAGCCGTCAACACGGTTAATTGGCTTACCGACCAGTTTGCTCGCTGTTGTGCTAAATAAAGACTCAACAGGCTCATCCATAGTCATTTTTTTGGTCGGTTCTGACTGAGTGATTGATTCAAATAATGACATGATTATGCTCCCTCGCCCGCTAGTGCGCGCTGAATGACTTGTTTTAGTAGGCGACGCGTCAACGGTATCTTAAAGTCGTTTTGACCATTACCTTTAGCATCATTCAATAACAGATCGGCGGCTTGCGCGATAACGTCATTATTGCCATCGGTACCCGTTAACAGTGATTCAACCGCTTCATTACGCCATGGCTCCGTACCGATACCACCAAATGCCAATCGTACCGTTTTCAGATTGCCTTTATCATCAGCGTCTATCACTGCAGCACAGGACACAAGTGCAAAGGCATAAGAGGCGCGATCGCGCACTTTGTCATAAGTATGCATACCCTTGATAGGTGCAGGTAATACAACATGAGTAATTAACTCGCCTGCCTCTAATACGTTTTCGATATGCGGCGTATCTTTCGGTAAGCAATAAAAGTCTTTCACATTGATAGAACGAGTCGATCCGTCAGCTTTGACTGTCTCGATAGTGGCATCCAGTAAGCGCATCGCCACTGCCATGTCAGATGGGTGCTGAGCGATACAGGCATCGCTAGTGCCTAAAATAGCCAGCGTACGGTTCTCGCCATTAATAGCAGGACAACCTGTGCCCGGTTCACGTTTATTACAAGCGCTGTCTGTCTGATAAAAATAATAACAACGGGTGCGCTGTAAGAAATTACCGCCAGTCGTTGCTTTATTACGCAGCTGACCAGTCGCCCCTGCCAAAATCGCTCGGGACAATACTGGATAATTTGCAATAACTTCAGGATGTGCCGCCAAATCGCTGTTGGTTACAAGCGTACCGATACGCAAACCACCATCAGCAGTAGATTCAACTTGCTCTAATTCTAAACGGGTAATATCAACCAATTTAATTGGCGTTTCAATCTCCAATTTCATCAAGTCTAATAAGTTGGTACCGCCTGCGATAAAAGACGCATCCTCAGTACTGGCAGATATGGCCGCTTGCTCTAGTGCATCAGCACGACTGTATTCAAAGCGTTTCATGAGCGGCCTCCTGTTGTAGCAGTTGCTGTCTTGTTATTCGCTGAGGTTTTGCCAAGTTGCGCCTCGCTCGGTGGCGGTGACCAGATACCTGTCACGCTTGAGTTTTGCACTGTATTGTCTGTTGTTTGAGTACTAGACTCTAAAACCTGACTATCTGATACCTGACTTTCAAGCACTTGTGAAATGGCTTTGATAATATTTGGATAAGCTGAGCAGCGACAGATATTACCGCTCATGCGCTCAGCAATTTCTTGTACAAGGAGACCATCAGGATTTTTTAAGTCGGTGCTCACATGGCTTGGCCAATTTTGCTTTACTTCTTCTATCAAGGCGGTCGCTGAGCAAATCTGACCTGGCGTGCAATATCCGCACTGAAAAGCATCATTGTCTTTAAACGCTTGCTGCAATGCCGACAATGACTCTGGCATTCCGATACCTTCAATTGTTGTGATGTCATCACCATCATGCATAACAGCGAGTGTCAGACAAGAATTAACCCGTCGTCCATTTATGAGCATGGTACATGCCCCGCATTGACCGTGATCGCAGCCTTTCTTGGGTCCAGTAATTTGTAGGTGCTGACGACAGACGTCGAGCAGTGTCGTACGAGCGTCAAGATTTTCAAGCTGATAATCTTGCTTATTGATTGTTAAGGTCAAAGTAGACATGCTGGCTTCTCGCTGGCAGATGAATATAATGGAATGGTGAAATACGCTTCAAAATGACAACGTTAATAAATTTATTATGACGTATGAAAACAGTTGTTTTGTTTTTACTTTGTAGGGATTCCAGTGTAGTTTCTAATCTGCGAGAGTATCGAAATGTTAGCGCTGCTAATAGGTGGTATATTTTTTATCCTTAGTTTTTAACGTTATTTCAAAGGAAATATCGATAAAAAAAGCCCCATAAACGGTCAGTTTATGAGGCTCTTAGATAGACTTTTTACGTATAGTATTTAGTAGATATATCTATTAAATCCGTTTTTGGATTAGCTAATAATGGGCTAAGCTTTCGTAATAATCGTTTCTTCATCAAAGCGTGATTTTGGTAACTCAGCGTTAAAGTCATCTTTACTACGATAACCAAGTGATACGACTGCCACAGCGGTGTAGCCTTTGCTACGTAAATCAAACTCTTCATCAAGTGCTTTTAAATCAGCCCCTTCCATCGGCACCGCATCAATACCTAAAGTTGCCGCTCCTAGTAGCAAAGCGCCCATATTAAGATACAATTGCTCTATCAACCAATGTGGCTCGTCCTTTTGCTCATAACGACGAATGTCTAAAAACATTTTACGCGTCTGATGCATTTGCTCTTTAAATTTTGGCTCTGCAAAACGACCATCTGCATCTTCTTTTTCTAAGATGTCATCCAAAAACTCATCATCTGCATAGACACGGCTACAGAATACAATAACGTGCGAGGCACCTTTTACTTTGGCATTGTTGAACTCATACATGCCCTCAGTGCCTTTTGCGATTCGGGCTTTACCAGCTTCATCATCAGCAATGACAAAATGCCAAGGCTGAATGTTGGTACTCGAAGGACTGAGGCGCAAAATATCCTTTAGACTTTGGAAATCTTCTGCTGAGATTTTCTTATGGGTATCAAATTCTTTGGTGCTGTAGCGCCAGTTCATCGCTTCAGTGATATTTTTCATCTGTGACTCCATTATTGATATTAATTTTTTATTCTTGCTTAGAATTTTTCTTCAATTATCATTCCAACGAAAACACTTTAAATAAAAAGCTATTTTATGACCATGCCTGCTTGGTTAAGTATTCGTAGGTTTTGTTATGACTGAGTCAGCGTATTGCAAAAACGCCTACTTTCTTATTAGTAATGGTTACAATTACGCTACCGAATTGGCAACGCCGACTGCGCAGACTACATTGTAATCACTTAGTCATTCTCTTAGTATGAACTGACTTACTACCCAGTAACTAGGTATATCTGCTTGATTCCAACTGATATGCCACTATTTATACATCTCAAATAAAACATACATAATAATACCCGCGAGGAAATATGAGCACATCAGAAAAACCACTCCGAATAGATATCGTCTCAGATGTCGTCTGTCCTTGGTGCGTCATTGGTTATCGTCAATTGGCAGCAGCACTTGAGCAAACCAATACCGCTCACACTATCCACTGGCATCCGTTTGAGCTAAACCCAAATATGCCAAGCGAAGGTCAAAATCTACGTGAGCATATTATTGAAAAGTACGGCTCTACTAAACAAGAATCAGATGCTAGCCGAGTCAGAATGACTGAAGCTGGACAAGAAGTTGGCTTTGAATTTAATTTCAATGATGATACACGCATGCACAACACCTTTAATTTGCATCAGCTGCTACATTTCGCTGATCAACAAGGCCGCATGCATGAGCTAAAGCAAGCCTTGTTTGCCGCGCATTTCACCAATAACAGAGATATCTCAGATATCAATGTGCTTGCCGATATTGCAGCAGAGACTGGGCTTGATCGTAGTGAATCATTGGCAGTGTTAGAAGGTCAATTCTTTGCGAAAGAAGTACGAGCAGAAGAACAGCATTGGCAACAGCAAGGCATCCAAAGTGTACCAGCGATTATCTTTAATGAGCGTCATCTGGTCAGCGGTGCTCAAGGGGTCGAAAACTACATCAGTATATTAGAGCAATTGGCCAACATGACTGAGTAAACCACCTGACGTTATAAAAATGTCATTCTATAAAAGGATACTTTATGTCTTCTGAACGTTTTCCCTCGATTATTGTGTTTGACGTCAATGAAACACTGCTCGATATCGACACGCTAACGCCTTTATTCACGCGCGTCTTTGGCAAGCAAAGAGTACTGCGAGAATGGTTCGCTCAGCTGGTACTGTACTCGCAAACTATGACGTTGTCCGGCCTCTATACGCCTTTTGGCGAGCTTGGGGTTGGTGCATTACAAATGGTTGCTAACATCAGACAAGTCACTTTGACAGACGCCGATATTAATGAGTTCAAAGAAAGAATGAATGCGTTACCTGCCCATCCTGATGCAGCGCCAGCACTGACTCGTTTGCGTGATGCAGGGTTTCGACTGGTCACGCTGACCAATTCAGCAAGCAGTGCGTCCCCAACGCCATTAGAAAAAGCAGGTCTCAGTCAGTACTTTGAGCAGCACTTTAGTATTGAGACTGTTGGCAAATTCAAGCCAGCACCTGATACTTATCAATTGGTGGCTGATACGCTAGCCGTTGATACGTCAGACTTATGTCTTGTTGCCTGTCACCTCTGGGATACTATAGGTGCACAAGCGGCAGGTTGTCGCGGTGCATTTTTGACCCGTCCCTATAATGCGATGCTAAATGCGCCCAATGTACCAGTTCCAGATTTGACCGCATCAGATTTATCGACACTAGCGGATCTAATCATTAGCAAAAAGAGTGCTTGAGACTTTCAATCACTAAGCTATGTGTGGAAATAATATTAAAAAAAGGCTGCTTCAATATTGAAGCAGCCTTTTTTAATAAAGTATTTCTAAGACAATAACGTCGTTGCTGTCTTTGTTGATTACTCCGAGAAATGTACAACCGTACGGATACTTTCGCCTTTGTGCATCAAGTCAAACGCTTCATTGACGTCTTCTATCGGCATCGTATGAGTGATGAAGTCTTGTAAAGGAATCTCGCCCGCTAGATAACGCTCGACATAACCTGGTAGTTCTGTGCGACCTTTTACACCGCCAAATGCTGAGCCCTTCCAGACTCGACCAGTCACTAACTGGAATGGACGGGTTGAGATTTCTTGTCCAGCGCCAGCCACACCGATGATGACCGACTCGCCCCAACCTTTGTGGCAGCACTCTAGCGCTGAACGCATGACATCGACATTACCGATACATTCAAATGAATAATCAACACCACCATCGGTTAGCTCAACGATCACTTCTTGAATTGGTTTGTCGTAATCTTTCGGGTTGATACAGTCAGTTGCCCCTAGCTTTTTGGCTAGCTCAAACTTGCTTTCATTGATATCAATCGCGATGATACGGCTGGCTTTTGCCATGGCAGCACCGATGACCGCTGACAGACCAATACCGCCCAGACCAAAGATAGCCACTGTAGCGCCCTCTTCAACTTTTGCAGTATTCATGACTGCGCCCATGCCGGTAGTTACGCCGCAACCAAGCAAGCAGACTTCCTCTAATGGCGCTTCTTTATTGACTTTAGCCAAAGAAATCTCTGGTAAAACTGTGTATTCAGAGAAAGTTGAGCAACCCATATAATGGTAGATAGGCTCGCCGTCTTTATAAAAACGTGTAGTACCATCTGGCATCAAGCCTTTGCCTTGAGTCTCGCGTACTGCCGAGCAAAGATTGGTTTTACCTGAGCGGCACATTTTACAAACGCCGCATTCTGCCGTGTACAACGGAATGACATGATCGCCGACCTGAACACTGGTCACGCCTTCGCCAACTTGCTCAACGATACCGCCGCCTTCATGACCCAAAATCGCAGGGAATACGCCTTCTGGGTCTTCACCAGATAAGGTAAAAGCATCTGTGTGACAGACACCACTAGCAACGATTTTTACCAATACCTCGCCTTTGCGCGGTAGCATGACGTCCACTTCTTCGATAGATAGTGGCTGCTTTGGACCCCACGCGATGGCGGCTTTTGATTTAATAAACTTATCTGACATAAGAATCTCTCTTTTTAATTGATTGTTATTTATGGGTGACGACATAACAGTTTTTTTATAAGTACAAGCAGTTTTAAAAGTTTGCTAGCGCATCTTATGGATTTTGGCGTTCACTATATCCACAGTTAAAACAAATAAAGATAGACTGAGCTTATCTTGCCTGCCCTCTATAGGCAAGCATCGATGACAGTAAAACACCATCTGTTTACATTGATACTAACCATTATATTTATTTCTTAACGGATAACAATATGCTATATTTGCAAATATCTTTTACATATTGGTAATAATCATGCGCTGGGAAGGAATTAGTGAGTTTGTCTATGTCGCAGAATATGAGAGCTTTACACGTGGTGCAAAAGAGCTGGGTATCTCGACTGCACAAGTCAGCCGCCAGATCAGCGCGTTAGAGAAACGTTTAAACATAAAGCTGCTATATCGAACCACGCGCAAGGTCTCACTGACTGAAGAAGGCCGTGTATTCTATCAGCATTGCCGCAGTGTACTCGACGGCTTGGATGCCGCTGAGCAAGCCGTAAGCAACTTACAATCAAAGCCTCAAGGCAGGATAAAACTAACAGCGCCCGTGACTTATGGTGAGCAGCAGTTATTACCACTCATCAATGATTTTATGATGCAGTATCACGATATCGAAGTGACTGCCTTTTTGAGTAATCAGAAAATTGATTTGATTGAAGGTGGTTATGATTTAGCCATTCGTATCGGCAAATTGCATGACTCGACGATGATGGCAAAGAAACTTAGCCTGCGTACTAACTTTGTCTGCGCGGCACCCTCTTATCTAAAAAAACATGGTATACCGCACCATTTAAGTGATTTAAGTCAACATAACTGCCTATTGGGTACTCGTGACTACTGGCACTTTATAGATACTGCTAAAACAAAAGAGAACAGTAATACTAATGGGAAGACGGACAACCAACAAACGAGCGTAGAAAGGAACCTGCGTGTCTCTGGTACGGTGCAATATAACAGCGGCTATAGTCTGGTCGATGCTGCGCTAAAAGGCTTGGGCATCGTACAGCTGCCTGATTACTATGTGCAAAAATACCTAGCGTCTGGCGAGTTAGTCAGTTTACTTGATGACTATAGAGAGCCCGAAGAAAGCATTTGGGCTATTTATCCGCATAACCGTCATTTATCACCAAAGATTAGGCTACTCGTAGATTATTTGGCAGAACATTTGGTTTAACGTTCTGTTAAGACGTATTGCAATCACAAACCTGATTACGCACAATGAATATTCGATGTTGCTCATTATAGTTAGGACTGACCATACTACAGACAACTTATAGGTGTAATTATGATTAAAATCGTCTCTATCGCTGCACTAGCAGTAGCCGTTTCTTCTTGTGCCAGTATCGATACGCTATTGGATAAAACCAAGAGTACTGGTGCTATGACAGACACAACAACCTCTATCAATGCTGAAAAAGGCTTGGTAACTTTACAGAGTCATCACTCCGTCCAAGATACCGCAGACAAACTGGTCTCAGTGATTGAAAGCAAGGGTATGAAAGTATTTGCGCGAGTCGATCATCAAAAAAATGCACAGAGTGCCGACTTATCATTGAGACCAACGCAAGTCGTTATGTTTGGTAACCCTAAAGCAGGTACGCCATTAATGAACTGTGAGCAAACTGTTGCCATTGATTTGCCGCAAAAAATCTTAATTAGCGAAGATGCTGATAAAAAAGTATGGCTGTCATACAACAACCCTGACTACCTCAAGACACGCCACAATATCAAAGGTTGCGATACTGAGATTGCTAATATTTCGAAAGCACTTAACGCGATCAGTACTGCAGCAACGGCAAAATAATGTGTTTGGTATAGTTGAATAAATATACATTCGATTAGATAAGTGAACAGACAATTGAAACATTACTTATTTACTTGAAAAATCCTCATATTAAGAATGACTAGATTGCTCTATCTAGTCATTCAGCTCTACTTTTAATTTCTTTGCACACTCGATAATCTTTTTTCTATCGGCAGGAATAGCACCTTGTGCAATAGCGATTTCACGCATTTGAACCGTGATATCATAGTGAGGATAGCTAGCGTTACGATGAAATAGACGCGCATCCACATCAATAAACGCCGCAAAGTCATGCAGCTCTTGCAAGCTATCCGCCAACATATGACACCACTTATGGCCTTTGAATTTTATCTGTACAAAATCTACATATATCGCCATATAACCGCCTCTCTACTTATTCACTGGTTCGCTTATCTATTTTTTAATTAGCTCAAAACACCTTAGCAACTTAATAACACTATCACCCAAAACCTTTACAACAATGCGCGTACATCTTTTTTAAATTGTTTGAGTCGTTCTTGATATTCACTATGACTGCTATCAAATGTACTCAGTCGTCCATAGCGTAACTGACGGTAGTTTTGTCTAATTTCAATAAGCTTTGTCTGAATAACGATTGGGTCGCTACTATCTGTTAGCTGACTTGTAGCAGAGTGAGCATTGTTATCCTTACGGCTATCAATAGCTGATGCCAAACGTTCCAACCAAGCTAGCTGCCCTTCATTATCATTGCGGGCTAATAACTTATCATGTTTGGCAACACGTTTTGAGAGCTGAGCAAGAGGTAGGTCTGCTGGGTGCCAGCGTTTGCGGCGGCGATACCAAATGACAAATACTAAGATAGCCATAACGGAAACCGCACTGGTGGCTAACCAAATGATTTGCTGCATGATTGAGCTGATGTTGAACCATTTGAGTAGCGAGTCTGCCTGTTTGTCTTGGTCATAGCCAACTACGTCTTTTTGCCAGTAGTAGCTCGCTTGGTCTGATAATCGGCGTAGCGTTTGTAGCATTTGATACTGCTGATAGCTGATTTGTGCACTGGCACCATTACCAAACATAGCTGCCCCTTGCTGCTGGGTCATCGTGTTCATGCCTTGCTCTACTCGATCAGGCGCCACAAAGGCTGTCGGATCCACACGCACCCAGCCTTGGCCCTCAAGCCAAACCTCAGTCCACGCATGCGCATCCATTTGCCGCACTTCCCATACGTTTCCATTGCGACTCGGCTCACCACCTTGATAGCCGGCTACTACTCGTGCAGGAATACCAGCGGCGCGTAGCATAAAGGTAAAGCTTGACGAATAATGCTCACAAAACCCTGCTTTGGTTTCAAATAAAAACTCGTCAATCCGATTGGTATTGAGCCGTGGTGGCGACAACGTATAGCGAAACTCTGTCCGATTGATCCATTGCTCAATAGCAGCTATGTAGCGCACAGGGTCTGAACCTGACTGTTCAAATAATTGCTTAGCAAGCGCGCGCGATTGAGGGTTACCTTCGTTAGGTAAGGCAAGGTTCTCACGTCTTGATGCCTCTGTTAGAACCGGATCAATACGCATCTGTGCAAACTGCAACACATCATAGCGAAGTTGCTGCGTAACAGGTTGGTCCTTTGATAAGGTAAATTCAGAGGTAGTATTGATATCTGGCTGCTGAGAGAACGGATAATCAAGACCAAATAGCCAGTTTTGCTGAGTGGGTTCTAAGATAACCTTGTAATTGACAGGTGCCACCCTTGATTCGTCAGGTACAGTAGCAAAGGCATTCTCAATCCATGCAGGTGCTTGCAATCTCGACGACCATTGATCCTTCTGAGGGGCCGGACGCCATGTAACACCATCGAAATCACTAAATACCAAACCGCGCCAATATAACTGCTGTTGCGGTGGACGCTCATCTGCAAACTCTACCCGAAAAGCCAGCTCAGTAGACTGTCCTAAATTAGCAAAATCACCAGGCGACATACTGTCAGAGACGCCAGTAACGGCTTGCTGACCTGAGAGCTGCACTGACCACAGCGGCGGCAGTCTCGGAAAAAACAGAAATAGCACCACCAATAATGGTAACGCGCCAACCCCTAACACACCCAATGTACGCAAGCGTCCATCACCGCTAGCATTGCTATCATCATTAAGCGCAACAAATGCTAGCAATACAATGACTGCGCCAACGATCACTTCTAAAGTAGTCAGTAAACCTTGGTCCATCAAAAATAATGCCGCAAGCACAAACAATGATAGATTTAACACTACATAAGCATCACGGCGCTTATATAGCTCCCACAGTTTGCTAACTAGGCATAGCACCAAAAATGCCACACCCATATCGAGCCCAAATGCTGTATTGTAGGTTAGCCACAGACCTAATAGCCCCAGCAGAAAGCCTAGCATTTGCATACTTTGATAAATGCGCTTTAGGTGCGATAGTTTTTTGAATTTAGCTTTGATATGAGGCAATTGAGCGGCGATACTGACGGCGGCAAATCCTATCAACCATAATGGTAAATGTGCGGCATGCGGTAACACGACAACGACTTGAGCAATTAATACCCAATAATAAGCTGGCAGTGCAAATAACTTACGATACCATTTAGCGTCATTTCGCTCAGATCGAATTGAGACTTTTTGACCTAAAGCCAACTGCTCAAAGCTGGCCGTTTTTGTAGCATCGAGCGCAGAATACTCTGTGGACAGTGTATCAACATCAGCAGAAGATGAGCGTTTAGAGTTGGTCATGGTACTTTCGCAAGCCTTAGCAAGCATGCTTGCGCAAAGGATTCCCCGTTACCCATCTCCGCAGTAGCAGGAGTATCACTAGGTAAACGCATTTGAAACGGCACGCCTAGCTGACCTAGCGTCAATGCCCCATAAGCCAATTGTGCCAGTTTTTGCTCGTGATGTGCAGCTGGCATATCTGCATAATCAAGCGTTTGTTCATGACCGACCGGATCAGCGAAGTGCTTGGTCAGCATACCTTGTCCCCGCGCCACATGCCCCCAAGAGACTCGGGCCAATGATTCACCCTCGACATAATTATCTAATCGCTCAAAGTCGTCCTGACCCTGTCTATACTGCCCACCTGTTGGTAAATCCTCTAAGCTTGCGATTGCATATTTTGCTTGCCAATCAAAAACTTCAGGTTTTGGATATACCCACGCTGTACGCGCAAAGTAGACATAAGACCATGCACGCATAATACCTAATGGATAAACTGTTTTTATTTTTAACCGCGGTAGTTCAAGTTGACCACGGTTGTAAGTCTGGACAGGAAGTCGAATGACTTGCTCACCTTGTAACCGTGTGATGAGTATTGAACTTTGCGCATTTATGCCATTTTTGGTTTTCTTATTGGCTAACTGCTCAAATTCAAATAGCAACTGGCGCCTTGGTTGGCGACTATCACTATTCAACTGTAGTGTAACCCAAACAGGCAAGCCAGCTTCTGTCATAGTGACTTCTAGTAAACGCACTTGCAGACCAGATATATGAGCAAAAGTAACATGAAAACTAATTAGCCAAATACTGACCAGATAAAAGCACAAACCAAGCACCAAATTGTTGCCATAGTTGATACCTGCGATAAAGGTAATTACTAATAATACGGCGAATAGCATTCCTTCACGACTAAAGAAAATATAGACATTACGCAAATTAAGCGTAGCACTGTCACTCTTAGGTGCGCGCGCGGCAAACCAGCGGCTCAGAGCTGATTTTATTGGTGCGGTTAAGGCCTTTGGTAACAAGCTCATGACTACCCTATTATTACCATCTGATTGACAATGTTGTCATCATTTGTATTTATATCTGACTGACAAACAAACTCACGAATAGAACGGTATAGTTGATTCAGGACAATTCGAATACAAGAAAAGCGGGCGAAAATACCGTAAATACTGAACTGAGTGACTTTGATATTTTTCTAAGTTATATAGCGTTGACTATGTGTAGAACTACGTTTCACCGATGCAGTTAATCAATAGGGTCAAACAGCATATCAGCTGCTAGGTGACGACTGACACTTCTGCTAGAATGCGTTGGGCGATGGTTTTTTTTGCTTGACTACCAGTCACATGCGCAGGTACAAATCGCTGACCGAGGCGATGATCAGTAACCGCTGCAAACACCGCTTGGATATCTTCAGGGGTCACTTCCATATATCCCGATACATAGGCATGCGCTTGGGCAGCACGTTGTAGCGACAACACGCCGCGAGGCGATAAGCCATGATACTCTTGGCTTGCACGAGTTTTTGCAACCAGTCTTTGCAAGTAATCCAATACAGTATCTGCCACATAAACCTGCCTAACACCCTGCTGAGCCAATAGTACAGCTTCAGTATCAAGTACCGTACCCAAATCCTTGAGTAGCTCGCGACGATCTTTACCTTTTAGCAGCTCACGCTCTGCGGCAGGCGATGGATAACCTAATGACAAACATAACAAGAATCTGTCTAACTGCGACTCTGGGAGCGGATAGACACCTGCTTGTTGCAATGGATTTTGGGTGGCAATGACAAAGAACGGTTGCGGCAAAGGATAAGTCTGGCCATCTTGCGTGACTTGGCGCTCCTCCATCGCTTCAAGTAGCGCACTCTGCGTTTTAGGACTGGAACGGTTGATTTCATCAGCAAGTAATAACTGTGTAAAGATAGGGCCCGGACGAAACTCAAATTGCTGTTTACTTTGGTCATAGATGCTCATACCTAAAATATCAGCAGGCAACATATCATTGGTAAATTGCACTCGGCTAAAGCTCAAACCTAACAACTGTGCCAAGCCCTGTGCCAAAGTCGTCTTACCCATACCAGGCAAGTCCTGCAATAATAAATGACCGCCTGCTAAGATACAACTGAGTGCTAGCCTAACTGCTTGCGGCTTGTCCAATACAATCTGATTTAATTGCGCTAACAGCTGTGTAATTTTCTGCTGATTGTGTTGAAAATCAGCAGTACTAGGGATGGACTGGCTAAGCGGATTCGCTGTTCTCTGAGAGATGGATAATGATCTATCGTTAGCTGCATGGGTCATAGTAGGTTATTGGCTCATTTTTTAGGTCATAACGATGATAAGTCAGTTCACATCATCTGTAACGGTTGGTGCAGCGGCACGGAGCGTAGATAAATAAGCAATGATATCGGCACGCTCTTTCGCATCTGGCATCGGGTCAGACAGCATTTTAGAATCTGGCATGGCTTTTTGGGCATCTGCAATATATGGATCGAGTGTCTCTGCATCCCATACCCAACCTGAATTTTCTAGCCCTTCGCTATAGGTATAGTCTTTTAACTCAGCAGCAGGCGCACCATATATATTCATTAATTGTGGGCCCTTTTTATTCAGACCTGCATTACGTTGATGGCATTGACCGCAAGCATCTTTATAAATTATCGAACCGTTGTCCGCATCTCCATCGGTATATAAGGGCAGAGTCACAGGAGCACGGTGGTCAGGTGGCGTTTTCTCACAAGCTGCAAGCAACAAAACAGCAGCCAAAAGACTGCTCATTTGATATTTATTAATAAGTGTCATTTTTAGCAATCTTTGGTTGAGGAATATTATCGCCATGACATAAACGATATGATGTATTGGCCTTTTAACTCGCTACCTTTATTGTGCTACTAGGTTCTTCTAAATAATACCCTTGCAAATAGCGGGCACCCACACTCCAAGCGACTGACATCGTTGCTGCATCTTCGATATAAGGCATGAGCACGTCGACTTTGATATCATTAATGCGCATGATAATAGACTTGACCGTTTCTAAATTTTCTGCTGAACCAATGTCTTGAATATAACTGCGTGCTAAGCGTACCATATCAGGCTGGACAAAATTGGCAATTTCGATAGATTTGGCAGACGAGCCAAAGTTATTAACACCGATTTGACAATTGACATCGTTGAGCGCGGAAAATTGGGATTTGGCGACGGTTAAATGATCAGAGATATCTATTTCATTGAACTGTAGTGTTAATACACCAGCTGTACCGCCCACTGCCTTTATCAACTGACTGGCAACAATCGGCAATTTTTTATCAACTAATGAAGCACTGGTTAACTGTACTAACAATCTGGCTTCAGGATGCACTTTACGTACATCATTAATTTTCTTGCAGGCATTAATAAGTACCCATCGATCGATTTTTTCTAATAGTTGATGCGTTTTAGCCACTGCCATAAACTGATCAGGGGTCAATACAGTATTATTCGCATCGGACAATGGTAGCCTTAGATACACTTCAAAGAAGTCGCTACGATCGTTGTTAATATCGTATATTGATTGGAATGATAGCTCAAAGCGGTTGTTAGTAATGGCATCAACCAACGATTCGGCAAGTGCATGATCGTCACTATTAGCATGTTCGCTTGGATCGTATATATGATAAGAACCACCGCTATTAGAAGTTTCTACCATGATTTGACTCATAGCATCCATAGCACGTTCTAGTATGACAGTAGGTTCTGCTGTGTTCTTTTCAATTTTGACAATAGCAGTGCTAACCGTTGTATTCGTCGTACGTTTATCTACCTCAATAAACATATCCTTAATAGAGGAACCGATATGCACAGCCAGTTCTTCAAGTTCGCTTGCAGTCTTATTTTTGACAAGTATCGTAAACGCGGTATCACTAAAACGGCTAACATGACCATCAGGTACTAGCTCATCTAACGTATAGGCAACTTGTTTGACAGTCGTATCTATCCCTTGTAGACCTAAGCTACTTCTTATTCTACCTACATTGTCAAGCTGCACATATAGCAGTGCTGCTGTCAACAATCCTTGTACTGCCTGCTGATGTATTATTGCCATCTGCTCTTCAAAACCACGACGATTATCAAGGCCTGTTAAATTGTCTTTGCGTTCAGCGGCAGCCAAGCGTTTAGCGACCTCTGCACTATTATTATTGTTTTGTTGAATAATAATCTGAGTGACTGGCTCACCTTCTAATGTTGCCGATGCCAATTGTAACTTTGCTTCAAAAGTGCTGCCATCTGTCCGCACACTTTCAAAATTAAACTCAACGTCTTGGCGACTGCCTTTGTCAAACTGACGTAAAAACTGTTTAAATCCTTTGACACTATCACCACCCGAAATCAAATCAATAATAGGCACGCCTACCGCTTCATTCATTGATTTGAAACCGAATAATTGGAGATAGGGATCATTAGCAAAGATATGAATCCCTTCATCAATATAAGCAACCGCACTCTTAGAGTTCTTAATCAATACATTAGCACGCTGTTCTGCTTCAGAAAGTACTTGACGTAAAGTTTTTAGCTCACGACGACTGCGCAAACTACTATGCTGCAGACAAATAGCCATGACGACAGGCATTTCTTGATCGATGGTGAGCGCTTTGACCATTGTGCCACTAATGACAGTAGGTAGTCCTTCCTCATTACAAGCTGTCGTCGCTATCTCTTCGTTCACTAGACAAATCATCGGCAGATCAATACTTTGCTCTTGTACTAGGCTCACTACATCCGTAAAGCTCATATCATAAGCCTTACCAAATACCAAGACATCCCACGGTTGGCGTAAGAGTTTCAATAGCTCCTCTTTATCGTCCAAAAAACCCAAATTCACATTATCGTAATAAGGACTCAATAACTGCACAAGACGTTCAGCGTAGAGCTGATCATCATTGATTACCAATAAATTCAAAAGAGATTGAGAGCGCATAGGGAGCCTTTTAGTCGTATTTTTATCTTGATACCTTACACCTTTCCTTCAGACTAGCCTAACATGAAAGAAGCATTAGGATGAAGTTCAGAAAATCTTATCGTATTGACTGAGTTTTTGGTTTAGGTTGTTTTTTTATTGTTAGGGGTATCATAGAAGTCAGAGTAACAACATCCGTCATTATAGACAATAATTCAGCCCGCTGCAGATTAACTTACCCCCCTTGTTGTGCATCATATTTTTGTGAAAAACCTGTATAACTTCGCTGCTACTAACCTATCCATCTGCGTTTTGGGAACAAAGATAAGACCTATAGTTGCGCTACCTCATATTGACTAAACTCATCAGTCATCATCAGCCTACGCCCTAATCGTAAAGAGGTTTGTTTATTGCCGATACGCATGACGACTCTATCATCGATTTGAAAATAAGAAGGTGGTACTATCAACGTGCCAGTAGTGTTCAGCTTTTCATCTTTTCCAAGGATAAATGCTGGTACAAAATGGCGGCTTCTCGTTTTGCTGCCTTCCAAACGTAACCCACACGCTACAAGCTTATGTCCGAGTACCTGCCATTCTACTTCTAGATTTTTGGTATCTAGATTGAGCCAGCGTACCACGCCTATTGACCAGTCAGGTTGAACCGTGTCATCAGAGCGGCAGACTAGAAGCAAATTCATGATATGTAAGGGCTTTGGTGCCGTTGTAGAAAAGTCAGGGTCAGCTTTTTCTACACTGAGCCCACCTTTATTGAGAACAGCTTCATCAATAGAATCCTTATCTAGCTCACTATCTTTTGGTAACAGATGCAGTGTGCGATATGGTGAAAAATTGTCATGATCATCAAACAACTCTATGGTTGCACTGTCGTAAACGCGTCTTTTGTCGAATGTATTGTATAAAGGGCGCTCTTCTTCTCTCAGATCTTTTATAGAAATTAGGTTAGCAAAGCTTTGTGAATGACTAGCATGATAGTGTATATCGCTGAAGTTAGTAATTAGTTTCGCATGCTGGGTGGTACTATATTTGGTTGGCAAGGTTAGTGGCGGCTGTAAGTAACGATAGCTAATAGTCATTGAAATAGTATTGAGTAAACTATACTCCACTCCTACACCACCTTCTTCTATAAAAGCTTGCTTACGTGAATTGAAATATAGAACCATCGGCGTAAGCTCTATAAATAGACAATCATGACGATCTTCATACGGATTAATATTAGAGTTGGCAGTTAAATAACTGGGTGGGCTATTACTATGAAGATCAACAAAAACCCGTGTCTCAGTGGTTGGCTCCATTGTTGCAACCATATACTTAGCCCACTCAGGCAGTAATCGTTGTACCAGTAAGATTGTGGGGCGTCTCATAGCACGCACGTTCAATAAATGTTGTAAACAGATTTGGCAATATAATTGATGGATATTATTTGCCTGATGTGTGGCAGTATGTATGCTCAGGTCAATATCAGTCACTTTTTGCTTATGCGCTAAATAGTACAACTGATTGATTCTAGACCATAGGTAATTTGATGGCTTTCGATAACATAGCGCCTCTTCACCTAATAGTTTTTGGTATCTTAATAGTGACTGATACGTCGCAATAGCGAGTGTGCTAGAAGGCTTTTTCTCAGTACTAAAATAGCGCTGCCAACCTTTGCTAGAAGAAAACTTCAACGGATCATTTGAAGATAAAACTTCACGACGTATAACTCTATCGTAGACCATAATAATCAAATAATGTAGTGATTGTATTTGAGCAACACATAACATTTGAGACTGATTAAGCGCACCTGTCTCATATATATAATGCTGCCTCAGAGTCGCTATCAATCGATCTGAAGCATCGACTACTGTAGCCGTAAGTTTAAGGCGTTGTTGGTCATCTATATTGGCTTCACGTAGTACTATTAGTACACTTTCTAGATGTTCTGCTTGCTGCTCCTGAGTTTGTGAAGGTAGCGTTGTCAATAGCTTGAGTAAGTATCGCTCTTGACCGTTTACTGAACGATTTGATGACAGAGGTAGTGGCGCTGTAGAATTTAAATGCTCTTGAAACATTGATAACGTTATCATCAGTATCTTTACTCTCTATTAGTCACTCTGAAGCAATCAGTAATATGCAGCAGTACAAATACATGTATGGCATAAAAAATGTTTGTTAAGCTCGACTATAGAAAAGTGATGATATCTATTTATTGTGAGCCTAAATCTAGCAGTACGCTCTGACAATACCTATATACTGGCAAAGTTTTGTATTTAACGTTATATGCTTTTTAGGTAGATTACATACTGACAGTTTATATTCTGTTCCAATCATATATCTATTTATACTTATAAAAAAGCATAAATCCTAGATTTTAGTTTCTAAAGATACTATCCGCATCTTTTTTAAGAGCCACTCTTTGTTTACTAATTCTCCTAAATTGATATAGTGCCCTACATTAGCCATTGCTGTAAATATCAATCGGCACTTTAAAAGGTTTATTAGGTAACTCTCTGACCAACTTAGGAACAAGATAACCTGGCAATGATGCTAGCAATGACCAATAAAGCTCAATCGCTGCTTGCTCACTACTATCGAAATGCGCCGCACCAGCCACTTTGTCCAACACATGTAAATAATATGGTAGCACGCCAGAAGTAAACAAACGCTGACTAAGCTGCACTTGCCCTTCAAGAGTATCATTGATACCTTTTAACAACACGGCTTGGTTTAATAGCGTAATTCCAGCTGCTCTAACACGTTGCAAATGCTCAGCGGTTGGCGCATCTAGCTCATTGGCATGATTACAATGAATCACCATGACAATATGACAGCGACTTTGAGATAACCTCTCTAACAATGCAGCGTCCAAGCGTGCGGGTATCACCAATGGCAAACGCGTATGCAGCCGAATGGTAGTAATCTGCGGAAGAGACTCCAAAGTATCTAACCATGCAAACAATCGTCTATTGGTCACATTTAGTGGGTCACCACCACTCAAAATCACCTCATTGATCTCAGGATTTGCATTAATATAGTTGATGATATTTTCTTTTGCATCAGCAGTCGGCATATTGGCACTATAGTCAAAATGCTGACGAAAGCAGTAACGGCAGTGAATAGCGCACGCACCCGTAATCGTTAACAACACTCTCGACTGATATTTATGAAGCAAGCCTTTTACAGGGTTTTGAGTGTTTTCGCTTAGCGGATCTGCCACGTAGCCTGTGACATTGATTTGCTCTTGTTGGTCTGGCAACACTTGTTTAAGCAGGGGATCATTACGGTCGCCAACAGCCATTTTTGCCACAAAGCCACGCGGCACACGCAATTCAAAATGCTTAGGTACGTAAACTTCTGCACGCATTGATTCAAGCTGTAGGTTACTCAATAGCTCATCAACAGATGTAATAGCTTCCGATAATTGCGTTTGCCAGTTTTTTTGTGTGATTAAATGGTTTATCATGACAGCCTATTACCTGTGCCCAAAATCCGATATTATACGCCCTTAGTGTCTAGCCTATCAAAGTATCCTCGTTAATCCGTAAATACTTGGCATAACAGAAAATTTTGGTACAGTCAGCCCTATGTCTTACTATTATATTTACAACCCCTAGGAGTTTCTTGTGGCAAGTTTTTCTACTAATGAATTTAAAGCTGGTCTAAAAGTGATGCTTGATGGCAACCCTTGTGCCATTCTTGAAAACGAGTTTGTTAAGCCTGGTAAAGGTCAAGCCTTTAACCGTGTTAAGTTGCGCAATCTTCGTAGTGGCAAAGTACTGGAACAAACGTTCAAATCAGGTGACAGCTTAGAAGCTGCTGATGTGATGGATACTGAAATGAACTATCTATACAACGATGGCGAGTTTTGGCATTTTATGCATCCTGAGAGCTTTGAGCAGATTCAAGCGGACAAAAACGCAATGAGTGACTCAATCAAGTGGTTAAAAGAAAACAGCAATGCTCTATGTACCATTACGTTATTTAATGGTGCTCCTCTGTCAGTCACGCCGCCCAACTTCGTTGAGTTAGAAATTGTAGAAACAGATCCTGGCGTACGCGGCGATACTTCAGGCGGTGGCGGTAAACCTGCTAAATTGGAGACAGGTGCCGTTGTACGTGTACCATTATTTGTGCAACAAGGTGAAGTGGTACGTGTCGATACGCGTACTGGCGACTACCAAACTCGCGTGAACTAATATTGTTTAATACTTGATTGATAGTAGCTATTTACTTATACCTTTATCATCAATAAAAAAGCTTAACCACCATATAAGCGGTTAAGCTTTTTTTATATTTATCAATCATAGTTATATCGAAATGCTAATCAAGGACGCTAATACTAACATCTAGCAAATCACTCTTCTTCCAATGATTGCTTCTGTATCAGCCAATATTGTACTAAGGCACTCAACTGCTCTTGCTTAAAAGGTTTGGTGCAATAATCCTGCATACCAACTTTCAGATATTTTTCACGCTCGCCGTCCATTGCATTGGCAGTTAGGGCTATAATGGGCGGCAACGCTTGAGGATCGTATAATTCATGCAATTTAATAGTTGCCTGTACTCCATCCATAATCGGCATATGATGATCCATCAATATCACATCATAACGGTCCGGGAATAAAGCGAAAGCCTCAATTGCTTGCTGACCATCCGTAACATGGGTGACGGTATGACCACTGCTGGTTAGTGATTTTTTGGCTATGATTGCATTGACAGCATCATCTTCGACCAACAAGATATGGCCAGACCGCTCATGCGTAGGTTCAATCATGGTCGTATCGTGAGAGTCCTGCCATGTCTCATACTTGTCTTCATCAATAGTAGTTAACGGCAACAATACGCTAAATGTTGTACCAACCCCTACTTCACTGTTCACATGAATACGACCACCCATCAAATCGACTAGAGACTTACAAACAGACAGTCCAAGTCCAGTACCACCGTAAATACGATGAGTAAATTTATTTGCTTGATCATAAGCGTCAAATATCGCCTCTAACGACTCTTCTTTGATACCAACACCCGTATCTTTCACTTCTATACACAAAGTCATGTTCTGACCAGTTTCATCAGCTTCTACTTTGCTTACTTCTTTTTCTTGACTCGTACTCACGAATTTTTTATCGATGTTATCTGGACAATAGCAATTGTCCATATGTTTGACATCGATGCTTACCTGACCACCTTCACGCGTGAACTTAATCGCATTATTGACCAAGTTTGCAATAATCTGCTTTAGACGTACAGGGTCGCCGTTTACATAAGGTGATAGCGTTTCAGTATAATGATAATCTAAGGTTACGCCTCTTTGACGTGCCTTGATTGCAAACAAACTGACGACCTCATTGCATAAACTAGATAAATTCAATGGAATAGAATCAATCGTCATTTTTCCAGACTCAACCTTCGATAAGTCCAAAATACCATTAATGATGACCATCAAATGCTCATTAGAAACCTTAATATTATCAACGTATTCTCGCTGTTCGCTACTGAGTTCGGTATCGCCTAACATCTCTACCATACCGATAATTCCATTCATCGGTGTGCGAATCTCATGACTCATATTGGCCAAAAAGCTCGATTTCATCTCATTAGCACGCTTAGCATCGCGTTGTTTGTCTTGTAATTTCAACGCATCTGCGGCCATCATTGCAAACTGAGCCAATATCTTTTCTTGTTGACTGCTAAAACTCTGATGTGGCTCAGTATCCATAAGGCATAAGGTGCCTAGACGATACCTTTTGTTGTCTTCATTTAAAATAATAGGTGCACCAACATAAAACCGTAAGTATGGAGCACCTGTGACTATGGGACTTTGGCTAAAACGGCTATCCTTAAAGGTGTCTAGCACGATTAATACATCATCAGACAGTATCGTATAATTACAAAAAGCCGTGTTACGTGGTCCTTTGCTTATAGCCTCATCTTCACTACCGAATTGGCAAGCTGGCTTTAGATATTGGGTTTCCTCATCCATAAAAGTAATGGTGACTACAGGCACATCAAAAAATAGCTTTACGAGTTCAACAAGCCGATCAAATGCAGGCTCCTCATCTTCATTAAGTACCTGATATTTCTTTAGCTTGTTGATACGCTCTATTTCATCTACCGCGACAGGGTAGCTCTGCTGAGGTGAGTTAGATATAGACAAGGTAAACTCCATTAAATAATATCAGACGCATTAGTTACGACTCGTCTGTCTTATTAATAATTGTAATGCTTCACTCACCATAATCATCGCCACTACTGACGTAACGACCACTGCTGAGCCATAACCACCGCACTGTAGACCACCTGTCTGACAGCTCTTATCTACAATTGGCGGCTCTGTCGAATAGACACATTTGATACCAAATTTTTCTTTTAAAGTACTGTTAATGCCTTTCTCGTGGCGTAACTTGCTGCGTAACTTTGCTAATAGTGGGTCTTGATAACAATCACGCAAATCACTTACCCTAATCTGACTTGGATCTATCTTACCACCTGCACCGCCCGAACAGACCAACTTTAGTTTATTAAAACGACAGTGTAAAGCGATTGCTAGTTTCGCATTCATATCGTCTACACAGTCTAAAATAACAGTCGGTCTCCCCTGAGCAGTGGCAGACTTGACTGCTTCACGACTTGGTAGAAGTGTGGCGACATTATCTACCGTCAAAAAGTCATCGACTAAATTCAACGTTACTGTGGGATTAATTTCTCTAATACGAGTTGCCATTGCTTCAATTTTACTTTGACCAAATGTGCTGTCCAATGCAGGCAGTTGGCGATTGACATTAGACGCAACCAATATATCCAAATCAATCAACGTAATCGTTCCCACCGCTGTCCGAGCCAACGCCTCTGCTGCCCAAGAGCCCACCCCTCCTACACCAATAATGTAGACATGAGCTGCCGAAAAAGTATCAACCGCTGAGGTACCATAGAGTGTTCGTGTACCTTGAAAACGACGATCGTACTGATCATCCTGTTGGCGCGATTCGTCTTGTGCAAGACTGTCTTCGACGGATTTTGGTTGTTCAAATTGTCGCGTGTCACTCATAACAGATCAAATTCTCTTTTCAAATATTTTGGTTGTCATTTATTTGGCTAGTACTTTTTAGCTTCTAATTACAACGATGCTTTTCTTATAAATAGCATAGTTACATTGAATAAGCCCAGTCTACTTTTAGAGCATCACAGCTATTTTGCCATAATTGCTTAGCAAGCTTATCATGTGGTATCTCTAATAGCTCACTCAAGCTTGCTAATACCCATGGCAGATTGGCTGGTACATTTCTATTATGTGAATCAGTATCATCCGTTGTCTGACACATAATAGGTGTCATATCTGGACAATCCGTCTCAATGACCAAGCATTCGATGCCATGACTTTCAACTGCTACTTGAATAGCACGGCACAGTTTTTTGGCATTCGGATTAGTTATCTGACCCGTAACACCAAGCTTAAACCCCAATTTTACAAAAGCCTTTGCCTCTTGTTCACCACCGCTAAAACTGTGGGCAATACCGCCTAATTTATGCGCATCGTATTTATGCGTTTTTAATATTGCGAGCGCTTCAGCATGTGCCTTACGAATATGCAGCATCACTGGCAGGTTATGGGCTACTGCTATATCCAACTGCGCCGCAAAGAACCTTTTTTGTTTAGCAAATACATCAGGCTGCTTCATTGCATCGGTAAAGGTGTCTAATCCAATCTCACCAATGGCTAACGGACGACGTTCTATCACCATTTGCTCAAGTTGTGTTAAATGGTCGTCGGTATGCTGCTTAATATAAAAAGGATGTAAACCTAGCGCGATATGGGCTGCAACATCGCACTTATCTTTACTATTCACCTTTGTCACAGACGACTGCGACATTTTATTAATGAAATCTTGAGTATCATACATTCGATCAAAATACTGATATAAATAACCTACTAGCACTAAGTGACGAATACCTTGACTATAAGCCTGCTCTACCTGTTGTTTGCGATCATTGTCGAACACTGGAGCATCAAAATGTGTATGCGTATCTATAAGAGGATAGACATTTTTTAAAACTTCTCTAGCATCTGTTCTCTCAGCCATGGTCACTGATTTGTTGCCACACATTAATAAACTCCAAAACTGACTTTTCAGAACATAGAATTGAGTAATAAACACTAAGCAATTTTTACTATACAAGTATTTTTATATAAGAATATTGCTATAGACGCATTATTGAGCTTCTATTTTTTAATTACTAGCTTCTATTTACTAATTACATTCTCGTGAGCATCGTCAATATCACTACCCTCAGATACGGTATTATGATTATTTACTGTCTCCGTATTGTCCTTTCGACTACTGCGCCTAGGGATGAGTAATAGCGCAGTTGCAGCCACACTTAGTAAAAGCCATTTTTTTGTATTTTTATCATCTGTCATTTTAGCTTCTGATTTACTGTAGCGGAAAACATAATACGTAACTCATTATTTTATTAGTAACTAATATACTTAAATATAAAAGCGGCTATGTTTATCTGTGTTATGAATACGCAAGCTAATGTACGATGTAACTAGTATCTATTACATCGTACATTAATTTATGCCAGCTGAATCGCATTAACCGTTATATATAGAGCTAATATTTTAACGATTAAGAGGATAGGTCGTGATACCACTATTAGGACTATCTACTCTCGTAAAACCTTGCGAAGTAGATTTTGGCGCTTGATCACGTTTAGGGATAAGGGGATTTAGCGGCATAAGCTCGTAATCTGCACTGACATTACCATTCCAACCTTCAGTGCCGCTCAATGGTAATTGCTTAATCGTACCGTTTTTATCAATGACCAGCTGCAACACTCGCATTTGATTAAATTTACGTTCAGTCACACTCGCTACCGCGCCGCCATCACGTAAAATAGTCGGCTGTAAAAAGATGATCAAATTGCTCTTTTGGGTGCTGTCATTGTCAGAACGAAAGAGTCTACCGATGACTGGGACATTACCCAGTCCAGGAACTTTCTGTTGACGTGTGGTGGTGTTGTCACGCATCAGGCCGCCCAAGGCAATCGTCTGCTGATCATCCGCTAGAATGGTCGTATTAATAAGGCTTTTATTGGTAATTAGTCCACTGGCATTACCCGTACTGCCTGGCACGACTGACGAGACTTCTTGCGATACCTCTAAACGTACTGTGCCATTGTCACCAATATGAGGAATAACATTCAGATTAATACCAATGTCTTGACGATCAATTGTCTGAAATGGGTTGTTTGAATTATTGCCACTAGTGGTAAAAGAACCCGTGACAAAAGGTACGTTTTGACCAACTAAGATACTGGCTTTTTCATTATCCAATGTCAAAATCGATGGCATAGATAGCAAGTTGGCACTGGTAGATGAGTCAAGCGCCTGTAAAATAGCGCCATAAAACTCTGTATTGCCCTGACTGTCTTTGCGACTGTCTCCAATACCTATCAATGCACCTGCGATAGAGCTGGCAGCAGCGCTAATACCTGCCGTACTTGTCCCTGCTAAAGCCGCCGCCGCAAGTGTCGTAGCGCTGGCCCCCACATTGTTAAAATTGACCACTCCATAGCCACTGTTGGCATTACCTAGCGCCCACTGAACACCTAGCTGGGTGGCATCATCGCCTGACACTTCAACAATGGCAGCTTGAATTAATACTTGTGCGCGGCGACTGTCTAATTGGTTGACCGCATCTTCAATCTCAAACATTAGCTCAGGTGCGGCGTTGACGATAACGGCATTTTGAGTTTCGTCAGCGATAATACTAAACGGACGACCGCCCACTCCTGTGCTTGTTCCACTTGTGCTGCTAGTCGACACAGCAGCTTCACTACTACCTAAGCTATCGCTAGCTGCATTATTAATTGCGGCGCCTGTGCTACTTACATCATTTAGTGACGCTGATTCTAGTGTCGAGGTCGCACCAGCACTATTGATAGATTGATTAGCGAGTAAGCCGCGTAACATATCGGCGATATGACCAGCACTAGCGTACTTTAATCGAAAAACACGTAGACCACTTAAACGTCTGGTCGGCGTGGTATCCAATTGATTGACCATTTCTTGGACTTTAGCAATCATTTCAGGACTGCCTTTGACTAACAGTCTATCGCTTGACGTATCAGCAATCACCTTTAGCTGATTGTTGCCACCTTGTGCTTGCCCACTACCCGCACTTGAGACTAAGGCGCTAATCAATTCCATCATACGTTCGGCATCGACGTGGCGTAGTGGTATCACTTGCAAACTGTCATTTACATTGCTGTCTAAATCACGGATAAGGGCTGTCAGTTGGTTAAGGCTGTCTGCTCTATCGGACAACACCAACGCATTGACACCAGGTACAGCGGCCGCGTGAGCCGACTGCGGCATCAATGGGCGAATAACACCTAATACTTCTGCAGCTTGGGTATTGGTCAAATAAATAACTCGAGTAGCGAGCGACTCGCCAACACTATCACCGCGTAAATCAACCGCCACACCAGATTGCTTAGCAATATTATCCGGTACCAGTTTTGTCGTCGTTCCCGATTCAATCGCAGCGATACCATTCACTTGCATCACGCTCAGAAATAACTGATAAATCTCATCACGGGACAAGGCTTTATTGGAGATGACCGTGACATTACCATTGATACGTGGATCAAGTACAAAGTTTTGATCTGTGATGGTCGCAACTTCATTGATAAATGCTTTGATATCAGCGTCTTGTAAATTGACTTTCCAGCTCTCAGCATTGGCAAGACCAACACCAGCAGCCCATAATGGCACTGCCAGACAAAGTGGACGACACAAGCGCATCAAACGCTGCAGGCTACGGTACAAATGCGTGGCTGAAAAATTCTGAAAACTTACCATATTGATGATTACCTACAGTGATATTGCTTACTATGTGCTGAGTGTTTAGGGAGCAATTTTGCTAAAAACCTACCTTGCTAGAACTGCTGGCGAATCGTAATAACTTGCTCACCACGTTGAACCTCTATCTGCGCTTCACCTGCTTGTTGTACTTGCTGAAGTACACTAGCATCTTGCGCCGGATTATTACCTACGCTCTGTCCGTTGACGGTCAGTACCTTATCGCCCGGCTCTAACCCTAAACGATTACGTAGGCCAGCAGGCATCGCCGCTGTAACTTGGTAGCTTTCACCTGATGCCATCACCCCCATCCTACTTAGATAACTGGCAGGGTTTTCTTGCAAGGCCGTAACCGCTTCTTCGATAGCTGACTGGGGATTACTTGAAGTGTCTGCGCCAGTTGTCCCTTCTGTCTCAGGAATAGCGTTTTGTACTGGCTGGGGCGCTGTAGGCAACATGCTATTATTTGGCAAACGCTGATTACTTATTCCGCTTGCTAGCATATCACTTTGGTCTAATGGCATCGCCTCTGGCATTTTAATAACGGTTTCTTTATCATTAGCATCAGCGATGATAACTGAATTCCAGTCAACAGCCACGAGCGTATAATCGCTGTCTTTTAGTCCATCACCGATACGGTAATTTTTGACTTCGCCATTGACATTCAATAAGGCGGAAGACATGCTCTCAGGTATGGCTAGTAGGACACCTTTGAGCTCAATGTTGGGAGGTGGTTGCACAGCTGCGGTAATAGGATCGGGATCAGCAAAGATTGCAAATAAGCCACTATAATCATTGGTGGATTTGGCACTATTCTGTAGAGAGGCTAAAGGCAATGCAGGTGCTAAAGGCGCTGCTAATAATAACCATAAAAGACGGGCAGCTGTCCAGCATAGCCAAGCAATGGCTAACAATAGCAGCCAACCTGAAAAGCGATTGAGAGTATTGATAACAGGTTTTAGGCTTGCGGCGATATTAAGCATTTAGTTCGCCCCCAAACCAGCTAGCAATGGCTGGCGCACACTGAAAACTGGCGTATCTTGAGGGGCTTGTCCTTTATACTCAGGCATGTTCTCTAGCAAGCGCTGTGTCAGACTGACATCGAGCATATTATCGCTATCGAGATACAGATCTCCCAAACGCTTATCTTGATTGTTTAATAAATTAATATGCAGCAAATCTCTATTGTTTTTTTGCTCTGTACTAAGCTCGGCTCTTAGAGCAGGCATCGTAATATAAAAAACTTTGCCACCACTAGGATAGCCTACCTCACCACCAACCCAAGTTAATTGACCATCCGCTGCACTAAATCCGCCCGCGTCTTTAGCAGGATCACTACTAGATGTGTCACTTTTATCAGACTGACGCGTTAGCGATACATTGTTTACTTGAATAGGGGTATTTGGCAGCTGCCAGTTGACCACGCTCGCTAGCGTCTCAGGTGCAATTTTCCCACTCATGTTGTCAACTTGCCATGAGTTCAGACCAAGTTTAACTTGCCCATTCAGACGTGTCTGTGCTGAGTGGATATTAACATCCGCACCTAGCTTACCTATGAGTAACTGCCAAGGCTGCCATGACCATTCTGCCATACCTGTAAGCGACGTTGATGACATAGGCAACTGCCAAATAGCAGCACCTTGCCATACATTGCCAGATACATGCTGGACATAAGGCGTATCCGGCGCGTATTTCTCAAGTAACCATGCTGCTGGCATTTGCAACACAGCAAATAGCGCAAACAACACAAACCCAACTAGCCACCAGAGCTTACGGGGACGTTTATGAGAAAACTCAGATACTTGGGCCACAGTCGTACAACTCTTATATAAGACAAAAACGTCATTATCATAACAAACAATGGCATATAGATGACAGAAAAAAAAGCCAGTATCTTTTTGCCAAAATACTGGCGGTAAAGATACTGGCTTTTATTTTCTAAAAAACAGCTCTATCTATCGCTAAATGATTGTAAATACACCATTATCAATAGCAATTTCAAACTGGTTCACAGAAAGTAACTTTATAAGAAAACAGCTAATTAAATAGCAAAATCTTCGATATCACGACCTGCTGCTAGCGCTTCGACTAACCACGTTGGCTTACGGCCACGTCCAGTCCAAGTTTCACTATGATCATCAGTATTACGATATTTAATACTGCGTTTTTTCTCTAACTTTTCACCAGCTTTCAGTATCTCTTCGATCGTTGCATTGCTATCTTCTGCAATCTGTTCGAACTGCATATAGGCATCATACAAACGTTGATGTTGTTTTTTAGCGATAAGTTGTTGAGCGTTTTCAGTGATAGCACGTAACTCATCTACGTTCAAATTTTCTAAATCAATTGCGTTATTTTTGCTCATAATAAATCCAACTATAAAATAAGAGTGTGACCTCTATTGAGGTATTATTTTTCGTGAAAACATGCGGAGAACAAATCGTTCATTAGCAATTAAATCTATTCATCAAATATAATTAATTCTAAAGAATATTTAATTTCTAATAGCATCTAGAACAATCCATTATAAATACAAAATATATAGCGATAGATTCTCATTGTATCCATTTTAAATAAAATTAGTTTTAGATAAATCTAAACACATAAGTCACCATGCTTTATATATTGCTATTATAGCTTTGAAAGCATTTTCTAATAATAAAACAAAATTCTAGTACTTTGACTACTGCTAGAATTTCACAATAATATTTCGACAAAAACCTACTGTTGAAATAATAGAGTAGTATCTCTATGCACTATACTCTCAAATACTGCTAATTTTGGAGATAGTTCTGCATCAGCTCTGTAACTTACTATGTCGTTGCTATAGTGCTTTCCGAAGAAGTTAACCATTTCATATAAAGACCTATTATCTAAATAGCTTTCGATTTATTAATAATAAACAAGTAAAACTTTGGCTATTATCATTGAAATTTATTTTATTTAAAAACGATCAATATATATTAACTATACGCCATATAAAGTTAGTATAGCAATTTTTAAAACTAAACGTCACTAATCATAATTATTTTTTGGTATAAACGGTCAATATAGAGTATAGAAGGTAGTAAGCATACTAGCTAATGTAATAATTAATAGTATTAAACCAGTACTAAATAAACTTAAGTTTATTCGTTTACATATTAAGAGCATATTAAATAAATTAAAAATTCTTTAATAAAAATTTAGTTTAACTACGTTAAAAAGCATCAACTGAATTATATTTTTGGATATAGCTAACCCTCTATAAGAGAGCCACAGTGTTAACCTCGTTTGAAATATCACAGTTACATCTGCACTCAGTTGCCTTGTATCTCCTTTAAATTGAATCAACTATAGCAAGCATTAAAAAAGCCCTGCAGTTGCAGGGCTTTTTTAACATTAAGTCTAAGGTATATCCTAGAACGGAATGTCATCATCTACAGGGCTATCTGGCATTGCTGTAGGCTTAGATTGTGCAGGTGTCTGTGCTGGTTGATTGAACTGGTTTTGCTGAGCAGGCGCCTGATTGTTAAAGCTATTCTGACCACCTTGAGCCGCTGGTTGGTTGTAGCCGCCTTGATGTGCCATTTGATTATTTGCTTGCTGACCAAAGTTATTCTGGTTGTTTTGGCCACCTTGATTATTATAGCCGCCACTTTGACCTTGATTTTGACCACCAAAGCTATCTCCACCCTGACCGCCGCCAGTTTGACCATCAAGCATCTGCATTTGTTCAGCACGAATCTCAGTAATATAACGGTCTTGACCACTTTGGTCTTGGTATTTACGTGTACGCAAACTACCTTCGATATAGACTTTGCTGCCTTTGCGCAGGTATTGCGCTGCGATTTCACCTAGACGGTTAAAAAGTGCGATACGATGCCACTCTGTCGCTTCTCTTTTTTCGCCGCTTTGTTTGTCTGTCCACTGCTCTGATGTCGCAACCGAGATATTGGTTACGCTACCGCCATTGCTGAATTGGCGTGCCTCAGGATCTGCTCCGAGGTTACCGATGATGATAACTTTATTGACTCCGCGCATGATACCGTCCTTTTACTTATGAATAATTTAATAAACTGTTTTAATCGTTATCTGATAGCATCATTTGATACTATCAATTGTATAATTTTACTTTAACCAATTTTTATCGAAATATCTATAGGCTACCTATGGTGCACGTCAGTCTATGTCGCTTAGATATTCTATCTTGATATACTCGTCAATATTGTAGAGTCCAATAAATAACAGGTAATAGATAAATATGCTGCTATTTTGCCATTTTAAGACACTGAAGAACACCGTCTACCTTTATCGATATTGCATAGCACCTAACTTATTATCAAGTAATTTATAGATTTCTAGTTAGCATCGGAAGGCTTACGATGCATGCTCAATGTCACGCTACCCAGCTCTACGCCAAACTTTGTCATGACTGAGCGATTGAGCATGACATCCTCATTGATAAGATACATCCAATCATCGAACGTTACTTTGTAGGTTTTGTCCTCGACAGGTAACTCTAATAAGTAATTCCAGTGCAACGTATTGCCAACCACTTTCCCTGCTGCCTCGCCAATGACATCACCTGCCACACCTTTCCAGCTGCCATCTGTCTGCTCAGTCAGACGCCATATACGCTGCGATTTCGTACCATCTGCCCACGAGAATTTCTCGTTTAGGACAATGACATCATCTCCCTCATGGGTTGCATCAATATCAACATAAAAGCGCTTTTTGACTTCGCCATTTCGACCTTGGAACATACCCCAACCATCGATTTGACCCGAAAAAAACTCATGCATGTCGAGCGTTGGTGTGGTGTTCTGATACGCCTGAATATTTTGCGTAGCACAACCAGAAGTTAATAGCATGGCTGATAAACCAAGACCTGCTATTAACTTGGCTATTGAGCGATGCGCCTTCTTTTTACCCTCAATGACACTACCAGACAACATCTTAAATTTACTCATATTAATTCCTTTTAAATAGAGATAAATAGTTAGTTTCTACTTATTGATATTGATTGATATTGGTGGTTTATGAGATTGCTGTCTGTGCTATTTGGCTTTATTTCATATACAACTACAGGTATAAAGCTGCTATATATCTAGCGGACTTTGCGCCAAACTCGATAGCTGCTGACGTGAATCGTCCGTCAACTGTGTCTTGTCTAACTTTAAATAGGCGACTTGCTCTTTTGCCATGACGACCAACTCATCAACACCATCTACTGCCAGCATTTGTCGTGACCAGTCTTGGATATTGATATCTTTAGGAATAGTAACTGTCGTGCTCGATAGATAAGGTGGCTGAGAAATGGGAATAATGATAAGCAGTGCGGCACCCATAATAATAGCCAGTATGCCCCACGCCAACAAATTAGGCTGGCTTAATAACAGACCACCCATTGCCCCGCCTACAAAAGCACCAAAGAACTGACTAGAGGAATTAAGCCCCATCGCGGTCGCTTTATTGGCGACTGGTGCGCGCTTAGATATCCATGAGGGAATCGTCGCCTCAAGCAGGTTAAAGCCCATAAAGTACAGCAGCAAACCCAATATAATACCAACACCGACCTGACTACCAAGCGCTAATAATGCTAAAGCGACAGTCATTAATGCGATTGCACCCAAAAAAACCTGACGCATTTTGCGTTTCTTTTCAGCGATGATGATAAAAGGTATCGCGATGGCAAAACCAATAAACAATAGCGGCAAATAAACCATGCCTTGCTGACGTACTGACAAGCCAAGTACGTCACTGAGCTGGTGCGGCAATATCACAAATATCGCCGTCATCGTCAGATGTAGCGCAAATATACCGATATGTAAGCGGTTAAGATCGCCAATCTTAAGGACAGTAGCCAACTGTTGACCGATGGTTTTATTATCTAAGTTATGCTTGAGCACGCGCATAGGCGTCGGTACAACTACCAATAGCAGCATCGCCAATATAGCAAACCCTGAGGTTAGCCAAAACAGTCCAGAGATACCGAGCGAGCCGACTAATAGCGGACCAAAGGCAAAGGCAAGCATAATAGAGGTCGCAATCGTCAGACCCATCGTGGCCATCGCTTTGGTACGCATTTCCTCACGAGTCACATCTGCCAGTAGTGCCATAAGCACAGCAGAGACCGCACCACTACCCGCCAGCGCTCGACCAATGATGACTTCATAAATATCCGTCGCATTTGCCGCAATCATGCCACCGATAGCGAACAGTATCAATCCTAAAAAGATAATAGGCTTACGCGGGAACTTATCAGCAGCCAAACTCATCGGTATCTGAAAAATAGCCTGTCCTAAGCCATAAATACCAACAGCCAAACCAATCAAAAACGGCGTTGCGTGTGCATAATTATCACCGTAGACAGAAAATACCGGCACAATCATAAACAAGCCAATCATACGTAAGGCAAAGATGCCACCGACTCCGAGGATTGCCCGTTTCTCTACGCTATTCATACTTGCCTCACTGGTTGATCATTGCTGGTTGCTCATTGCTATCTTTCACGACTAACACTGTGCCATACCATGATTTATCACTACTGGTTTATCAAGGCATTGGCCTATAAATCAAGCCCCCTAGTATAAGACATTCGCCGTTTGGTTGCCGAGACTTTTGTCTTACTGGTGCAGTAACGTATACGCCCTCAACCCAAGCCATTCATATTACGAGATTATTTTGTTACCAAGTGCATCAGATGCACAGTCATGCCTTGAATAATGCTGTCACCATGACAATAAAGTAAAGCGTCGCAAATATTATTACTCATCAACCCAAACGACATTTTGAACGACAACACCCTCTATAAAATGACATTTTGGTCAAAACCATAACAAACGTTACCTGTTACTTAACACTGATTTGATTTAGATTTGCTTAGTCCTATAAAAATAGTCGTAGGAGCGACAAGCAACGTAAAGCCAAACAACAATAGAAAGTTAATAACTAGGTTGGCATAACTTTTACCTTATCAATATATGTACCTTTTATAACGACACTACTTATAACAACACTATAAATTTAGAATTATTCACCTTTTAACCAACCACTT
Organism: Psychrobacter sp. NPDC077938; assembly: GCF_044542635.1. Taxonomy (NCBI): domain Bacteria; kingdom Pseudomonadati; phylum Pseudomonadota; class Gammaproteobacteria; order Moraxellales; family Moraxellaceae; genus Psychrobacter; species Psychrobacter sp. NPDC077938. The sequence continues at coordinate 176,292 of NZ_JBITUW010000005.1, forward strand.
TACTGATCTGTATTTACTTTTTAGCTTGAGATATTTCCCAATCCCCTTTTAGCAAATAGGAAACCTGTAACCGATGGCACATGACCATATCGCAATACGCGGCGCACGTACTCATAATTTAAAAAACATCGATTTAGACATCCCACGAGATAAATTCGTGGTAATCACTGGCCTATCTGGCTCTGGCAAATCTTCATTGGCTTTCGATACTCTCTATGCCGAAGGGCAACGTCGTTATGTCGAGAGTTTATCGGCCTACGCGCGTCAGTTCCTCTCGCAAATGGAGAAGCCTGATGTCGATAGTATCGAGGGTCTATCCCCTGCGATTGCTATCGAGCAAAAATCAACCAACCATAACCCACGCTCGACTGTTGGTACGATTACCGAGATTTATGATTATCTGCGTCTGCTATATGCACGCATCGGTACGCCATATTGCCCTGAGCACGGTGAGCCAATGGTCGCACAGTCGGTCACTGAGATGGTCGATCAAGTCATGGCCTTACCAGATGACACTAAGATTATGATCTTGGCACCCGTCATTCGTGAGCGTAAAGGTGAGCATACCGTCTTGCTTGAGCAGCTGATTGGGCAAGGCTTCGTCCGTGTGCGCGTCGATGGTGATGTTTACGATACCGATGAGCTACCAACACTGGATAAGAAGAAAAAACATACCATCGAAGTGGTGGTCGATCGCTTTAAAGTTCGTGATGACTTGGGCAACCGTGTCGCTGAGAGCTTAGAGACGGCGTTACGTTTGGGTCAAGGACTGGTCACGCTGCACTTTATGGATGGCAATCCAAAAGAAGGCGGTGATGAAAACCAAGTCATGTCAGCCAAGCATTCATGCCCTGTCTGTGATCGGGCGGTGCCTGAGCTTGAACCACGCATGTTCAGTTTTAACAATCCATATGGCGCATGCCCAAGCTGTGACGGTCTCGGGAAACGTCAATATTTCGCCGCTGAAAAACTGATTACTCATTATGAGAAGTCACTTAACCAAGGCGCAATCAATGGTTGGGACAAACGTCATGCGTACTATTTTGGCTTGCTTAGCACGGTCTGTAAGCATTTCAAAATCGATATGGATGCGCCGTGGCAAGATCTGTCAAAAGAGCAGCAAGACCTAATCATGCATGGCTCTGGTAAAGAAAAACTGACCTTTAACTTTACTGATGAGCGCGGCCGCAAGACGAATAAGACTGCACCGTTTGAAGGTGTGCTTCCTTACCTAGAGCGTCGTTATGCCAAGACGCAAAGTAACCTTGTCCGTGACGAGTTAGCTAAATATCTGGCAGATACCACTTGTAACGTCTGTGACGGCGCGCGTCTGAATGAAATCTCACGCAATGTCCGTGTCGATGATCAGACCATTGCAGAAATCGTCAAGCTATCTATCGGTGATGCGGCTGACTATTATAAAACGCTAAAGATTGGCGGTCATAAAGGTGAAGTCGCCGAAAAAATCTTTAAAGAGATTAATGAGCGTTTAAACTTCCTCGTCAGCGTCGGGCTAGATTATTTGACCCTTGCCCGTTCTGCCGAGACATTATCGGGCGGTGAAGCACAGCGTATTCGTCTAGCCAGCCAAATCGGTGCAGGTCTGATGGGTGTCATGTACGTACTTGATGAGCCGTCAATCGGTCTGCATCAGCGTGACAATGATCGCCTGCTAAAAACCCTCACACGCTTGCGTGATTTGGGCAATACCGTGCTGGTCGTTGAGCATGATGAGGATGCGATTCGCCAAGCAGATCATGTGATTGATATCGGTATCGGTGCAGGCGTACATGGCGGTCATATTATCGCTCAAGGTACGGTCGATGACATCATGGCAAACAAAGAATCGCTGACTGGACAATATATGTCTGGTAAGAAAAAAATTGAGATTCCAACTGTCCGTCATAAAGCCAAAACTATCGATATGGAAGTCAAAGGTAAGGCCAAAGCCAAAAAAGTACCGATGACCATCGAGCTAAAAGGCGCATCAGGTAACAACCTACACGATGTAGATTTGACCATTCCTGTTGGTATCATGACTTGTGTGACGGGTGTCTCAGGTTCGGGTAAATCGACCTTGATTAACCGTACGCTTATGCCATTGGCAGCGACTCAGTTAAACAATGCCTCAACGCTAATTGCCGATAAGTTTGAAAGCATTAGCGGTCTTGAGCATTTGGACAAAATGGTCGATATTGATCAAAGTCCAATCGGTCGTACACCGCGCTCAAACCCAGCAACTTATACTGGCGTGTTTACCCCTGTACGTGAGATGTTTGCCCAGACCCAAGAAGCGCGCGCCCGTGGCTATAAGCCTGGTCGCTTTAGTTTCAATGTAAAAGGCGGACGCTGTGAGATGTGCCAAGGTGATGGACTCATCAAAGTTGAGATGCATTTCTTACCAGATATGTATGTGCCATGTGATACCTGTGAAGGCAAGCGCTACAACCGTGAGACGCTAGAGATTCACTATAAAGGCAAAACCATCGCTGATGTGCTTGATATGACCGTTGAAGATGCCGTTGAGTTCTTCTCAGCCATTCCAGCGATTTATCGTCGCCTGCAAGCATTGATGGATGTCGGTCTGAGCTACATTCGCTTGGGTCAATCTGCGCCAACACTATCAGGTGGTGAGGCGCAACGTGTCAAACTGGCGCGTGAGCTTGCCAAACGTGATACGGGACAGACGCTGTATATCTTGGATGAACCAACCACTGGTTTGCATTTCCATGATATCGATAAGCTGCTCAATATCCTGCATGCCCTACGCGATAAAGGTAATACCATCGTGGTCATCGAGCACAATTTGGATGTTATCAAAACGGCAGACTGGGTGATCGACCTAGGTCCTGAAGGCGGTAAAGGTGGCGGCATGATCATCGCTGAGGGTACGCCTGAGGAGGTGGCTGAAGTCAAAGAATCCTATACGGGTATATTCTTAAAGCCAATGCTTGAACAAGGTATGAAAGAAGTCAGCTAATACAATTAGTCCTGATTGATAAAAGGCTACTCTTTATAGGGTGGCCTTTTTTATGGGCTGGTATAAGGCAAAGCACAAACTATAAGCTATGAATGGAAATTGATATATAAACTAAGGCTTAAGTTACTTCGTTACGTTACCTTTCTTAATATTTATTAAAGATACTTAAAAGTTAAATGTATTAATATTTAACTGGTTAGATATGACACGTAAACGCACACGATATAGAAACAACTGGTTAATAACGATATAGCCAACACAAATTGACGTTACTCATTCTTGTACGACCTCTGAAACTCTTAAGGAATTCTTATGAAAAAATTACTATTTATTGTCTTAGCATCTACTGTTGGCGTTAGTGCCTGTGCGTCAAGCGGCACATCAAATGGCGTAAGCGATCGCAACCATCAAAGACCTGCAATGTCTGCTGATATGAAACAAGCCATGGATGATTGTGCTCAACGAGCTGGCGTAAAAATGTCTAAAGAAAGTCGTCCAAGCCAAAGTGATATGAAAAAACTAGAAGCCTGTATGACTGCAAAAGGGTATAAAAAACCTGAAGGACATGGCCAAGGCCGTCCGCAATAACTAATACTTTTTAGATACTCGTTGGTAAAAGGCTACTCTTTAGGGAGTGGCCTTTTTTGTTGGTATTGATAAGTAAAATAGACCTTGAATAACCTATCCTAATGAATAGAAACCCCTGACATTTGTTGCTCAAATATTACTGCTAAGTTATAATCCTTACCTTGTTTACCAGCTATTTAATCAACTTTATAGTACTTACCTTTGCAAAGACGTGCTCGAAATGTTGCACATGAATATAAAGAATAAAAACCATGGCTCTAATCAACTGTCCTGAATGCTCTAAGAGCATCAGTGATCAAAGTACTGCTTGCCCTAGTTGCGGTTTTCCTACGGCTAGAGCTGTACCTCCTCCTTTGCCACGAAGAGATAATACTAATGATGACTCACTGTTAAATAGTCATCAAAGAAAAAAGAATAGCGGCTGTTCTGGTGTCATCATCTTTCTGCTCATCATTATAATTGCTATCAGCTATTGGTTTGTAACTGCTTATGATAACTATACAGAAAAAGTAAAACGATACAGTGAAGAGCAGTCAGAGCTTAGTGAGGAATCATCACAAGTCGAAGAGTTGCCACAAGTCCAAGAATCAGTATTTGATTCTCCACTAACACAGATACCAATGTTAATTTCTGGTTCAGGTGAAGATGGACGCTATTTCCTAATCTCTCATTTTACATCTTATGACATTGAAAATGTTAAGTACGCACGTAGGGGAGATGAAAGTGACGCTTATGGGGAAATGCAAATTGACTGCCCAAACAATAAGATAAGAAAAACATCATCTGCTAACCTTGAGGCTTTGACATCGGCAGATCTGGGGGATTGGTACATACCAACACCAGATTGGACAGATCAAGATATTGTTAATTTCATATGTTCAACTAAAAGAGTAGTGTCAAAAAACATAGAACATCGTGAAGTAGTCGAAAAAGTAGTAGCACTAGAAGCTCCAAAGAACGAAGTAGCTGAAAAGGTGACATTGGAGCAATTCAAGCCAGAGCCAGTGATAACAGTAGAAACAAGGCCGAGGGAAGTTTTATTATCAAATGCCCCTTCGGGTAGTGAGAAAGAATATAAAGTACAGGAAACACCAATAGAAACAAAAGAGTCTTACAACGAAAAAGTAGTTAATAAAGCAGCGGACGATAAAAAAGAGAGAGACATAGCACGCAGAAAAAGTGATGATCGAGCAATATGTGAACAAGCTATAAAAGTAAACAGCGCTTACCTAGAGAAGGACGATCCGGAATATAGTCAGTGGAAGGCAATTGAGCGTGCCAATTGTATGCAAGATAAATCATATGAGTGAAATTAGTGGATACAAATCGGTGTTATTTGTAAGTATGTATCAAAATAAGCCCAGAAGCGAATTAGACAGAACAAATATAGTCAATTTTGACTATGGGAATAAGCCATCTATTAGCTAAATAAAGGAATAAATATGGCTTTAATAAATTGTCCTGAATGCACACATAAAATTAGCGACCGAAGCGTCTCTTGTACTAACTGTAGGCTCCCAACTTCTAAAATGGAGTTTCTCATTAAGTGTCCTGAATGCTCTGCATCTATTAGCAATCAAAGCATTTCCTGTACTAGTTGTGGATTTCCAATTCAAAGACCATTTAAAGCTGTTCCACCTCCGCTGCCAGCTAGGAACAACACTCCTTCGATACCTATAAATAGAAACCAAAAAAGTAAAGGCGCTGCAGTATTGTTAGCCTTGTTCTTAGGTGGTTTTGGCATACATAAGTTTTATTTGAATCAGATTTTCTTAGGTATTGTATATTTATTATTCTGTTGGACTTTCATACCAGCGATAATTTCATTTTTTGAAGCGATAATATTACTATTCATGAATGAAACTGAATTCAACAAACGCTTTGGCTAATAAACACAGTTCAATTAATATGTTTGAAATAAAAGGAATCCGAAAACCTAGTATTCTGCAAAACTATTTTATCCAAACTACGCTAAATAGCTGTCATGAGACGCGATTTAGCCCCAATTGGCTATCTACGAAGACGCCGTAGACTAAACAAACTCCCTCTCAATATTCATCACCCTTGCATCTACCGTACGCTCTAGCTTTTCTTCAATTTGGCTGCACTGCGACTCGACCTCACGTTTAGACAAGCCGACGATCACAAACGTCCACTCGCTAGCATCATGTCGATCGCGCTCACCACTCTCACATACTGCGATACTTGGCGTATTGCCAAAGCGCGCATGCAAGCCGCCCATACGGTGGCGTTTCTCTTTTAGCGAGCCACAGCCAGGCAATGAAAACGTCAATGTCAAAATAGCGATATGCATTTTATGCTCCTTGCGATAGGGGTTTACGCTTTATGATAGTAGCAAATAAGCACTGTGATTGATGCTATCGTTGATTCAGTTTAAAAGAGAGTCAAGGCAACCGAGTATAGATGTAACTGTGATACTTCAAACAAGGTTAACGCTATCACTCTTTTATAGAGGATTGACTATATCGTTACCTTGCTATATTCGTATCGCTACCCTATCCACTCCCAGAACCTTTATAATAGCGTATCAATACCAACCAACATGCGTATCTAACTCATGGCCTCTATCAGCTACGTAAAGCAGCAGCGCATTACCCGACTATGCGTGCGCTGCGGATTACTCCTTATGCAATATGGCGCTGAGTCTGCCGTGGTGGTGGACTTATCCAAACGCTTGGGGCTTGCCTTGGGAATGAACAGCGTCGAATGTTCGCTGAACTTTAACGCCATTACCCTGACGACTATCTGTGACGAGCGCTGTATTACCACTACCAGAGATACGATCAATCAGAGCATCAATGTCAATTTATTGGTGCAAATCCAGCAAATCATCAACAAGACCGAAGCCACTGTCGATCACAATGACTTGATTGACCGCACTACCCTTGCTTTTGATGAGTTAGATAAGACCGTATACCCAACGTGGCTAGTAAGTATATTTGTTGGTGCCTCATGTGCGGCGTTTGCTTATCTGAATGGCGGCAGCTGGTCGATTACGGCGGTGACATTCATCGCTGGTATGGTGGCGATGTTTACTCGTATCTATCTCTCCAAGCACCACTTTAACCCCTTTATCACTGTCATTGTGACGGCATTTATCGCTTCACTGATTGGGGCGACGACTTACTATTTTGATATTGGTAATAATGCGGATATCGCTGTTGCCTCCAGTGTACTGCTATTGGTGCCTAGCTTTCCTTTGATTAACTCTTTGTCCGATATCTTAAAAGGCTATGTCAATATTGGCGTTGGGCGTGCGGTCTTTACCTACATGCTTACCTTATCCGCGTGCGTCGGTATCGTGATGGCATTGGTTTTACTTCGCATACAGCATTGGGGGTTTTAAGATGTGGTTTATTAAAACCGTCATACTGTCTTGCATCATCACCCTTGGTTGGACGCTGATGTTTAGCGTACCTAAACGCTATATCTTGCCTTGTTTGCTGATGACTGCATTTGGCTTTGGGTTAAAGACAGCGCTCGTTTATCAGCACATTCATATCGTGGTTGCTAGCTTTTTTGGCGCGATGCTTGCTAGCTTTTTGGGTGTGTATTTTTCTAAGAAATATACCCTACCGCCCAAAGCGCTCATCTCGCCTAGCGTCATTTGTATGATGCCCGGTATCGCCGCGTATAAGGCGATGGTCAGTATGGTACAGATTGGTTATTTCGGCTTTTCAGACGAGTTATTTAGCCAAATGATGGTGTACTTGTTTGAAGCGCTGTTTGTCACCTCAGGATTGGTGCTTGGCTTGTCTATTCCGGGGCTGTTATTTTATAGACGTCGCCCCATTGTATAAATGAGTTTAGATAGAGTTAAGCATCTATATGCCAGGCTTTTACTAACCAACCACCGTTTATAGTCAAGCGACTCAACACATCTTAACCATAAAAAACTTGTAAGATGGATGATAAGACCCATTACAGTAGAGTCAGAAACAGCACCAATAACAACTTAATAAGAGACCGTATTATGACCAAACATTATGACTATATCTCTATTGGCGGCGGTAGCGGCGGTATCGCGTCACTCAACCGTGCAGCCAGCTATGGCAAAAAATGCGCCATTATCGAAGCCAATCAACTGGGCGGCACTTGTGTGAATTTGGGCTGCGTGCCCAAAAAAGTAATGTGGTATGGCGCCCAAGTGGCTGAAGCCATCCATAAATATGCGCCAGATTATGGTTTTGATGTCGATGTCAAAGGTTTTGACTTCCAAAAGCTGGTACAGAGCCGCCAACAATATATCGAAAACATTCACCGCGCCTATGATAATAACTTGGCCAAAAACGGCGTCGAAGTGATCAAAGGCTTTGCCAAATTTGTCGATACCAATACCGTAGAAGTAAATGGCGAGCTGATTACCGCTGACCATATTTTGATTGCTACGGGCGGTCACCCGATTCAGCCAGACATTAAAGGCGCAGAATACGGCATCGACTCTGACGGCTTTTTTGCCTTGAATCATTTACCAAAACGTGTGGCGATTGTAGGTGCTGGCTATATCGCTGTCGAAATCGCAGGCGTGTTAAACAGTCTGGGTGCCGAAGTGCATTTGTATGTACGCAAACACTCGCCACTACGTACGTTTGACCATACTATCGTAGAGACTTTGCTGATAGAAATGGAACAAGCTGGTATCAAGTTACACACCAACACGGTGATCAGTGAAGTCAATAAAAATGACGATGACAGCCTTGATTTGATCACCAACGATGGCGGTGAAGACTGTATCGATACTGTTGACTGCTTGATCTGGGCGATTGGTCGCGCGCCATCGACAGACGGTATCAATCTGCAAGTGACAGGGGTCGAGACAACCGAGACGGGTAAAATCAAAGTCGATCAGTTCCAAAACACCAATGTCGATGGTATTTATGCAGTTGGCGACATCATCGAAAACAGCGTAGATCTAACGCCCGTAGCGATTGCCGCAGGTCGTCGTTTATCCGAGCGTTTGTTTAACAACAAACCCAACGAGCACTTAGACTATACGTTGATACCGACGGTAATCTTTACTCACCCTGCTATTGGGACAATTGGGCTGTCTGAAATCGACGCGGTAGAACGCTATGGCAAAGAAAACATCAAGTGTTATACCTCAAGCTTTACCGATATGTATAGCGCAGTCACTCAGCATCGTCAAAAATGCACCATGAAGCTAGTATGCTTGGGCGATGATGAAAAAGTCATTGGCCTGCATGGTATTGGTTTTGGCGTCGATGAGATGATTCAGGGCTTTGCAGTCGCTATCAAAATGGGCGCGACTAAGGCTGATTTTGACAATACCGTTGCCATTCATCCAACTGGCTCGGAAGAGTTTGTGACGATGCGTTAAGCTTAATGGACAGTATTACTCTTATTCTTAGCTATTATAAAAAAGGATGCCTTTTGAGCGTCCTTTTTTATTGTCAGTCATGACGTAAGCATATATTCTCGTATACATAAAACGTCTTATAACTTTTATACCGCACTGATGATTACTGTATTTTTCTAATCATTATTTGTATTGGAAAATTTAAAGTAAGGCATACTGACAGCGCAATCCTGTTGCTGTTATGATGCGATTAATACTGACCGTTGAGAGATGACTGTGTGGCAGGTGTACTTATTTATACTACCGATTGGGCTTGGTATCATGACATTAGCAGCAAGCCTATTGTTTTTGTTCGCTTACCTAATGTCGGATGATAATGCCACGCGCTTGCCAGCATTTAACTGGTTCAAGCGCTTAATTATTGTGGCATTTATGCTGCTGAGTATTGGACTATTTATGACTTTTGGACATTTTTGGGGTTGAGCAAGATGGAATATTTTTTAGTGTTTTTTACTAGGCCAATTTGATTAGCTAACGACTTTTTCGAGTTCTAATAGCTCTAAATCATCACGCTTTGGCTCGCCGTTGTTACCATCGTTTGGAAACGGCATTTTATTACCATTGAACTGATAACCACGGCGCTGATAGTAAGCCAAAAGCTCAGGACGATGACTTAGTATAGACATAGTCAGACGGCTAGGCTGATTCAGTGACTGTAAATGACGATCTGCAAAGGTCTCAGCCGCTTGTAAAATCACGTTGCCGACACCCTTCCCTTGTAGCACAGGATGTACCGCAAACATACCGATATAGGCTTTTTTATTTGAGGCAGCATCAGTTTTAATATCGACAGCGATACAGCCAAGTATCTCACCTGTTTCTTCTCCATCACGGTCGCCTGTCGTGGTTTTCGGATAGACAAAATAATAGTGATTAGGATCATTGATTACAGCAGCAAGCTCCGCTGATGTAGTCCTGATACCACCTATCAAGTCAGCCTCATTGGTCCAACCTGCCGTCTCGCGATAGCAGCAATTCAATAACTGCTCAAGTGCGCCAATATCCTCTAATGTCGCTTCACGCAAAAATACCGACTCTTTATCAAAATGGTCTGTTTTTATACTGCTGTTATTTATATTGTTTTCGCTCATATTATAATTTTTCCTTTTCCGTCTATGTACAGTTGCATTCAAATAATTTCGATACAAGAAAACCGAATGCAAGTTATACATTAGTATACTTAATGAGGGTGACGATGTAGCGGATTTATGTGGATTTAGCCATATAAAAAACTGACTTAGATCACCAAGTCAGTCTAGGGTATGTCATTGATTAGATTGTGAGGCTGAAAATGAGAAAAATTGTAGATAAACGAGGAAGAAGTTGCCGTTAATATGAATATATTTGCAAGACTTCTGACAATGTTTAGCAAAATTTAGCCATTTTAAGACCACTAACTGTATTCATGTGCTAATTGATGACATGCCCCAAATACTAATACTTATTGCTTGATAGTACTAGGGCGATAATGCATGCGCTTGCTCAATAATATCGAGTCCTGCATTAAGCTGTGCGCGCGTCGGTGCATGACCACGGCGTAATAGCTCGGAGAAGGCAACCAACTCTTTATCACGTCCAAGCGTACTTGCCGCACTAGCTCGTGTGTCTTCGCCTTCATCATCGAAGTAGTATTCGATATAATCATGCGTATCTGGCGTACCAAATAGGATATTGCGATCTGGTGTCTCGGCATGACCACTATAGCGTAGGCTCTTACCATATTGCATGGTCCAAAAGAACGGTATACGCGCCTCTAATGAGTCAACACTGTTGTCATTTAATATCGCAGCAGCTGTGACCATGCCATGCTGCAGCGCCACGCGCCAATGCTCAATACGCATGCGACCCATCTGGTTGCTAGCTTTTGCAATATCACCCAGCGCATAGACGCCATCGCGCAGCTGTAGATGCGCATCGACTTGTACACCATCTGGATCGTTAACTTCGCTCAATATCTCTGTACGTGGAGACACGCCAGTACCCAATATCACGATATCAGCATCAATATGCTCGCCACTCGCTAGAATGACACCGCCTACATTTGAAAAAGCCTGATTATTGTTATCTTCATCCTTGTCCATTTGACGATCAACCTTAGTAATTTCATTGACGGTTGCGTCAAACACAAAATTGATGCCCTTCTCTTCATGTAACTTAATTAAGGCGTTACTCACCGTTTCAGAGACAATATTGCCCATCACGCGGCTACCTTGACCAATCACTGTGATAGAAGCGGTCGTGCCTGCTTGCGCTAATGCCGAAGCGGTTTCCATACCGATAAAACCTGTACCAATGATTACCACGCGCTGATCATGACTGGCCGCTTTAATGAGTTTGGCATCATTCATGCTGCGTAGCGTATATACGCCATCTATGTCAGCACCTGTAATAGGTGGTAAGTTTGGTTCAGCACCAGTGGCGACAACCAAGAAGTCTGCAGTTTGTCGCTCGCTGTTGCCATCATTATCCTCAATGACGACGGTCGCTTCATTGGGTAGCACTTCGCTAACCGTTTGATTGAGGCGTAACACAATATTGTTGTTTTCTGCCCAATTGGCACCGCCCAATAGCAGCTTCTCCTCGTCCATCTTGCCTGCCAAAAACGCTTTGGATAATAAAGGTCGGTTGTAAGGAGCTTTATCATCTTTACTAATCAACGTAATCTTGCCGCCATAGCCACCCTGACGCAACTGGTCGGCCGTCATAAATCCTGCACCGCCACCACCAACGATAATAGTATGGGTGTCAGTTAATTTATCATTTTCGACCTGCCCCGTTACCTGAGCTGAGGTATCGACTGTCAAATTATCACCATCATGAGTCAGCTCATACTGGGTCAAACCTTTTGTCGCTATCGGCTCTAATAGGGTGCCATCGCGACTATCAAAAGTTGCATGATGCCAAGGACAGACTACCCGATTACCACATCGTAATCCATTACCCAAATCTGCGCCCGCATGTGGGCACCTACCATCGAATGCACGGAACTCATCGTCATCGCGAGTGATTAAAATGATACTATCGTCTTCTTGCTTATATGATTTCATGCTACCGCTTGGGATATCCGCTTTACTGATAGTGACTGTGTTGATCGTTGCGTCGGTCATAATGCTTCCTTAACAGTTATAATGATGTCTAATGACAGCTGGTTGAAAATGACCGTAACCAACCAGACAAATTCAACTTATCCTATTATTTTTAATATGCTATGCATTGATAGTAGCAAGAGCGCCGTGCACACGATGTTTTTTTGTATGTTTGCTGCGTTGCAAAACGTAATTATGCAACTTTGCTTTCCGCACTTCTTTTACTTCTAATCATTATTAATAAACAAAATAAAAGACGACCTTATGACTTCTCAAGACAACCAAAACGAAATCACTACTATTTCTCAAACTAGTTTAGATAGCGAAACTGCTATTATAGATCCAACAGCTGTTGCTCAAAATACTAATGAACAAACAGCTAGTGAGCAAATTGACCTAGCTCATATTGATATTGCCACTATTACAGATACTGCAAATTTGCCACAGCCAAGTTTGCAGCCAATACAGCAAGCGACTTATAAAGCCAATACGACTGATTTTATCGTTAATGAGCTATTGCCATTAGATTTCACTGGTGAAGGTGAGCATTTGTGGTTGCATATCGAAAAATCAGGCATGAATACTGCTTATCTGGCGAAACTACTGTCAGAGTGGACAGACATTCCATTACGTGATGTTGGCTACTCAGGCTTGAAGGATCGTCATGCGTTGACGACCCAATGGTTCAGTTTGCGTATACCAAAGAAGCAATTACCGCCTATTGAGTTTGCACCAGTAGACATTGGCGAAAATGAGACTGTCACTATCCTTGCGCAGCACTGGCACAATAAAAAACTCAATCGCGGTACGCACCGTGCCAATCAGTTTGTTATTACTTTACGTGATATCCAGTTTGCGAGCGCTAGTGACGAAAATAATGAAAACAATGTATCACCTGAGCAACTCCTATCTGCAAAAGAGGCCGTCGAGCAGCATCTAACGCGCATTAGCGGAAACGGCGTACCCAATTATTTTGGTCCACAGCGTTTTGGTCGTCAGGGTAATAACGTCAGAGAAGCTTTATCACTGTTTGCTCGTCCGCCGCGAGAGCCTCGCCCGCAACCAAAAAAGAGCAAACGCAAACGTGCCCCGCGCGAGCAAAATACGATGGAATTGTCTGCTGCACGTAGCTTGATATTTAATAAGATATTGGCAGCGCGAGTACGTGATGGCAGCTGGAACACTGGCCTAGCAGGCGAGGTTTTTAATTTAGATGGCTCAGGATCGATATTTACTAGTGAAACACTAGATGATACGTTGCATGCTCGTATTGACAGTGGCGATATTCATCCAACTGCTGTGCTATGGGGCACGGGTAACGATAAAGTTACCGGTAGCGCTGCAGATTTAGAGACTATAGTAGTACAACATAGCCCACTACTCATGCAACTAGCAACTGGATTAGAGCAGCGCGATATTAAGGCGCAAAGGCGAGCGCTACGCCTACCGATTGAGGCGTTAAGCTGGGAATGGTCGGACGATCAGACACTAGTATTAAACTTTACTTTGACTACGGGTAGCTTTGCCACAAGTGTGCTCGCAAGCTTGGTACAGCAGTTGATATCTTGATTGGATGGATGAATGAGACTGGCATCTAAATTGGACCAATCAATAGAATATTGGCCATACCGATAATACTTACACAGTCTTAGTGGCATGGCTGATCGTTAATAAATTAATGGCTAGCGGCTTTTGTAAAGCGATTGCTTACCGCCTTCTTTTTCGACCCACATCTCATTTGCACTGACAACTTGATTGCGACCACGGTGCTTGGCTTCATATAAGGCTTTATCCGCTATGCTAATAAGTCGTTGGCAGATATCACTAGGCAGCTTTTGCATTGAGGCGATTTTGCTTTCCGCGCGCTTTGTAGCAATTGGCTTGATAAGAGGTGACGTTTGAGCGACAGTCTTTTGCTGTGTGATCGTTTTGTAGCCCTGCGCGATACAATCTCGCTCTTCATGAGTTAAGGTATACAACCCAAAGCTTGCTGTCACATTAAAATCAGCCAGACCTTCAATCTTCATGACATGCTCAGCAATATTTAGCCGTAATTGCTCAGCTATCACCATAGCACTATCATGCTTCGTGTCTGGTAGTACAACCAAAAACTCTTCGCCGCCGTAACGACTGATGATTGACTCATCTGTTAACGACTGCGATAGCGTCTGCGATATTTCAATCAGAACCTGATCACCTACGTCGTGACCATAATTATCGTTAATCTGTTTGAACCAATCTAAATCTAACAGCATGACGCTTAAGTCTTGATATTCTCTCACCGTTGCCAAGGCATACTTCATCTTTTTCAGACCGTAACGGCGATTTTTAAGCTGAGTAAGCTCGTCCTGATTGGCATGTAGAAGGGTCTCAAACCGACTATCATCTAACACCAATAGCAAAGCACGAAACATATAAACAATAAAAATCGCTTTTGGCAGCGCTAAATATAAATGCGTCGACCGCCAAAAAAATGCGGATGAACGCTGTAGCTCGCTGATATTATCCCAATTTAAGACGTTGTTTTCAAAAGCTAATGCAGCAACCGCATTTTCAGCGGCCATAATCTCGTTGTAAGTTAGATAGTTATGACTTTCAAGCATGGGATGAATGACGGTCAATTGGCGTAAATTAGGCAGACTGATACCAAAGTAAGGTGACATGATCGCTAATAGCATCAAGATAATATGCAGCCAAAACATACGCCAAGCATAGCGGCGCTTAATCAGCATCATGCCAAGCATAGCGCCGCCGACGAGCGACACGCCTGCAAACAGACTGCTGTACCCTATCATCACAATAACAGTAGAAATGTAGGCGGTGTAAACCAAAACCAAAGCTATCTGCCATCTGCTTAAGACAATGTCGTTGTCATTGCTTGAGTGAAATAAGCCTTTGACCATGCACAAAAAGAACAGCCCGACAAAGCTAATCCCAAGCCATAATGGATATAGATAATGCATATTTACATAGGTGTTTAATGCATCTTGCTGCCACCAGACATACAAGCACCAGAACCAATGCAATGACACTTCTAACACGATAAATAAGGCCATTAGCGATGTTCGGTCAGCAGCCTGCCACTCAAAAATCATTTGAGAGATTTTGTTGTAACCTAGATGGGATATCGATACAGCCATAGAAGGGCTACCGCAGAGAGTGTAAATACATTAAAAGGTATAAATGCGTTGAATATATAAGTGCTAAAATCAAAGCCAAAGCATATTATTCGCTCTGAAATTTCCATATCAAGTGTTACAAGTTCTGACCCTATTATCAATCTATTTTACGCATTTATTTCCCAATAACTTCTCTATGAATGCAATTTTGTTTACTTACCCATTTTTAGCCTTATTCATCATGATAAATAAGGCCCTATCGCTATTAGAAACAACCTTATTAGAAGCAGCTGTAAAAAGGTAAATCTCACTCACTAAGCAAGCGTTGCAAAAGACTCCCAAACTCCTTGCTGATCATCATTTAAAGTAGGAACATCGCCCAAACGTCGCCAAGGCATGTTACTACCGTGAAAATCACTACCAATAGATGCCGCAAGACCATGCTCAGCAATGCTACGGTCAACCATTCTGCGGGTACTAATTGGCTCACTAGTGGCTGGCAGTTCACAAGCATCGCCGCCTAGCTGCGCAAACTCTTCGATCAGTTTACGCACGCGTGTCGCTGATAGTTGATATCGCGTGGGATGTGCGAGCACCGCTTTGCCGCCGCAAGCATGAATCAGCTCGATACCATGCTGCATCGTTAACGCCTCGATTGCTACATAAGCAGGTTTATTATCTGCTAGGTACTTATCAAAAGCTTTTTGAACGGTTTTGACTTCACCGCGCTCAAACAATACCTGTCCAATATGGGCGCGCCCGACTGCTTGTGGGTTACCGCCTGCTTTATCGAGCACTGCTTGCCATAGCTCATCATAATTAATATCTAATAGCTCACTCAATTTTTCGGCGATACGCTGACCACGAGTGGCTCGACTGTCTTGCAGTTGCTGCAGCGTTGCGTGCATTTTTTCGCGATCAGTAAAGTCCAGTCCAAGTACATGAATAATTTTATTGGTAGACTTATTCTTTCCGTAACCACCGCTTAATGTATGTTCACAGCTGATTTCAACGCCATTAATAATCTGCATATCGCAGGCACTGGCAGCGACCCTTGCCTCGTCAATCCCTGCCAGCGTGTCATGGTCAGTCAATGCCAATACGTTGATGCCCGCTGAATGAGCACGTTGTATGACCTCGGTCGGTGCATAGGTACCATCTGAACAAGTACTATGGCAATGTAAGTCAATTTTCATAAGCTGAGCCTTAAAGTGTTAAATAAAATAAAAGTAGAATAAAAGTTAGGTAGCAGACAGTCATTGTTACGATTATGAGTATTGTGATTTGTCTTGCTCATTCTGTAGATTTAGCAGTTATCGTTACTGTATTCGTGTTTATATTTGGCCAGTGGCATGGTCATCAGGCGCAATAAGAAAGTATTACTCTGTAGGTCGCGTATATCGCATGATTATCGTGTTGATTGCTTTTTTTTGGTGCGGTAGACGTGTAAACTACCCCATACGTTTTTGTTGGATACACCCTTTGCTATGAAAGCATTATTAGACTTTATTCCCTTAATTGCCTTTTTTATCGCGGCGCGTTATAACGGTATTTTAGCAGCGGCAGGGGCTTTGCTCGTCGCCACTATTATCGTTTACGCCATTCATTTTATTCGTCAAAAAGGTAAGTTTGATAAGCAGCAATGGGTTGTCTTATTATTAACGATTTTATTCTGCGGCGGTACATTACTGCTGCGTGATGATATTTATTTGCGCTGGAAGTCGCCTATTATCAATGGTATTTTTGCATTGACGCTATTCGTCAGTGCCGCTATTAATAAGCCATTGATGCAGCTTGCTATGAAAGAGGTATTTACCCTGACGCTTAGCGGCTGGAAAAAGCTGACCGTTGCTTGGGCATTGTTTTTTGCCCTAATGGCTGTACTACATTATATCACAGCGTTCACAATGTCAGATGAAGCATGGATCAACTTTAAGACCTATGGCTGGATTCCAATTATGCTGGTGTTTGTCGTGGCTCAATTTTCCGTGTTGAAAAAGCATCTCAACCCTGCCCTAACAGACAAAGCCACAAAATAATTTCTGTTGCCTGGTCATGGCAGCAATCACAATTTTATTGCTATGACGTTTATACTAAGCTCACCATTACTTTTTTATTATTCACTAAGGAAGTCTCATGTCTTTATTTGCAATCATTGGTCATGACGTGGCTAATAGCAGTGCACAACGTCTGATCACTCGTACTGAACATATTGAACGCTTAAAAGCGCTGCACCAAGAGGGACGCCTCGTTATCGCAGGTCCAACGCCTATCGAGCATAGCAAGAGTGATATGTCAGGCAGCTTAATCATTGCAGACTTTGACTCTATCGAAGCGGCTCAAGCATGGGCAAACGATGAGCCTTACTTACGTGATGGCGTGTATAGTCATGTCGATATCAAACCATTTGTTCAAGCATTGCCAGCACCAACTGATAGCAACAATCAAGTAGCTGCATCGTGATCCAGAGAGTCTCTTTTTCACCTACCTGCTTCTACAAAAGTGCCCTGATTGGTCTCATGTTAGCGACAGCCGTTTCGGCGCAGGCTGCACCTACTGCGCCCATAACACCTGCTGTCGATGCAACCGATCCGACAGCAGTGCTGCCGCTGACTGGGCCAGTAGCGGCGCGCGCTTCGCCAACGAAAAACTCAGCTTTAGATATCAATGATACCTTGGCGGCACAGCTGCAACCATCTACTAAAGCATTGTCAGCTGCCAATCAAGAACTGCTTAGCCGTAATGCACAACTACAGCGTCAAGTAAACGACTTGCAGACTCAAGTAAATGTCTTGGTCTACGAAAGTAAAGGACAGTTATTTCTATACGGTGCGTTTACCGTTCTGATCAGTCTATTAGTCGGTATTTTTGTCTCGTGGTTAGTATTTGTCCGTCGTGAGCGCTGGTAGCGTAAGCTGTGCTCGCACTGACTTGCATTACTCTACTTCGCTGTGTCTGACCAAATGTCGATATCATTGATTCGTAATAACTGATCGTTTAGCTTCCGTTCCTGATATTTCTAAGAAGTGCCTCATGTCTATCGCTAACCATCAAAACCCTGAACATTTAAACGTTATCACACCTGCCAAGATTGACTGGCAACTGGATGATACTGGCAATATGGTGCCAGTATCAGGTGAGTTTGGGGATGTGTATTTTTCTCATGCGGATGGTTTGGCAGAAACGCGTCACGTGTTTCTAGAGCACAATCAGTTACCAGAGCGTTTGGCACACCTTGCACCAAAGCAATGCTTTACGATTGCTGAGCTAGGCTTTGGAACTGGGCTTAATCTACTAGCAACGTGGCAATTGTGGCGACAATTACGTGAAACCAACCCGCAATTAGCAACGGCTCGGCTGCACTTTATTACTACTGAAAAGTTCCCTATACCGCTAGCAGATCTGACCCAGATACTTGCGTTATGGGGTCAGCGCGCACCTGAGCTAATGGCATTTATTGATCCCCTGTTGGCTGCATATCCGCCCCTGATTTCAGGCTGTCATCGTTTAAGTTTTTCTCATGATAACTTAACTGTCGATATGTGGTTTGGTGATGCAGCAGAAAGTCTAAGCAAGCTGGCATTAGACCATTCTAACCAGCATACGCCTTGTATTGATGCTTGGTTTTTAGATGGTTTTGCGCCTTCTTGCAACAGTACGTTGTGGGCTGACAGTATCTTTGCACAAATGCAGCGCCTATCACGCCCTCATACGACTGCCGCTACTTATAGCTGTGCAGGTATCGTCAAGCATGGGCTAAGAGAGCATGGCTTTCACATTAAGAAAGTCAGAGGTTTTGGTCGAAAGCGAGAAATGCTAACGGCCATTATGACCAATGCGGAAAGTAGTGACCTTACTGACGATAACAACAGTCGCTATGCAAAGCAAGAAACGACTGATAGCACATTTGATAATACTGTCGTTATTGGTGCAGGCGTTTCAGGGTTGCTCACAGCTTGGTCGCTTGCCAGTCGCGGTATTACCGTTACTTTATTAGATAAATCAGCGCCCTTGGCAGGTGCGTCAGGCAATCCTAGAGCATTACTTGCGCCCAAAATGACGCCGATTCACCATGTCAATGAGCATCTGCATACCATAGGTTATCTTCATAGTAGCAGGCTATATCAAGAGCTTAATCAAACAGCCGTACAGCTTAATACAGCACCGGTACTTGAACTGACTGGCGCCCTTGATTTACTCATAAAAGCCAATATCGGTACAGAACAAATTGCCGACTATCCTGACGAGATGGCGACCACCCTATCGCATGAGCAAGCACAGATTGCTAGTGGCCTAAAAGACCAAGACTTATTAGAGAACTTGTACTTACCGCAGTCTGGCCTAGTCAATCCACAAGCATTAAAAAACATCATACTGACTCATCCACTCATTCGCTTTCAGCAATTAGAAGTGAATAAAATCAACGAGACTGAGCAGCAAGTTCGTATCGAAGGTATTGATGGAAACCGTAACACTGTCACTATGACTGCTGATAATATCGTCATTTGCGCAGCTTTTGAGAGTCATAAATTGGATCAGCGTATTTTTGATTGCCGTAAAATTCGTGGGCAGCTGTCTTGGTTTACGCCCTCAACGGAGCAGCTATCAAAGCTACCTAAAATACCGCTTAAATATAGTGGTTACTGTGCGCGGTTCAACGCGCAGACTGGAGATGATGAGTTAAATACAGTCGTCGCTGATAGGCCCTATTTATTGCTCGGCGCGAGTTTTATCCGCAATGACACAAGTACTGACATACGTCCTGAAGAGCATCAAATTAGTCGTGATAAGCTCATCAATGCTATTCCTGAAATGGCATCTATCATTCCGGCAGATACGAGTCTATGGCAGGGCCGAGCTGGCATTCGCACCCAAACACCTGATTACCACCCTATCGTTGGACAATTGGCAAACAGTCAGCGGATATGGACAATGAGTGCGATGGGCGCAAAAGGTTATGCATTGGCACCTATTTGTGCTGAAGCATTAGCAGATATGATGCTAGGGTCATTCGCACCACTGTCAGAGACGATGCTCGCACGCCTATCACCCAATCGTACACGTTTACAGACGCCGCTTGTTTAAGAATAAATGGCTCTTGTGTAAATAACAGCAACGATTTCCATAGTTCATACTGTCTTATGATATCTTTATTTGATGTCGACTCTAATAATGAGATATACCCTATGAGCTATCACCAAACCACCCTTACTCTACCCGCCTATGCGCGTGGCATTCATATCATTACTCCGAAGGTTGAAGAAGCTATTTCTCAGCTGTTACCTCACTCTACCAAGGTAGGGTTGGTTCATCTGTTTTTGCTGCATACGTCAGCCAGTCTTGCAATCAATGAAAATGCTGATCCAGATGTCAGACTAGATACAGAAGATTGGCTCAATAAAATCGCACCAGAAGACCAGCCAGAGTATCGCCATACCTTAGAAGGCTCAGACGACCTGCCAGCGCATCTCAAAAGCATGATGCTTGGGGTAAGCTTGACTATACCGCTTGTCGATGGTGAGTTAGGTCTAGGCATGTGGCAAGGGATTTATTTATGTGAGCATAGAGATCTGCAAGAATATGGCGGACAGCGTAAGCTGGTGATTACGGTAAATACGTAATAATATACTGTCAATAACTAGCAGGTTGACCCTTGCCAATTACCACATTTACGTAGAGCGCTATTAACGGATAAAGCTGATTATGAATACTTCTCTTCCAAAAGTACTGAACTTACGAAAATCTAAATTGCTTTATCGTACGGCTCCTGCTATTTTCTTAAGCCTGTTGCTATTGACTGCTTGTCAAAAAGATCCAGAACCTGAAGCAACTGATACAACTACAGCTGAGACCTCAACGCAACCCACGCCAGTAACGACCAATATCAACGTTGATGAAGCGGAAGGTAGCAATGCAGATGACGCTCAAAATGTAGCGCAGACTGATTCAGAACGTGATATGAGCTTAACAGAGTTAGATAAAGATCTTAGTGATACTACGTCTACGGCAAATGATGGCGCTGAAAAACCTAACCCAGAACAAGCTATTAAAGGCGCACAAATCACTGATGTCCGTTATAAAAGTGCAGCAGGTGAGAGTTTGTCCGTGGTCTTTGAGACGTCGGCAGCTGGTATGCTTAACGCTATCATTACTCGTCCTAACCAGCCAAAAATGACATTAAGTGCACCCGAAGGCCAAGGCAATAATCCTACCTATCAATCAGCTGACGGTAGTATCCAACTAGTCAGTCATGCTGGTGGCGGCACTATCGACCTTATCCGAAACAATAAAGTCACTAGCTTTGATGCCGTCAGTGCTGAAGCAGAAGTCATCACTGAATAAAGTCTGAGGCGGCCTTTGTTTCAATGCCCTATTTAAAATCATAAAAAAGGCGGCAAACGTTATTATCGTTGCCGCCTTTTTCGTTTCTGTGTATTACTCTCCACTGACTTGTCTCTACTAAGCTGTCTAATGGGTTATGAGTGATTGTATTTAACCAAACCCAGTCGATTGACCAAACATCCCAACCAACCAGCTTATCACTGTCCACAGCCCCCAACCGACAAATACAATGACTAGCAGGCCAAGAAAATCAGGGATATGCAGATATAACCAAGTAACGATTGGATTGCGCCAAAAAAACCCAAAGCGGCTTTGCTGTTGTTTGTCTTCTAGTGACTGGTGCAAAAACGGTCGATCCATATGCATGGTTTCGGTAATACCATACTCATGATGTAGATGCTCATGCACGATACCCAGTGTCTTACGGCTAGGACGAATGAAAATATCTAATAGCGTACCAATGCCAGGTACGATACCAACGACCATATCAATAAGTGCCAATCTCACCGCTGGCGTCATTTTGTGAGCAGGCACACCTAACTGACGCCCTAATATAAATGCATAACTGGTCAACGCCAATCCTGCCAAATCTCCTGCTAGTGGAATGGTCGAAAGCGCCGCATCCGCACCCATTCCTTGCTTGGTAAAAGGCACTCGTACTAGCGAATCCATGGTATTAGCAAATTTTGCCAGTTTACGTTCGGTCGCGATAACTTGCTCACGAGTCAGACCATGTTCGGCAATTTTAGTTTGATAGTCCGTAACTGACGCATTCGTATTAGACGGTTTCTTTGATTTGAACCTCGACAACTTATCTAACTTATCCATTTAGCGTCGTCCATATGCAAGTAACTGCGATGAGCGCAAAGACATAGCGCCCTACCCAGATATTGGCCAAGAACGCCTGAAAGCAAGCCAAAGGATTGCGACTGGCACAAGCGCTGTTTTGTTTGGCAAACATCATCGCAACTAGTGCCAATCCAAATACTGGCGTTACGCCTAATGTAGTTGGGGCAAAGTAATGCCACATAACAACACCCATCATTAGCAAAAATAGCATCTGCAATATTGAAATGATAATCACATCATAACGACCGAATAATATCGCTGTTGATTTCACGCCAATCTTTAAGTCATCCTCACGGTCAGCCATGGCGTACTGGGTATCATAGGCCACTGTCCAACACATATAAGCTAAGAATAGCAGCCAACACCAAATATCGGGAGCGCCTTGCACTGCCACATAGGACATCGGTATCGCCCATCCAAAAGCAGCTGCTAAAAATACTTGCGGCAGGTGCGTATAGCGTTTCATAAATGGATAAATAAATGCCAATACAACGGCACCAAGCGACCAATAGAACACAGCTATGGGCAAGAAAAATAGCAGACTAGCACTTAACAGTACCAGTACTAAAAATGCAAAAACAGCTTCTTTGCCAGATAAGCGTCCATCTGCTAGTGGGCGGCCTTTAGTTCGAGTCACATGACCATCTACTTTGCGATCCGCAAAATCATTGATCGCACAACCAGCCGCTCGCATAAATATTGCACCAAGAGCAAATATCGCGAACACCTTAATACTTGGCAACGCTGCCGTCATTCCTTGCTGCTGCGCTTGACCCATTGCAGCGAGTAGTACGCCCCAAAGCGTTGGCCATAAGAGCAACTCAATGCCGACTGGCTTATCAAAACGGGTTAGCTGGATGTAGGCTTGTAGCTTGTCTTTAAATGTCATGGCTTTTTATTATCATTAATTGGATACTTTTTATGTGCACTCATATATTTCGCTCAGAACAACTAAATTAATTTTTGAAAGGGTTGGTTACTGAGTTTTAATAGACTAATTACTAAGTTTAATGGTCTGACTACTGAATTTGTTGCCACAATTTATTAGCTTCGATCAGCGATAGCTCAGGATATTGCTTACGCAAAGCCTTTAACGCTGGGACTTTGTCTTTTTGTGCTGCTTGTTGACGCAAAAATACTAGCTGCTCTTGTGGATTGCTCAGCTCTTTTAACCGTGCTTCAAGCCGAAGAATGCGAGTACGCAGCATGATATTAATCAACAGTAAAACTGCACCCATAACCCAAATGATTAACGCTGACATTCCTTGCTCCTAAATCCATTAACTTTGAACACATAATCTGATAACTTGCGTACATTTATACTCGTACATTCGTTATCGCAAACAGCAGCTATCAGACAAAATACCCATCAAAGCGCACGGCTTCATTATGCCAGCTTTCACTAGCTGGCTCATCAGCAAGCAGCGGTGCAAATTGTGGACGCTTTACGACCACACGACCTTGGCCTTGCGTACTTTGTTTAACAACAGCCTGCGCACTACTTAGCAGTTGTCGCTCTTCATCTGACGTTGGTGGACGAGCCAATTGATGCAGTGCTTGCATATGCTTACCGACTTTTGCCCCTTTACCTGTCTTACTATCTTGATAGCTATCCTCCGGAAACATCGGATCCAAATAGACGACATCGACTGCCATAGCATCGTCTATTGCGGTGCTTGCTTCTAGATTCGCAAAATAACTGAGTGCATCAGTATTAATAATCTGTAGACGGCTCATGAGCTTTTGCCAATTGGGTAGCGCACTCATACGCTGCTGCTCTGCAAGTAACAGCAATGCCATCAACGGCTGTTGCTCAAGCATAGTAACTTGGGCACCAGTACTGGCCAATATCAAACTATCATGCCCAAAGCCAGCAGTTGCATCAATAACGTGACTATCTGATATGATTTTGGCCGCTTGTAATAGCAGCTCAGACTTACGACCAGCACTCACTACACGGCGCTGCAACTTGTCCCACTCAGGTGCCACACTAAGCCCATCACTTAGCCATAATAGCTTATCTTTATCATCTAATAATAAAATAGGTTGAGTAGATGCTTGGCTCAACTGCTGACGGCGCTTTTGAGTTAGTTTCTCTATAGCGACCTTAATATCCAAGATAATTGGTAATGTATGCTCAGCTATCAATGACTGTAAACGCTCAACCTGTGCTTGCTGGCTGTCATTGACGTAGAATAACTGACAATGTACAACAGCACCTGTTTCGTCATACGTTTGGGGCACATCTGTCATAACCATCATCCTATTTGCTGCTTATTTTCACTATAAATTACTGCCGTGTTAAATCATAACGCAAATCTAGCCAGCCATTTGATAACCAAAGCCCCAAGCGGCGACTAGCACGATAACACCCGTGATAATGCGCAACCAAGCAAAGATAGTAAAGTCGCGGCGACTTACCCATGCCACGAGCAAGCGAATACAAAGTAGCGCCACCACAAATGACACGATGGTTCCGATACCTAGCACCAGCCAGTCTTCACTGTTGGTCAATACGTCACCATGTTTGAGCAAATCCAACAGTGCCGCGCCTACAATGACAGGAATACCCAAAAAGAAAGAAAACTCAGCAGAAGCCTTACGTGAGACACCTAACCACAGCGCACCAATAATAGTGGCGCCCGAACGTGACGTCCCTGGTATAAGAGCTAGACATTGGAACAAACCAATCATCAACGCAGTTCTTATGCTGACATCTTCCGCTTCTTCTGCAATGACCGTTTTAGGACGTTTTTCCACATAAAATATCAGCAGACCGCCAATGATGAGCATAATGGCAACGACGATAGGATTGAACAAATAAGCTTTGATTTCATCGGCAAAGGTAAAACCAACAATCATTACAGGGATAGTAGAGACAATCAGACTCAGTCCCAGCTGTCTAGGATTGGTCATGCCATCTGCTTTACCAGTCAGTAAGCCCATCAGCGCTTGCCACAATCTACCCCAATAGTCATAAATCACTGCCAAAATAGCACCAAGCTGTACCACCACGACAAATAAATCGACTTTTTCTTTAGTCCAGAAACCCATCACATCTGCTGATAAGATCAAATATCCCGTACTAGAGATGGGTAAAAATTCAGTGATACCTTCAACGATACCCATGATGACAGCTTGAACGAATAAAACTATATCCACAGTGACTTTCCTAGAAACAGACTGGCCTAAAAAAACTGGCCTAAAAACAGACCGATTGGCTGTCCTATATTAACGTTGATTTTATATGGGTATGCGCTTGCTAAACACTAAAAAGCTAGCTGCTATCAATTGACGCTGCACAAGGCATATTTATCAAGCTAAGCTTTACCTTGCTCTTTAAGTGTTTTCCAAGCTTGGTTGCGTAGATATTTTGGCAATGCCTGCGACGCTTCTGTACCACCATCGTTTGCAAACTGAGCAATACCAAGCTGCCCAATGACAACAGCATCTGGCCAAACATCTTCATGACAATCTTGCTGATCATATCGTGCCAATAGCGGTGCGCCATTACCCACGATAGGTAGGCTAAGTGTGGTTTGGCGATCATAATCCAATAGCTGCTCAGTGCTATCGCTACCATCAGCCAATACTGGCTGCATAATGCTATGACCTAATTTGTCATCAGTTACCAATTCATACTGCCCAAAGTAGACTTGCTGCATACGAGCATCAAGGGCACTATATAAGTGTGTCAGCCCGTGTTTCTGATACGCGCATTGTGCGATTGCTTGCAGGCTTGAGACGCCAACACAAGGCAAGTCATGCGCTACAGACAGAGCCTGTACCACTGCCGTATTGATGCGGATACCACTAAACGCACCCGGCCCACGATTGAATATCAAAGCCTGTATATCAGCAAGACGTAACTGCGCCTCAGACAATGCAGCATCAATCATCGGTAAAATTTGTTGAGTTTGCTGACGCTTACCTGTTTCGGTATGGCTCGATAGTACCTGTCCACTCGAATCTAAAATCGCGATCGAACACTGATCGAACACGGTATCCATTGCTAAAAACATCACAACCTCGGCTTTTACTTTTTGCGTTCTAAATTGATTTATCAGATTTCACTAATTCTTTATAACGATCTATCATTCATGTCCTGTAATAATCTAGACAGAGTGAAGCAGCGCCTATCATAGCATTTAGGGTACACGAATTTTATTAATTTCTATATTTTTCACACTTTATCCATCAGTGTTTATCTGCAACTGCTAACGGTAAAAAGCCCCAAAGCTTCATTGGCTTCGGGGCTTTGATCAAACTTCTTGAAAATAACTAGTCGTTATCTAAAAGCGTGTTTTAAATTTCTTTGGTGCTTGGTTTTGCATTTCTTGCATTTGCTTTTGCATCTCTTCAGTGCTCGGCATATTGTTTGGATCCAGTCCCATCTGCTTGGCCATTTGTTCTGGATTCACGTCTTTAGCGCCACCTTGCTGACCGCCACCGCCAAACAATGGACCGCCGCCACCTGCTCCACCGCCGCCACCCATGAGGCCTTGCATAGACTTCATCATTTTACTGATACCTTCAGGCTTCGAGATCATTTTCATCATCTTTGCCATCTGCTTGTGTTGCTTGAGCAAGCGGTTAACATCTTGAATCTCACGGCCTGAACCTGCAGCGATACGGCGCTTACGACTTGGGTTAATCTTGTCAGGGTTTTTACGCTCAAATGGCGTCATCGAATTGATTAATGCTTCCATTTCACGTACTTTTTCTTCTGGTTTGGCATCTTCGACGGCTTTTTGCATGTCTGAGCCGCCCATACCAGGCATCTTATCCAAGAAGCCTGCCATACCGCCCATGCTCTTCATCTGCTGGAACTGGGTCAATAGATCCTCAAGGTCGAAGTCACCGCCCTTTTGCATCTTTTTCGCCATTTTTTCGGCTTTATCACGGTCAATCTTTTGCTCAACTTCTTCGACCAGACTAAGTACGTCACCCATACCAAGGATACGCTGCGCGATACGCTCAGGGTGGAACAGCTCTAGCTCGTCTAG
Source organism: Psychrobacter sp. NPDC077938 (assembly GCF_044542635.1). Taxonomy (NCBI): domain Bacteria; kingdom Pseudomonadati; phylum Pseudomonadota; class Gammaproteobacteria; order Moraxellales; family Moraxellaceae; genus Psychrobacter; species Psychrobacter sp. NPDC077938. The sequence continues at coordinate 203,660 of NZ_JBITUW010000005.1, forward strand.
TTTTTCACCGCGACCCAAGAACTTAATTGGCTTACCGGTGATAGCGCGTACAGAAAGCGCCGCACCGCCGCGAGCATCACCGTCAGTTTTAGTTAAAATAACACCTGTTAATGGCAACGCATCATTAAAGGCTTTTGCGGTATTGGCGGCATCTTGACCCGTCATTGCATCGACGACGAATAGCGTCTCAGATGGGTTAACCGCAGCAGTTAGCGCCTTAATCTCATCCATCATGGTATCGTCGATATGTAGACGACCTGCCGTATCAATGATCAGAATATCTTGATATTGGATTTTGGCTTCTTCAATCGCACGCTTTGCGATATCAATTGGATTCTCATCTGTGCTTGAGTTCACAAACTTAGCATTCACTTGACCGGCTACTTGCTCAAGCTGTTTGATAGCCGCTGGACGATAAACGTCAGCAGAGACTAGGATGACTTTTTTCTTTTGGCGCTCTTGTAAATATTTGGCCAACTTACCAGCTGTAGTCGTTTTACCCGCACCTTGCAAACCTGCTAGCAAATAGACAACGGGCGGCTTACCTGTCATCTCTAACTGCTGATTGGCGCTGCCCATCATTTCGGTCAGCTCGTCGTGTACGATTTTGACAAAGGCTTGACCTGGCGCTAACTCTTTTAGCACCTCAGCACCAAGCGCTTGTTCTTTTACGCGTTTTACAAAATCACGAGTGACAGGTAGTGCTACATCGGCTTCTAACAACGCCATACGCACTTCACGTAGCGTGTCTTTGATATTGTCTTCGGTCAACTGTCCGGTACCGACGATGTTACGTAGGCTCGACGATAAACGTTCTGTTAAGGTATCAAACATAAATAACTCTCAATTAAAATGGTTTTCAATTAAATAATACGCAATTAAAATAACTCTCAATCAAACCATTAAAATGGTTCATAAATAATATTAGGATACGCTATAAGATATTAGGATATTGCATGACAAGGGACATGATAAAAGAATTATATTATCAATACTATAGCATTAACATGGCTCAAAACTTATAGTCGTTTCGCAAAGGACACAGCGCTTATAATTGTAGTTAACTTTTTACAGATGACATATTTTATGTTTTGCGCTATGCAGTACTGCCGATCATTTATAAGTTATAAGCAAGATGGTGCTCAATTGGCACCCATTTTATGATAAATTGGACGATTATTCTAATCATTCTGATAATACCACTTTAGCGACACATTGAGCGGCAGTTTATGCTCAGTATAAGATGAGGCTTTTTATCTGTGCACTTTGCATTCTTACTTGCTAGCATGGCTTATATCTTAGTCAGCATCCATATTGGTTGGGCGCTGGTTCAGGACAAACCTATCCACAAAAGCCTCAGTCTGGGCTTATTGCTGATTGGCATGGCTGCACATGCGGCACTGCTATATCCATACGTTGTGACGCTGTATGGTTTAAATTTCAACTTATTCAATATAATCAGTCTGACCAGTTTATTTTTCTTATTCTTTTATCTGTTGTTCTGTTTATACCGCCCTATTCTTAGTCTTGGTATTTTGGCAGCACCCACTGCGCTAATAGGTATGACTGTAGGCTATGTCGGCCGCGCCCCTTATCAACCACTAACTGATGTCAGTATTGGGCTTGAAATTCATATCATATTATCATTGGCTGCCTATTGTGTGCTGTTGATGGCGGCGGTACAAGCACTATTTCTACGTCTACAAATACGTGAGCTCAAGCATCATACCATTCATCGATTTTGGGTCAATAAGCTACCCTCATTGCAAAGTATGGAGAGTTTATTATTCGATATGCTGTTGGTAGGCTTTGTATTGCTCAGTATCGCACTGGGGATTGGGTTTATCTATGTACAAGACTTGATGGCGCAACATATCGTGCATAAGACTGTTTTTAGTCTACTGTCGTGGTTATTATTTGGTGTGCTACTATTCGGTAATTGGCGTGCAGGCTGGCGAGGTAAACGTGCGGCCAATATCACTATTTATGCCTTTATCCTATTAGCCATTGGCTTTGTTGGTAGCAAATTCGTCTTAGAAATGCTTCTATAAAATATATGTTCAAAAAAAGGCGGTCAGCAACACTAGTTACTGACCGCCTTTTTTATATTTTTAGCCAACTCACTACTAAGTTTTCTTAGTTAAATACGACTGTCTTATTACCCGCCACAATCACACGGTTTTGGACATGCCAGTTTACAGCACGTGCTAATACGTTGCGTTCGATATCACGGCCGATAGCACGCAGCTCTGTCACCCCTTGGCGATGCGTCACACGATGTACATCCTGCTCGATGATAGGCCCTTGATCAAGCTCAGCTGTGACATAGTGCGCAGTTGCACCGATAAGCTTAACGCCTTTATCGTAAGCCTGACGATAAGGATCTGCACCCACAAACGCTGGCAAGAAAGAATGATGAATATTGATAATCTGCATCGGCCAACGTTTGACAAAATCTGATGACAATATCTGCATATAGCGCGCCAATACTAGCAAGTCGTTACCTGCCATCAACTTATGAATCTGCTCTTCTGCCTCTACTTTATTATCTTTGGTCACTGGCACATGATGAAAAGTAATGCCAAAATTCTGTACTGCTTGCTTTAAATCAGGATGGTTGCTGACCACGCAAGTAATCTCGCAATCGAGCAGTCCACGCTGATGTCGCCATAATAGATCTAACAACGCATGATCAAACTTTGATACCAAAATACCGACTTTGGTCTTCGTTGCATTATTATGTAGACGCCAATCCATATCGTGGCGCTTAGCAACCGTATGCGCAAAGCTGGCTTCAAAATTTTCAATAATATCGCTCAATCCTGCCAAAGCAAACTCTAAACGCATAAAGTATTGACCGCCTTCATGCGCCGTTGAATACTGATCAAGCGTAATGATATTAGCGCCATAACGATGAATAAACTCAGAGACTGCCTGTACGATACCTGCCTGATCTTTGCATTTGATGAGCAACGTTGCTGTATCAATGGCGCTAGGAATCTGTTTGCTCTGAGAAGCTATGGTCGATAATGAAACCGTTTTAGTGTTGTCTGACATAATTCGCCCAATATAAAAAATGATGACTTATCGCTGAAAAATTGCTGACAGCGTAGTAAACCGGTTATTTTAATCTTTTTTGCAATACTTTGCTGAGCGAGTTGGTTGTTTTTGGTTATTTAAGGTGATTTGCTTATTTAGAAGGCTAATGCAAAAACCCCAACGTAGAGTTGGGGTTTTTATAGTTTTCAGTTATATTGAGAGCTATATAGAGCTAGAACAACTTAGATCAGTACCAAAAGGACTGTTCGTATTTGGACGTAGCGGTATGCCAATATCAATATCATCTACTGATGCTGGGAAATCTATCACCCTAGATTGTTGTGACTCACTACCATCTACTCGTGTATTTACAACAACTTTAGCTCTGTACCAATTGGCATATTGCTTTGGATAACGTATAGAAAAGTCGACTCTTCCAGAATCATCGGTTATGAAATTAAAGCTCTGACTAGAATCAACCGTTTGACCAATACTATTTAGTACTGCTGCTACATTAACAGGATCAAGCTGTCCATTGCCATTAAAATCTTCATTCGGATCCAAAATACCATTACTATTTTTATCTTCATTCTCGCAGGTAACTGCATTTTGCTGCCAAAAATCTGTTTCAAAAATATTGTTTCTTACAATATCAAAATAACCTTTTAAGTAATTGTGTGGCATCAAATTTATAGATACTTTTTGATTTATGGCAGGCTTACCAGTGCTATTTAGAACACTAACAGATCCATTACGGAAGTAGTATATTTCACTATCGTCGGAAGATACTTTATCAGCAAAAGCGAAACTAATGTATGTAGATTTGGTTTGAACAGTAACTTCGGAAGTATCCAAAATGGTATTGACCGCCTTTTCTTGACCATTTGGCAGTTTGATTGACTGTACTTGGGCCTTAATCGTGACACCATTTGTACTGGTTGGGTTTTGTCCTGCATTATAAACAACTGTAGCTATACCACTATCATTAGTATAAGCAAAACCTTGACCCAAACTTCCACCTGATGCATCTCTAATAGTAGTAAACTGCACGATAGCATTTTTTACAGGAGCGTCATTTTTATCCAAGACTCTCGCTATTACTGAAGTTGAACCACCAACACTTACCACAGCACGTTCAATCTGTAGAAGCAGTTTAGTAGGCTCCACAGAGACAAAGCTTAGCGGGGTTTCTTTAGTTTCATTATTGTATTCTGCTCTTATAGTTGCTGTACCAGGTACGTTAGAATCGATATAGAAGTCGATTTTTCCATTTAAAACATTAAAACCACGACGAGAGCTACCTTGGGCCTCATTAAGAGAGGCAAGTAGTTCACCTTTATTGGTCGATAAATATACAATGTCACCATCTACGGCATTTGGAACATTCAGAGTGATTCTTTGTTTATTACCAACGATAATATCATCAGTTTCCGAAAAGCTCATACTAGAACTACTTGCTGATACTACAGTTAAAATATCGGGAATTCTTTGACTTGTCTCAGTTCCTTTAACCTCAATACTAAATAGATAACCAACATCTGATACTTCCAAGTTAGAAGCATTTAAATTAAAAATAAATTTACCATCATTATCTGTTCTACCTATCCCTGCTTCCTTATCATTGTTATATAGAACAACATCAGCATTAATAACAGGTTTAGTTGCACCATCTAAAATTTGTCCAGATACATTAAAGTTGTCGCCTGCCTCTACCAAATTCTTGGAAGAAACAACATTACTCGTACTAGTGCCAGAAACTAGAATAGGAAGTGTTTGTTGGATTGAGTTTTTGTTTTCATTAGCCACGACAGTTAATAAACTTTCATGATTTAACTGTGAGTCTATACCTACTGTATTCTGTAGCAATTCAACAGCAATCAAGCCCTGTTCATCAGTGACTTGGTTGGAAGTGCTGCTCAAAGATAAACCGTATAGAGCAGCATTTGCAATATTGATACTTACAGGGATATTACTAACAATACCACCATTTTTGTCAGTAACTCTGATATTAACAGTAGTTTTATCACTACCTGTTAGCAGCTGGTTTTTCTCGGCTGATATATATATTTCGCTTGCACTAGAAGTGGAAGAGCCTGTATCTTCACCTGTACCCGGTTGCTGCACACCCGTATCAGGTTCCGGCGCGATAGTATCAGTACCGTCACCGCCTCCACCACAGCCCGCTAGGGCTAATGATAATGTGAGTGCTGTTAATTGAAACAACTTAGAAGTGGGCAGGGATGTATATGACATGTTTTAACTCCGCATGAGCAGTAATTTATCTGAGCAAATAAGCAAAAAATCATTACCTAGAATCAAAAGAGATTGGTAATGATACATAGATTTACAGTAATACCAGTGTATTAACAGATTGTATTAAATATATAACAGCAACTTTACTGACTTTTGTTATAACTTACAACTAAAAATTAATCTTTACTATTAAACAATCAACAACATAGAGCGCTCATTTCAGGGTATAATAGCCCTCCTTTAATTCGACAGTTATTGTAAAAATATTTGAGTATTCATCTGTTTTATGGTATAAATGTCGGCTTTAAAATTTTCTGAATTGGTCAGCCTGTTATTTGCCTTTAGATAGCAGCAAAACCAGCTCAACCTTCATATAGTTTTGTTTGGTGCAAAGCTGCCGCTTGCTGTGTCCATGCCGCAAAAACGTGCAACTTGCCCAGACTGGTATGAGAAAAACTCATACCTCATAGATTAGGAGTTCGCCATGTCTCGAGTTTGCCAAGTGACTGGAAAGCGCCCTATGGTGGGTAATAATGTTTCGCATGCAAACAACAAAACCCGTCGTCGCTTTCTACCAAACCTTCACAACCATCGTTTTTGGGTAGAGTCTGAAAACCGCTTTGTACGTCTACGTGTGTCTACCAAAGGTATGCGCATCATTGACAAACTTGGTATCGATAAAGTGTTAGCGGATCTACGCGCACAAGGTCAAAAAGTTTAAGTTAAAAATAGCAGCTGAATGATGACTCTCATCATTTAGGCTGCTGTTTTGCTACATCAATTGTGGCAACTCACTCTTTGAGACACGTACCTATCGTTTGAAGACCCCTCATTTACAGGAAAGCTATCATGAGAGATAAAATTAAATTAGTATCAACAGCTGGTACTGGGTATTACTACACCACTACTAAAAACAAGCGCACTATGCCTGGCAAAATGGAAATCAAAAAGTTTGATCCAAAAGTACGCCAGCATGTGATCTTTAAAGAAGCTAAAATCAAATAACTGCCATCATTTGTAGAAGGCATTTTTATAAATACTTTCTATAAAGAAGTTATTTGAACAAAAAAAGGGTTTATCAATTGATAAACCCTTTTTTTATGGCTGTAGTTTCATATTGCTAAGCGCTTCATATTGCTAAGCTACGCCTTCAGTCATTTACTTTGACTGGTACCCAAAAATAACCAAAGATTAGCTGTAATGTGTCGGCTCTTTATCATATACGTGCGCATGCCACTTACTCATTTGCTTTTGCATAATGACCTGAATCGCAGCGTGAATCATATGTTGACCAATGGCTTGAGTATCGCTACCAAGTAGTTCTTTTAACTTGTCAGAAAAATCGATAGTCATCAGCGGCGCTTCGTCTTGTTCAGCATCACGCAACAACAATCTACCATCATCTGCTTCCACCAACTCTAACGTGGTTTCTTTGGCAAATCCTGCAAACTGATCGCTACTCTCGTTATCTACTTCTATATCATTATCGATATCGTATGGCATTAATGTGTTCCTTATTATCCCGTTTAGTACTGGTAGAGAAACTGGTCATTGCAAAGCAGTTATTTATTGAAAACAAACTCATTCGGCAAATCTATCATCTTACAGTAACGCGGGTAAATCTGTCTTACTCATACAATGGACGCTTTAACACTGGAATTCAAGGGCTGTCACATAAGTCTTCGCTATAAAAGCAAACTTGAATGCCATGTCGTTTGTATATATTAGTGCCAATAACGCAACTTTCCTAATGTAAATAAGAAGGCCACAAACATTCCAAGATAATAAACCAGCTTTAACTCAAGGCTAGGATCACGATACTTAAATGGCAGTGCAACAGTGGCCGTCGCAGTAGGCAATATCAGCAGCATAAGCAGCCAGTTTTCAATGACATTTAGCCAACCTTGTAAATCGGTTCCGTGACGTAGTGACGCCAACCCCATTAACAAACAAGCGATAATTAAGCTGGTAAATAAGCCATTTGGTAAGTCTTTAGGATAGATAATTTTAGCAATACTGGCTGGTACGATTCTCATATAAAATTCCAGTCATGCTTGTAGGACATGGCTTAATGATTAAAAAATATAAAATATTACGACATTATATAGGCGTGAATAAACAATATAAGCGCGAATAAACAATACAGGTGCGAAGAAGCCTTACATCTACAGCGGAAACACTTAACTATAAGTACCCATCAGCCATAGCATCGATATACAAGAAGTCAAATAGCCCAAACTAATCGCATTCCAACTCTCGATATGCAGACCTTTAACCTTATTGAGTATGCGAGAGCCTACCCAAAAAAACAGCGGTATACCTAGCATAAATGCAGGCACAATGACCGCAGCGTGACGCAGTACGGTTTCAACGTCATCACCTACCATCAGGCGAAAGCCATAGCCTGCCAAACTAAGTACCAGTGCAAACATCGCTAAGCCAATGGTAATGCCTCTAGGTACCAAACTGCGCTGCGGTGTTTCACTATCAAGTGATTGCCTTGCTTGCTGATTCAACGCTTCATGAGAGTTTACTTGCTCAGAAGGCTCTGTTGAACTGCTAAAATTGTTTGTGTCCATATTTCACCTTTACGCGACTGACCGTTATATATAGTTGATTCAATTTAAAAGAGATACAAGGCAACTGAGTGCAGATGTAATGCGATACTTCAAGCGCGGTTAACGCTGTCGCTCTTTTATATGGAATTAACTATATAGTCATAAGTTATACAGCACATCTTAATATCATTGTTGTATGGCTAATAGCGTTTATTAACCATACCAAACTTGCTAGCTGTTGTTGGCTAATAGCAACTCTGCACGCATCTCATCGATAGCCGCTTTATAATCTTCTTGATTAAAAATCGCAGAACCCGCGACAAACATATCAGCGCCCGCTTCAGCAATCGCACGGATATTGCTGGCTTTGATACCGCCATCAACTTCCAATCGAATATCTCGACCACTAGTAATAATACGCTGACGGACTTGACGGACTTTATCTAAAGTACTATCGATAAACGACTGCCCACCATAGCCTGGGTTTACACTCATCAATAAAATCTGATCTACTTTATCCATGACGTAGTCAAGATAATGTAATGGTGTCGCTGGGTTTAATACCAAGCCACACTCTGCGCCGCCATCTTTGATCAGTTGAAGTGAGCGATCGATATGAGCGCTGGCTTCAGGATGGAAGGTAATGATACTAGCACCCGCTTCCAAAAACTGCTCAATCATACTATCGACAGGTGAAACCATCAGATGCACATCAATTGGCGCTTCAACACCGTAGTCCCGCAACGCCTTACAGATCATGCTACCAAACGTCAAATTGGGTACGTAATGGTTATCCATCACATCAAAATGAATCACATCGGCACCCGACTCTAGTACCTTCTCCACTTCTTCGCCCAACCGCGCGAAATCAGCTGAGAGTATCGACGGTGCAATAAGATAAGGTTTAGCAGGACTGTTCATAATTGAGCTACCTAATTCATGTTTATATAAGATATTAATAAATTAAAAAGGAAATTATAATTGGCTCACATATGCTGAGAGCCTTTTATATATTGATGCTAAATACTTAGTGGTTTAGCGCTGCTTATATTGAGTTTTACAATAAGCGCGGCCAACTTCGAAAGAGCGCTTTGCCTCATGTTTGGTAGCACGATTGCTTACTCTCTGACGCCATAAGCGAAAAGATGACGGCTTTAGCTCTTGGCGCATGAGCTTGATAACCCCAGTCTCATCGAGACCGTAGCTATGCTCTATGGCACCGAATGTCGTTCTATCTTCCCATGCCATCTCTATCACACGAGATATTTGCACGTCATCAATTACTCTATCACCAGCGTCATTGACGGTTTTTGCAATCAGCTCGTCTGACTTAGCTTGAGACACTTCATCATTATAATCATTGCTACGTTGTTTGTTTTGTAGAGCAGCATCCATATCAGCTTGCATAGTCGCTTTTGTAGAGCTCGTATCTGCTGACTTATTCTTTGGATTAGAAGCGGTCAAATCTTGATAACTTGCCATAAAAATTACCTGTTGAGCATGAATGGAATAGCGAAAAATGTATCACGGTCATCTGCAGGGCATCTTAGCTCATTTGAGCCATATGCCAATGATGTTCGATATGATCATTAATCACCGTCTGAATAAAATAATAGCTGTGGTCATGCCCCGCTTGGTAGCGTAATGTTAAGGGCTGTTTGGCTTTTGCACAAGCATCTTGTAGTTTAGAGGTCTGTAGCTGACCTTCTGCTAAGAAATTATCAGCTGCGCCTTGATCAACCAAAATGCTCGAATATTGCTGGCCAACCTTTTCAATCATTTGTGAGGCATCGGCTTGCGCCCATAGAGACTTATCATCACCGAAGTACTCTGTATAGGCAGCTTGCCCCCATGCAGACTCACTCGCCGCACATACTGGCGATAAAGCCGATACGCTGACAAACTTGCTTGGGAACTTAAACCCTAGCAATAACGCACCATGACCACCCATTGAGTGTCCTGTGACACCGATGCTGTGAATGGGAAACTCTGAACGTAGTAAGTCATATAGCTCATCGACGATGTAGCTTTGCATGTTAAAGTTGTCTGACCACGGCGCTTGGGTCGCGTCAACGTAATAGCTTGCACCTTGACCGACAAAATAGCGATCGTCGTTTGGTACATCACTGTCTTCACTACTTCTGGGCGAAGTATCAGGTGCGATAAGTATCATACCAAGCTCGCTGCATTTTTGCTGAAAATGCGCTTTATGAGTGACGTTATCGGCATTACATGTCAAACCTGATAAATACAATATCGCAGGACAACGTCGTCCAGCCAAAGCTTCATCAGGTAGATAAATACTAAACGTCATAGAGGTTTTGGTAGATGTCGACTCGTGACTATAATAATGCTGCTCACCGTTAAAGCAACGATTCACACTTTTTTGGGTAAGCTGTTTATTGGTAGATAAACTATGACTATAGGAATTTTGCATGAGTGATATCCTTTTATTCAAAATAGAACCAATGACAATGTTTAATAAATGCTCATCATCTAATAGTAGATCTGATATTGGCATTTATTAAATGCCAAATCATACTTTATATTTATTCAGCTATTCAGCAGCTATCTCTACTTCGTCTACCGATATACTAGTAGCACTGTCAGGTAGAATATTAACCGTTGTAGAAGTAGCATTATTTGTAATACTAGCAACGGATGGGCGCGCCTTATCAAACAATACTTGCTCAAACGCAGGCAATGCCGTCTCCATTAAACTACCAATCACCATTTGCGGCTCTGATGGCTCAAAGCCCATTGCGCTCTCACGCTCATTGACCCGTATACTGGCATCCTTAAAAGCCGACTCAAAACTGGTATTCCCTCGTAGACTTTCAGCAAAAAACGCTTGGCCAAAATAGGTCATCTCAGCTGTGTTGGTGCAGCCAAACGATGCTTTGTCAGCGGCTGATGCAGTAATCACTACCGTGGTTGGCGATGCCAGCTCGTCAATAAACGAACCTGAGTAGCAAGCAGACACCACTATCACGCGCCAGCGAATACCAGACGCATCGAGCGCCTCACGCAACCATGTGGCATCTAAATTATCCATCGCAAGCGGTGGATTTGCCAACTGAACGATATCTTGGTTACCATGTGAAGACAACGTCAGGAACAATACATCTTCATCAGCGTTCATCTGCTGACCGATTTTCTTTAAGCCGCGCAAAATACTGGTCTTAGTAGCAATTGGTTCGTCTAACCAGCTATAAGTATTGTTAATCAGCGATAGTGAATGCCCGCTAGTACCAAAGCGTACATCAAACAGCTCGCGCACCTTGTTAATCTCAGAGCGAAAGACGTTTTGATCAGAGAATCCTGCGACTCCCATAAAGTACCAGTCGGTTTTGCCATCGATACTTGGGTCTATACTATCCAATGCTTGCTGTAATAGACGTGGCTGCTGATACAGTGCCGCCTCTTCTAATACAGGCTCTACAGGTATTTGCTTAAAGATCGGCTGATCTGCAACATTACGCTGCCAAATGGTCAGCAACGCTACCGCGCCAACCAATACAATGATTCGCTCCCACCATGGTATACGCAGACGTCGGGAAAATATCCAAAGTAACGCTAGCGTTTGCCATAAGAACAATACTAAAAACAGTACTGGTAAGAACGAATAACTCCAATTTGGCAACCAACCATAGCTACCAAAAAACTGCACCAAGCTCTGTAATAGGGCTGACAATGTATCAGCGACCAACCACAGTACTACTGGTACAAATACCAATGCTTGGTTGCTGGCTCGCCGAGCCAAAATGATACCACCAAGCAAAATAATCATCGGCCAGATCAAATAACTGACCAATCCTTGCTCATTAAATATGCTGCCACTTTCAGCAGCTAACCATGAAAATAAGACATTGCTACCAAGCGCCAATAGTGCAAATACGGCAAACTGTACAAAAGTAGGTTTAACCCAAGAAAAAGCCCGTGTTGAGCCCACCAGCATCCATAAGGTTGCAATAATATTGGCAGCGAAATTGAGCGAAAAACGCTGAAGCGAGACGGTTTTTAACGACGTAAGTGACAAAGACTTAGACCTCTAGCCAGTCGAGAAAAATAAAATGACTCAATGATAATTATCTTAATGTAACAGCCGCGCGGTGCAATCAATTGACGATTTTTTGTACAGCATGCAGACATCGATTTATATTGAATTCACGATGGAGTGATTATAGAAGATGACTAGCACTGCTTAATATTTTAGCTCGCTAATCTATCGCGATTGTAACGGATTGTCGGTTAAGAGGATAAGGCTGATTTGTAAAATTCACTCAAATTCGGCCAAAAATTCAAATAAAAAAGGAGGCCTCTTATATAAAGCCTCCCTTTTTTACTCATTACTAAACATTATCTCATCAATAGCTCATTGACGCGTTTTAGGTAAGCGGCTGGATCGTCTAGCTGACCGCCATCTGCCAATAATGCTTGATCAAAAATGACTTGCGCCAGATCATCAAACTGCTCACTGCTCTCAAGCTTCTTGATGAGTGGATGATCAGGGTTTACTTCTAGCGTTGGCTTACTTGCTGGTACGTCCTGACCCATTTGCTGTAGCATCTGAATCATTTGTGGTGATAGCTCACCTTCACCAACGACCAAACAAGCTGGACTATCGACTAAACGAGTAGACACTTTGACGTCTTTAGCACGCTCGCCCAATGCAGCTTTTAGTTTATCAACAACAGGCTTTAGCGTTTCTTGGGCTTTCTCCGCTTCCGCTTTTTCTTCATCATCCTGCAAGTCGCCTAGGTCTACTGCGCCTTTCGCGATGTTTTGCAGCGGTGTCTTATCGAATGAGGTCAAGAAGTTCATTGCCCACTCATCAACACGACTGGTCATCAAGATAACTTCGATGCCTTTTTTCTTAAATAGCTCAAGTTGCGGGCTGTTTTTCGCAGCGGCTAGGTTATCAGCGGTGAGGTAATAGATGGCTTTTTGGCCATCTTTCATACGACCTTTATAATCTTCGAAGCTTGTCACTAAGCCGTCTTGGGTGCTGGTAGCATAACGCAATAGCTTAGCAATACGTTCTTGATTGCCTGCGTCTTCACCTAAACCTTCTTTGATGACATCACCGAACTCTGCATAGAACTGGGCAAATTTCTCTTGCTTGTCACTGTCTTCGCTATTAGCAAGGCTTGCGAGTAAGGTCAAGATACGGCGAGCGTTACCATCACGGATAGATTTTACATCACGTGACTCTTGTAATAGCTCACGGCTCACGTTCAATGGCAAGTCTGCTGAATCAATCACACCTTTCACGAAACGCAAATACATCGGTAGCAATTGCTCAGCTTCGTCCATGATAAAAACGCGCTTCACATATAGCTTTAGACCATGCTGCTGCTCACGAGTGTATAGATCGACTGGCGCTTTTTTAGGAATATATAGTAGCTGCGTATACTGTACGCGACCCTCTACACGGTTGTGCGTCCAAGTAAGCGGCGCATCCATGTCATAAGAAATATTCTTATAAAAATCGACATACTCATCATCTTCAATTTCAGAGCTTGAGCGAGTCCATAGTGCACTGGCTTTGTTGATTGTTTCCCACTCATCAGTGAGTACCATCTGGCCACCAGCAGGCGTGTCGTCGTTTTCGTCTTCTTTTACATCTTCTTGCCAGATCTCTTTACGCATCTGAATCGGCAAGCTGATATGGTCAGAGTATTTATTAACCAAGCGCTTGATTTTGCTGCGATCTAAATAATTATCTTCGCCTTCGCTATATTCTTCTTTTAAGTACAAAGTAATCGCCGTACCGCGTGTGTCTTTGGTAATAGGTTCAACAGTAAAACTACCAGTACCATCTGATACCCAGCGCACGCCTTTATCAGCAGGCTCGCCCGCTTTACGTGATTCGACACTGATGGTATCAGCCACGATAAAACCTGAGTAAAAACCAACACCGAACTGACCAATCAATTGACCGTCTTGCTTTTGTGATTCAGACAATTTGTCCAAAAACGCCTTGGTGCCTGATTTAGCAATCGTACCTAAGTTTTCGATTGCATCGGCTTCGTTCATACCAATACCATTGTCGGTAAAGGTAATAGTTTTGGCGGCTTCATCGACAGCGATGCGGATTTTTAATTCGCCATCATCTTCATAAAGGCTATCATCATTTGTGCCTTCAAAGCGCAACTTATCACAAGCATCCGACGCATTAGATACCAACTCGCGGACAAAAATATCAGCGTTAGAATATAGTGAATGCGTTACCAAATGCAGTAACTGCGCCACTTCCGCTTCGAACGTATGTTTTTTTAATTCTGGATTCAGACCTTCAGCTTGAGTTGCTTCACTCATAAAAACTCCTTTAAATTCTATGAAAGACCTATTATCAGATAACGATATACTCACTAAAGCCGTTCTCATAATGTTAGATAACCTGCCGTATGCAATACCGTTAAACTGTCTATACTAATAGGGGCATTGAGAAAAAATTCAAGCTCAAAATCTTTATTCAATAAAAAACACCGCGCTTGTTTATCAAGGCGGTGCTCTGGTAACAATTATTTGCTTGCTCGGTTATTCACTTGCTCGGTTATTCACTTGCTTGGTTATTTTCTGATGTAGCAATCAACGCGCAAACAACAGCAACTATTCTGAATATGCTTCTATCAATATATCCCAGAGAGTCGTCAGCTTTTTTGAAAATTGAGTATGGGTTTTCATAGTAACCTCTATGTCGATTAACATCGGCTTGTTAGTAATATTATCTTTTTAGTAATATTGTCTTGTTAGCTACTATTAAAACCATTTCTACAATATTTGTATAATTAATTGATTACAACGTATCATTTCATTTTTCAAAACTATAAAATGACTGACTCTTAGCCTTTTAACGTGGCATCGGGCGAATGGTGAGGATTTGCTCGCTACGACCAAACGGCCCATGTACATCGTGCAATACCGCACTGGTCAGTCCGATACCATCATCGCCATATTGTTGTACAGCCTCGATACCCAACCAGCGACCTTTTGGCGAGCGATGCATATGGATTTGCAAATCAGTATTGGGAAACATCCACTCTAACTTAGATAAACCAAGACCCAATCTTGGTACAACACCATTGGCAGTATCGACCATACCTAACAGATGCACCAAGTCATCAGTCGGCTCGCCTTCTACCATGTCGAGATCATTGGTAATCCATACCATACCGTGACCAGCACGACGGTCTTCTGTCGCTACTAGACGTACGCTCTCAATAAAGCCGCCCGGCCAGCCTTTCATACCTTCCCAAACTGGTAGTTCTTCAGGTTTGTATTCTGCTGGTTGATCTTCAAGTCCGGCAATCTCGCTGGTATCTTGAGTAATCAGTCGCCACGCTCTTGCAATGATAGCATCGCGGCCACGGCTACTCATGACTGCTTCGACCAGCTCAATAGTCTTACCCGGTCGGATACAGCGAGTAGTGATAGTAAAATCGTCAAGCGGTATTAGACCCAAGATATCGAGGCTCACACGTGCGATACGGGTATTAGGTTGTGGCGCGAAGCTGTTAATCTCGGCTGTTAATAGGCCTGTTGCTGGCGCCATGTGCTGCTCATGCTCATTCCAAGCACCTTGAGCATGCTTGGTTGGCTGATAATGCGCCACACTGACACCGTCTTCTTGTAATTCTCGTTTAATAAATTTGTAATAAGCAGTCATAGCTATCCTATATTTGGTACTTTCATCTGTATTTTTTATTTAGGCTTGTACTTTTTATTTGTGGGTAAGCTCTTGTTTTCTTAGCGTGAGAATACGGCGAGCTTTTTGTAAGAAAAATAACAAACAGATCATGACTACTGCGAGCATCGCGTAGAAAAAGCTTTTATCTGCCATAAACTTCATGATATTCATAAACAATACGAAAACCACTGCTGCCATCACTAGCATATTGAGTTTTAGTTGCTTGTTGACTTCAGCGATCGGGGCTTCTGCCAATACAAATCTGGCTTTTGGTTCTTTCATGCGACCTTATCCATATCAATGATAGTTCATACAAATACAAACACGAATATTAGTTACTTACCAACCTGAGTAACAGGTATCCGCAAAGCTTTCGGCAGGCTAAACGTCACATTTTCTTCAATACCAGATAGCTCACTAGGCAGATCGCCACCCCAGTCTTGCAGCTGTTGCAATACTTCTTGAATCAACACTTCGGGCGCAGATGCACCAGCGGTCACGCCAATACTCTGCACACCATCTAACCAACGCTTATCCATCTCACTGGCGTTATCAATTAAATACGCTCGGCAATTCATACGCTCAGCCAGCTCACGCAAGCGATTGGAGTTTGATGAGTTTGGCGAACCAACTACCAAAACTACTTCACAGCGACTGGCCAAATCTTTTACCGCATCTTGGCGGTTTTGAGTGGCGTAGCAAATGTCGTCTTTGCGAGGGCCTTGGATACTAGGAAATTTTTCACGCAGCGCATCGATAACGCGCGCAGTATCATCCATCGACAAAGTTGTCTGAGTCACAAATGCCAAGCGTTCAGCATCTTGTACAGTCAATGCGGCCACATCACCTTCATCTTCGACCAGATGAATCTGCCCACCATGGCGACGATTGAAACGCCCCATCGTGCCTTCGACTTCTGGGTGTCCTGCATGTCCAATTAATACTGCATCCATACCATCTTGCGCGAACTTTGCCACTTCGATATGTACTTTAGTTACCAACGGGCATGTCGCATCGAACACCGTCAAATCTCGGCGCTCAGCCTCATCTTCGACTGCTTTAGAGACCCCATGAGCGGAGAAAATAACGATAGAGCCGTCTGGTACTTCATGAAGCTCTTCAACAAATACCGCACCACGATTGGCTAAGTCTGACACCACAAACTTATTATGCACAACTTCATGACGGACATAAATAGGCGGCTCGAAACGTGTCAATGCTTCATTAACAATCGCAATTGCACGGTCCACACCAGCACAAAATCCACGGGGATTGGCAAGATAAATTTGCATAAAAAGGCCTATCATTGGATAATTTATAGTTAAAACGTATTTTTGAATTTTTTATTCAAAAGTTAGGGCGAAATCAATGCTCTACTTTAGCATAATTTGCTTTTATCGCTCTCTAAAATAGCTGTCTGCTCATAGCAATATTTTATAGGCAAACCTCAGCATGCTTACGACATATTGCAAAACCAGCTTTAACTTGTATAAAAGCAGTTTATAATAATGCATCTATTATAATTTCTATCGCCATACATGATGGCGTTTTTTATTTTTTCCAGTCTTTGTTTTTGACTGAGGCACTGCTTAACCTTTTATCAACACGCATTTATTACGATACATTTTACAAGTTACCAAGACACCTTCTATTAGGATAAATTGTATGACAGGTTCATTATTCATCGTTACTGCCGCTTCAGGTACTGGCAAGACCTCACTGGTCAAGCAGTTGCTTGCTACCACCAATGACTTGACTGTCAGCGTCTCTCATACCACTCGCGCACCGCGTCCAGGCGAGATTGATGGTCAGCACTATCATTTCACAGATACCGATAGTTTTACCAATGGTATCAATGCAGGTCTATTTCTAGAGCATGCTGAAGTATTTGGTAACTATTATGGCACGTCAGAGGAAAGTGTCCGTACCCAACTAGCGGCGGGTATCGACGTTATTTTGGAGATTGACTGGCAAGGCGCGACGCAAATCAGAAATATTTTTCCCGATGCCATTATGGTTTTTATTCTACCACCTAGCATTGCGACATTACGTCAACGTCTCTCAACCCGCGCGCAGGATTCTGTAGAAGTTATAGAGCGCCGTCTAGCTGGCGCGGTCACCGAAATGGCACAATACGTGAATGCTGACTATGTAGTGATCAATGATAATTTTGATGTAGCCTTAGCTGAGCTAAAAGCCATCATCGTGGCCGACAGGCAGACACTTGGTCGTCAGCAGCAGCGCTATCATCGCACGATTAGCAACTTGCTAAACACTCAGGTAGAAGAGTAAACTAAGCACAAGCAGCTAATCTCGTAAGTAGATATAAAAAGCAACTACGCGACTTGGCAAAAAATGCTATAATATTTAGCTATTCCCCTTTATATTTTTGATATTATTTTTATTGAGTGGCGGGCAAGGTCCGTTACTAATAAAAACAACCGAGGTAGCTATTTATGGCACGAGTGACGATTGAAGATTGTTTGGATAATGTTGATAATCGCTTTGAGCTAATTTTGGTCGCAAGCAAACGCGCCCGTCAATTGGCCAAAGGTATTGCCGAGCCGTTGGTTGACGTTGATAACGACAAGCCTACAGTATTGGCACTACGTGAAATTGCCGCTGGCAAAATCACACGCGACATCCTAAATCAGCCAGAGCATAATTTTGCTACTAGCTCATTAGATTTAGCATTGTCAGGCGACCACAGCTTCTAGTAGGCTGTTTTGATAAGATGTATTTTATAGAGCCAATAGCGCTTTTATAAAATAAATACACATCTTGATCAACTATAGAGACCACAGCATAGGCTGTGGTTTTTTGGTTGTAATAATAATGTATTGGCTATTTTGGTCACCATTTATCCCCAAAATAGACCACTGAGTGAAATTTTTTCATCGCCCACACGCTTATCAGTTGACATTGAAAGCGATTTGCGATTAATTAGAGAATGGCGTACTCATCCTTAAGTTTTGTATGGTAGGTCATTATTTAGCTTCCATTTGCTTCGGTAAGTGGCCCAACAAGTAGGTCATGGAAAATAGGATCATTATTTTATGAGTCAAACCCTACCCAAACTCAGTCATCACCTCGTCGATGATGCTCAATATAATTTACTACGTTCGGTAGGTTATCTCACTGCTGCTGAGCGCCGTGATATTGTTGATGCTTGTGAGTTCGGAGATATTGCGCACATTAAAGACAAGCGCAAATCAGGGGAACCTTATATCACGCATCCAATCGCTGTCGCTGAGATACTAGCGGGCTTTCGCTTAGATCGAGATACCATCATTGCAGCAATTTTGCATGATACGGTCGAAGATACCGAAGTTAGTGATGAGCAAATCAAGCAGCGTTATGGTGAAATTGTATCAAGACTGGTCGATGGTGTGACTAAGCTAAAGTCATCTTCACATAACAAGCAGCAGAATAAAGCAGCCACCTTTCATAAAATTCTGACCGCCACCCTTGCTGACCCGCGTGTACTCATTATCAAGCTTGCTGACCGTCTACATAATATGTCTACGCTTGACGCAGTACGTCCTGAGAAGCAGCGCACTACAGCTCAAGAAACCTTGGATTTTTATGTGCCATTTGCCCGATTAATGGGTCTGAATGATATTGCTGACTATATCGAAGTATTGTGTTATCGCAATTTAGACTCTGATATGTACAACAAGCTGTCTGACAAACTGCTACAGCATGGGCTTGGAAGAAACTTTCAAAGAGAGTCCATTCATCGTTATTTAAGCATCGTGCTAAACAACTTGGATCTCAATGGTCTGGTCAAAGTATTAGACAATCGCGTGGTGATATATCGTCAGTTTTTCCGCAATCGCGGTGAGATTAATGCGCTATTGCGTCACTACGCGTTTGAAATCGTCCTCGACAATATCGAAGCATGTGACAAGCTGGCCTATTATTTGATCAAAAAATATCAGATTGATGATACCCATATTGCGGATAATATTCGTCGTCCGCTACCAGGCGGTAACCAATCCCTGACTCTCATCTATGAGCGTGACAATGATGTGGTAAAAGTCACTATATTGACCAAGCAAATGCAGAGCGCCGCGAGACTTGGTGTCATCGGGGCTGAGCACGCATCTGATGTGAGTCAATCGGTTATCCAAGCGTCATTGCGCAACATGAAAGATTTGGTCGATGAAGACAATCTGAATGAAAATAGTCCTGATTTCTCAGCGGCAGTCTCTACTATTAATGAGCTGATGGATTATTTGCACTCTAGTAAAATCATTTGTTACAGTCCTCAAGGGCGTGCTTACGAGCTTCCACAGGGTGCAACCGCGCTAGATTTTGCCTACGCGGTCGGTCCTATGATTGGTAACGTTGCCGTTGGTGCAAATATCGATGGCAAAGCTGCAAAACTTGGCACCGTGGTAAAAAACGGACAGTCCGTTGAGATAGAAGTGAATAGCCATTCAGAACCAAAAGCTGAGTGGTTGGGATTTGTAGTGACTAACAAAGCTCGTGAAGAGATTTTACGTTGGTTCAAAGACCTGTCTGTCGCTGACAAACAACACCATGGCAGGCAAGCCTTAGATCGTGCACTCCGAACGCATCAGAAAAGTTTTGATGACTTGACAGATGCTGATTGGAAAGACCTGACTGAATGGCGCGGTCTGACAGAAAAAGATGCGTTATTTGAACAAATAAGCTCAGGTACGCTACTTCCTCAGCTAGTCGTGACACGTTTATTTAGCGATGAACTGAGCGACCTACAGGCGAAAGTACATAGCGATGATATGACCCAACCGCAACAGCTGATTGCAAATGCTGCTGGCGTCGAGCTTGATTTTGCCAATTGTTGTCATCCAATATATGGCGACCCTATCGTAGGGCATTTATCGCGTCATGGTTTGGTCGTTCATCGTCATAAGTGTTTCTCACTGGACGATATCCGCAAAGACAATCCTTATCAGGTGATCCAGTTACGTTGGCGCAATGACAATGCAGTCAAACAAGGTGACATCGGTGAACATGACCTAAAAAACAGCGGCAAGATTCGTTTTCCTGCTTATTTAAAGCTCTCTATTGCGCTTAGTGACGAGCAAATCAGTGAAGTTATTTATCACTTACGCCAGCTCAATATGGGTGTTGAAACCGTTGATGTTCGCAATACTGACACCATCATTCATATCGTGGTGCGTAGTCGCAACCACTTAGCACAGGGTATTCGCGAACTACGCTCGTTGCTAGGTTTCCCTAACATTATACGGTTATATCAATTATAATAAGCGCATTTGCTGATTTGTATCACTGATATAGTCGTGATGCAAATAGCTAAAATAGAACTGCTATTCTAGTAGCAATGAATCACTCACATAAAATATAAAAGGGATACCCCATGACTCGTCAAACCATCCAAACTGATAAAGCACCTGCAGCGGTCGGCACTTATTCACAAGCTGTAAAAGTCGGCAATACTGTCTATATCTCAGGTCAGCTTGGTTTTGATCCTGACACGATGGAGCTAAGAGAAGGTTTTAAAGCACAGGCTGAGCAAGTATTTGAAAACATCAAAGCTATCTGTGAAGCCGCTGGTGGCAGTCTAAATGACGTAGTCAAATTCAATGTATCTTTGACTGACTTGAGTGATTTTGCTGTCTTGAACGAAGTGTTTGTCGCCAATCTAAGCGAGCCATACCCTGCCCGCGCTGCCGTCCAAGTAGCTGCTCTACCTAAAGGTGGCGTGGTAGAAATTGAGTCTATTCTTTATATCGAATAAGACGATATTGAATGCTTAGTATTCAGTGCTAACTTTTAAGCGCTTATTATTAGGTGCTAATTTTAGCAACAGTCTATAAGTCATACCACAATAAGCTTAGCATCATGCTAAGCTTATTGGTCTCCGTTCTATTATTCTGATCTCATATTCACCTAATAAGACTGCGAAGCCGTTTATGTTGGTACAAGTTGCTCTGCCCGTTCCCCTTTATCGGGTGTTTGACTATAGCTTACCAGCTGATATGCTTGCTTTGCCAGACAGTGCGATACCGCAAATCGGCAGCCGTGTTGAGGTTTCATTTGGTCGTCAGACTCTGATTGGTATTGTGATTGCTCATATTTCACAAGACGATAGCAGCGTACCTGTTAATAAAATTAAACCCATTAATAAATGTCTAGATGCTGAGCCTATTTTGGACTCGGACATGCTCAAGCTTGCCTACTGGCTGGCGCGCTATTACCACTATCCGCTTGGCGATGTGTTAGCAGTTATCCTGCCAAGTCTTGTCCGTCAAGGCAAACCATTAGACTTGCTGATTACCCATTGGCGCATTTTGCCTCATATTACTGATGATGATTTTCGAGCCAATGCCAAGAAACAAAAGCAGCAGTTCGATATGCTAAAGCTACATGGTCAGCACGGCGCCAGTGAAGATGTATTGCTATTAGAAGGGATGCAACGAGCCTTTTTAAAGACGCTAGAAGATAAAGGGTTAGTCGAGCGCTATATTCAGCCAAAACAAGCACCTACTCCAGTTAAACTGGCAAAAATGCCACTTGATCTCAATGATGAGCAGAAACTTGCTGTCGACGCTATTATTGCTGCCCATGAATCAGATACTTATACTGGTTTTCTGCTCAACGGCATTACTGGTAGTGGTAAAACCGAAGTCTATCTGCAAGCGATGCAAGCTGTATTAGAGGCTGGTAAACAAGTCCTTATTTTAGTACCAGAGATTGGTCTCACACCGCAAACGCGGGCAAGATTTGCCAGTCGGTTTGCCGCCCATATTGTGCTATTACACTCTGGTATGACCAACACTCATCGCTTACAAGGTTGGCAAGACTGCCGCACGGGGCATGCACAAATCGTGATCGGTACACGATCGGCTGTGCTATATCCTTTCGCAGACTTAGGCCTGATTGTCGTTGATGAAGCGCATGATGGCTCGTACAAGCAACAAGACACGTTACGTTATCATGCTGCTGATGTCGCTCTCTATCGAGGTTTGCAGTACAAAATCCCAGTCATACTCGGTACTGCCACGCCTTCTCTTGAGCATTTAAAATTGGTCGATGATGGCAAACTATCAGAATACCAACTGCTTACTCGTCCAGGTAATGCCAAGCCTGCAACCATGCAGCTGATCGATGCTCGCTTGCAAAGTACTCATCAACAAGCACAAGATGACGGTGCACGCTATGATACAGGACTGACGGATGCCATGATCGGGGCGATACGGCAAACGCTAGAAGCTGGTGATCAGGTATTGATATTTTTGAATCGTCGTGGCTATGCGCCTGTTCTATTATGCGAGGCTTGTGGCTGGCAAGCAGATTGTCCGCGCTGTGACGCTCACCTGACCGTTCACTATAACGGCCAATCCCAGCGAAACAGTTATTCAAGCAACTCTTACTTGAAATGCCATCATTGCGATTGGCAAGCCTATATCCCTACCGTATGCCCTGATTGTGGCAGTCAAAATCTAGATGCCAAAGGTATGGGAACGACAAGGCTCAGCGAAAATCTACACGCAATCTTTGCTAACCCCCAAACCAGCAAAGAGCTCTATCCGATTATTCAAATAGACCGTGATACCACAAGACGCAAAGACAGTTGGGAAAACATTTATGAGCAAATCAATAAAGGAAACCCTGCCATATTGGTCGGAACACAGATGGTCGCCAAAGGTCATCACTTCCCCAATGTCACGTTGGTTTGCTTACCCAATGCCGATCGTGGATTTCTATCAGCAGATTTTCGCTCACCAGAGCATACCGCACAGCTCATGATTCAGGTGGCAGGCCGTGCTGGTCGAGGTGACAAAGCTGGCCGCGTATTGATTCAAACGTTGCAACCTGATAACGAGTTACTATTGAAACTGGTCAAAGACGGCTACTTGTCATTTGCACGCGAGCTACTGCAAGAGCGTCAAATGATGGGCTTACCTCCTTATCGACATGCGGCATTGATACGCTGTGAAGGCAAAACATTGGCAGCTACCACTCAAGCGCTCAAGGATGCTATTGCGCATTTGCCGAATGCTCATAACCTCGCTGTTCTCGGTCCTATTGATGCGCCCATGAGTAAAAAGAACAGTCGCTATCATGCTCAGCTTTTGCTATTGGCTAAAGACCGCCGCCAATTGCACCATGTGTTGGGACAGTGGTGGCAGCCAGTACTTGCCCTACCAAGCGCTAAATATCTTAAACTTACTTTGGATATTGATCCTGTCGGTTGGTAGTTCTCACTCAGTTCTCAACAAATGGGTGCATATCTTTCTACTCATCTCCTCATCATGTTTACTTCGTCGTTACAGCTTCTCATGCTTGGCTATGTTAAATTTATAACCATCAAATGGTATGCGGAAAAGGCTCTACGCCTACTCTCTCTGTCCATAGTCATAGCAAGCATCACTTATTAGTAGACGTCACTTATCAGTAAGCACCATCTATCGAACGCAACTATCAGCGAATTTGAGTATTATTATGAATCCAAATAATCCAAACTCTGACGAGCACAATCATAGCCAACAGCATGATAAGACGGATGTGCCTAAGTACGTTCGCGAAGATGAAGAAAATAACTACACCCAGCAAAACCAAGGCCATCACGATCATGATGAGCATCTAGAACAAACAACCACAGCAAGAGATACCAAGGGCTATCAGCGCACCTTGCTGTTCAGCTTTATTATCATTACTGGTTACATGTTTATCGAAGCCATTGGTGGTTGGCTTACCGGTAGTTTGGCCTTGCTATCTGATGCAGGGCATATGTTAAGCGATGCGATAGCGCTTGGCGCCACTTTGGTCGCATTTAAAATCGGCGAAAAAGCAGCTACCCACCAGAAAACCTTCGGATACAAGCGTTTTGAGATATTAGTCGCTACGGTAAATGGCGCGACACTTGTCATAATTGCTTTGATGATTTTTTATGAAGCGATCAAACGCTTTAACTCACCGCCAGAAATTGCGACCCAAGGCATGCTTATCGTGGCGACTATCGGTATGCTGATCAATATTCTGGTCGCTTGGCTAATGCACCGAGGTAGTCAAGGTGGCGAGTCACACGGCCATAATCCTAGTCATAGTCATGGTACGGATGATGCCCAAATCGCAGAGCAGAAACCTAATAATGCAGAACCAGTTAACCTCAATATGCAAAGCGCTTATTTACATGTATTGAGCGATTTATTAGGGTCAGTAGCTGCGATTATCGCTGCGCTACTCATGATGGGTTTTGGTTGGGTATGGGCAGATGCAGTGGCATCAGTAATCGTTGCCGTGCTTATTTTAATCAGTGGCTACCGCGTCGTACGTGATTCTGTGCATATATTGATGGAAGGGACGCCTGCCAATATATCGCTAGTCGATGTGGAGCAAAAATTACTCGAAGACTCTCAAGTACAAAAAGTACATGATCTACATGTTTGGAGTATTACTAGCGGTCTCAATGCACTCTCCTGTCACGTAGTAGTGGATGGTGAGATGAGTATCCATGAGTCAAATATTCTGATTACCAGTCTCGAACAAAGACTGCTAGAGCTTGGTATTCATCATGCTACTATTCAGGTCGAAAGCTCGTCTCACCCGCAGAATATCGCACATAGCGATGCATTGGTCTGTGATATTTCGGGACAGCTACCTGATGACCATAATCATATTGGTCATAACCATTGACGATACATTTTCAGCTAAGTGACTGAATAAAGAAGTCAGTGACTTGAAACACGACCTAGAAAATACAAGTATAGGCATCTGATACTGGCTCATAATAAAAGTTACGTAGAATTAGAACTAGAATCTAGATCACATTAAAGCAGTCGTGATTTGCGACAATCTTTTGTTTTATTCAACTTAAAAAAATTAAGTCCGAATCGGCTTATGTGGTTATAATAACTATTATAAAGTTTTGTTTAGCACCCCAGTTAATTTTTATAATCATACTTTTTGGTATTTTCACTCTATCTATTGATGATACAACACTATGTCTAGACGCTCAGCACCCTTTGTCGCCCCAGACTATATCGATGATCCTGCATCAAAAGATGGCAAAAAACACGCCAAAGTTTTGTTATCAACGCTGCAAGAAGACATTGCAAACTTTCGTAATGAACAGTTTCCACCTGATATTTTGCGCCAAATTCGTGATATGCCTATCTATGAAGGCAACTTAGCCGAAGTCCAAACCTATCAGCAACGTTGGCAAAATTTGCTTGAGCGTGCAAAGGATTTTTATCCAGCGGCCAATATGCCGCCTGACTATCTACCGCTCCCTGCCAGCCTTGAAATACCGCAATTCATCTATCACGTTCAACGTCTACACTTAACTAAGACACGTGCTAAAGAATCCAAAAGCTTTGGGTCAGTAGGCGCCCTGACTGATAAATGTGGTCAATATACGGATGATGAAATTAAGCGCATGACAGCGGTGATAGATAACGATGAGGAAGCGCGACTGGTAGCGCATCGTGAATTTATCGATCTGCGTGCTTATGTTTTTTGTCGCGATAATAAAGGCGAAATGCTAGATCCTGAGCGAGTACGCTTTTATCGTACGGGTCTTGTTGTACATGCCCTGCCTGACTTTAAGATTGTAGATAGTCGCCAGACACCGCGCAAACGCCGCAACGATGCTTATAATAATCCGCTTGCAGACAATGGTGTGTGGAAAATTTATCGCAAAAAATAATAGATACTAACGCGATATCGTTTTAGTCATACAGATTTTAGTCACGTCCATTTTATATTGTATATTTTATTCAAATTTTTAAGGAGCCCAGATGTTTGCTGCCGCCGCCGGCTCACCAAATCTCATGTTGCAAGCCACTATCTTTTTGGGAGCAGCATTGCTCTTTGTCCCTCTCGGTAAACGCTTCGGCATTGCAACGGTTTTAGGCTACCTCATCACCGGACTCATATTGGGCCCAAGTGGCTTGGATGTGGCAGGCGACGCTGAAAGTCTATTGCACTTTTCAGAGTTTGGCGTGGTCATGCTGCTGTTTATTATCGGGCTTGAACTCCAGCCTTCGCGGCTCTGGGCATTGCGCCGCTCTATATTTGTATTGGGCGGTTTGCAGGTCGGTTTGACTGGTACGCTACTGATGTGGCTCCTACACCAGTTTTTCTCCTTACAACTAGATACCGCCTTTATCGTTGGTTTTGGTTTAGCCCTATCTTCTACCGCGTTTGTACTACAGATACTGACTGAAAAACAGCAGCTTTCGAGCACACATGGTCGAGAAGCCTTCACTATCTTGTTATTCCAAGATATTGCGGTCATTCCGTTGTTAGCAGTCATTCCGTTTTTATCAGGGGTGCGTGAACAAAGCTACGATTTAATTTATTTTGGGAAAGTATTTGCTGTCTTTGCCGGTCTGATTTTCGCCAGCCGTTATGTGGTTCGACCCTTCTTCAAATTTGTGGCTTCCAGTGGTGCATCAGAACTACTGACAGCGGTCGCGCTATTTATTGTGATGGGCGTGTCTATTTTGATGGGCCAAATCGGTCTATCGATGGCGTTAGGTGCATTTTTGACAGGTGTGTTGCTCGCTGATTCTGAGTATCGTCACGAATTAGAAGCCAGTATCGAACCTTTTAAAGGGTTGCTATTAGGTCTGTTCTTTATGTCGGTCGGTATGCTTACCGACGTCAAACTCATTTTGGCAGAGCCCATCTTTATTATTGGCTGCGCGCTTGCATTGATGTTTATCAAGTTTGCAGTGATTGCAGGGATTGCCAAAGTATCAGGCAACCGCTGGCCTACCAGTATCCGATTGGGCGTGACCTTGGCTCAAGGTGGTGAGTTTGCCTTTGTCCTATTCAGTGTTGCCACTGCTCAAAACGTCTTGCGTCCCGAGCTTGCTAATACTCTTAACTTAGTCGTTACTATTTCGATGGCGCTGACACCTTTAGCATTCTTGCTGTTAGAAAAAGTAGGTGAGCCGTTATTTGCTAAGAGTAAACCAAGTCGCGAATACGATACTATTCCTGATCATGAACATCAGGTCATTATTGCAGGCTTTGGCCGCGTCGGTCAGATTATTGGCCGTGTACTGCGCATGCATAATATCGAATTTACCGCCATCGAACGCTCCGCAAACCGAGTAGATTTCGTAAGAAAATTCGGTAACCAAGTTTATTATGGCGATCCGAAAAATCCTGAGATTTTACGAGCGGCAGGCATTCAAAAAGCGCGAGTGTTTATTCTTGCCATCGACGATTTAGAACGTTCTATCACCACCGCTCAGTATCTTCGTAAGAATTATCCTGAACTGATTGTATTGGCAAGAGCGCGCGATCGTCAGCACTATTATCGCTTGCGTGAAGTTGGCGTACGTCATATTTGGCGTGAGACTTATTTGTCGTCTTTGGATATGTCACGCGAATCACTACAGTTATTAGGTATCTCACCAGAAAAAGCGAGAGAAACAGTAAAAACATTCCGTGATTATGATGATGACTTGATCGAACGCCAACAAGCTATCTACGATGATGAAGCTAGCATGATTGAATCCGCGCAATCAGCAATGGCTGAGCTTGAAAGCTTGTTTGATGAAGACATTGGTAAAGCACGTAAAATGGATTTGACCGATTTTTACGAGGCGTTAAAGAGCCAAGCAACACCAGTTGAGGAAAAGGATGATACTGCAACGGACTCTAAGCATTAACCCTAAGCATTAACCCTAAGCAGTAGCTCTCAGCACTAGCAACATCTACAAGCACTCGTGAAGTACAGCCCCTAATCAGCTATGCAGTTTTTAGGGGCTTGTTTTTTATTCAATGAGCTGGTGCAATCCCAATTATCACTGTCTGGTATATGATAAAAGACCAGCGTCTGCTCGTTTAAATAGCGTATTGGAAACGTCACGTTCTGAATCGTTGCCACTACCGCACAGTCGGTTTCTGTTACGCCAGCAGCTTGAGTATCGACATGCATGCGCATTTGCTGCTGCTCGGTACTCAGGGGCAGGTTTACTGGGCACTGCCCTGTCTGCTGATAAATCAGCGCCACTCGATTTTGGGCATTCTTTGCAATATCATAAGCATCAAACAACACTTCGTTTGCTTTTGGCTTGGCAATAATCGGTAAGAACTGCACCTTAATCACTAATAGCGAAAACGCAAAAAAACCAAACCCTAATGCCAGTCCAAACAAGCTAACGCCACCTTCTCTTTGCAGATGTGCCTTCTGTGCTGACTCATCTCGCGGATGATCATTTATCGCATCAGCGATCTCACGCCTTGCCATTCGGTAGTAATACGCATCTGTCCAGCGTGCCACCATAAACGACCAAAATAGCCAAATAACAGTGGCAATACCGATACGTGTTGCCATCTGATATGCATCTGGCACGTAGGACATCGCTACAAACTCAAAGGCGACTAGCACTAGCGCGACATTAAGCTGGATAAAAGACCACCCTGCAACACTATAGACAATCGCATCCATATAGCGCTTGCGATATAGCAGCCAAGGAAAGGTGATAAAAAACGCAGCCCAATGCCATTTTGGTGACAGATAACCTTGCTGATCAAACTGCTCAAAACGTTTGAGGTAATAACGCTGGGTACGATTACCGATGAACCACTTGTCTAACTGCTTACGTTTAGTAGGTGTTAACGACTCTTGATAAAATGGTGGCGGTGAATCGGTCTCGATAAATAACATGGCAACACGCTCTACTTGCTGACTCTTAGAAAAAGCATTTAAAAGATACCATTATATGATAATGCTAAAACCCGTGTGTAACATAGAGAAACCACAGCACCGAACTGCAAATACGCGAAAATAGGATTGTCCGTTCACAGTTGTATGGATTTAACTTATAATAAGCAAACATCACCCACCTAATTAAGCCTTACGAATCCTATGAGTCAACATTCTGATATCAATGACAACGTCAATAGTACCGATACTACTGATGAGCAAACCCTTAATAGCACAAGCGAGCCTATCGATATCGATAACAGCACTAGCCAAGAGATAGAACCGACCTCTGACAAGCATATCCGCATCGTCAATACGTTTATGAAGCGCCGTACGCACATGAACAAAAACGCCGAGCTTGCACTAACTGCTCCAGAATTTTCTGAGTATTTGGTCAATAACAGTTTTGGTGATGGCGATCTTACCGGTATCGACAACCTACGTACGTTATTTGCTGATAGCCCTAACGGTCCAGATGCGCCGCTTACAGTAGAGATTGGTTTTGGCTTGGGTGATTCGTTTATTGAGATGGCAGCCGCTGACCCTACTCGTAATTTTGTCGGTGTAGAAGTGCATGAGCCTGGTATTGGTAAATGTGCGTATATGGCAGGCACCCAAGATTTGAGCAACGTAAAAATCATCAACGGTGATGCCATTCAATTGCTCAAGCAGCTACCAGAAAACCATATCGACCGTATTCAGCTATACTTCCCTGACCCATGGCAAAAGAAGCGCCACTATAAACGTCGCTTTGTTAGTCCTGAACGTATGACCATCGTTACGCGCAGCTTAAAACAAGGTGGCTGGTTCCATACTGCAACTGACTGGGAGCACTATGCATTTTGGATGGTTGAAGTATTGGATGGTTTCGCTGGACTGACCAACAAAGCAGGTACAGGTAATTTCACTGAGCGTCCTGACTTTCGTCCAATGACTAAGTTTGAGCGTCGTGGCCTCGATCGTGGGCATGGCGTCTGGGATTTGATCTATATCAAAGACTGATTAATACAGCTCTACTTTTAAGTGTTTTGACAAAGCGGCTATCTGATGTAGCCGCTTTTTTTGGCCTTCCATATGTCATAGAAAATATCTCTAAAAATACTAGACATCCTATGCATAACTATGTCTGCTGATATCTTAGGTGTATATCTTGAGTCATACTCCTGACTTTTAATGCCTATAGTATGATTATGCATAAAAAAAGATAAATTTATAATTTGTGAAACATAGCGCTCATAGCCTTGTTTGTAGACAAAACTGCTTCTCTAAAGTGATTAGAAACAAAATATAGAATCCATTTCTAATACTAATTATCTACGTAAACTTATGTATTATAAGGCTTTACAGAGTTCTCCCCATAAGCTGTGGATAACCCTGTGCATAAGTCACTACTTGACAACTTTATAGCTAAGCAACTTAAAGGATAAGGTAAAATCGTTCATTTTTTGTACAATTTATAAAACCTTTAAAATCAACGACCTACATTAAATTCACACACATAAAAAATTATTTTAAATAATTTCTAAAATAATTTAATTCTTCATAATGTTTCACAATTAGCGAAAATAAGCATTTTATTTGTTGTGGACAACTCCTAAATCTATTGACAAGCATAGTTATTATCAGGTTCGAAACAACAGCGACCTATCGCATCATTTCTATATATTTTTAGCCGCATACCATACGACAGATAGTGTCGTCTAGCATCCCTCAACGCTCATTATAGTGCTTTGCTTTTGTTATAATTACCTTATCAAATCAACAGCGTTAAAAAGTTGAGTCGAGTAATCAGCATGCCAAGTCAGACTTAAAAACAACGATAACCACAGTATAGTACGGACTTATTTTTACTTCTCTCGCTATTTAATTTTACTGTATAGTAGAACGATACATTCGATACTACTACCTATACCAGTCACGTGACAACCTATTTTTCAATAAAACAGCCAAACAATAATTGCCGACTTCATAACAGTCAGTATGCGTTTGCCAAAAGTTTTAACCGTACCAATATTTTATTTATAGCATCAACTTAACTACCGAAAACAAGGAATCCAATATGGACGACAATAAAGCCAAAGCCCTCAAAGCGGCATTAGGTCAAATCGAAAAGCAATTTGGTAAAAACACCATCATGCATCTAGGCGATGACTCGGCCATTATGGATGTCGATGTGGTCTCTACAGGCTCTCTAGGATTAGACATTGCGCTTGGCATTGGTGGTCTACCAAAAGGCCGTATCGTTGAAATTTACGGCCCAGAAAGCTCAGGTAAGACGACGATGACTCTGCAAGCTATTGCAGAATGTCAAAAGCAAGGCGGTACTTGTGCCTTTATCGATGCCGAGCATGCGCTTGACCCTGTCTATGCTCGCAAACTTGGGGTAAATACTGATGACTTATTGCTCTCGCAGCCTGACAATGGCGAGCAAGCACTTGAAATTACCGATATGTTGGTACGCTCAGGCGCGATTGACATGATCGTAATTGACTCAGTAGCCGCCTTGACGCCACGTGCCGAGATTGAAGGTGAAATGGGCGACTCACATATGGGTCTACAAGCGCGTCTTATGAGCCAAGCCCTACGTAAAATCACTGGTAACGCCAAACGCTCTAACTGTATGGTGGTCTTTATTAACCAAATCCGTATGAAAATCGGTGTTATGTTCGGTAGCCCTGAGACTACGACTGGTGGTAACGCGCTGAAATTCTACGCCTCTGTACGTATGGATATTCGCCGTATTGGTGCGGTCAAAAACGGTGATGAAATCATCGGTAACCAGACCCGTGTCAAAGTTATCAAAAACAAAATGGCACCACCTTTCCGCCAAGCTGAGTTTGAAATCACTTACGGTGAAGGTACAAATCACTTAGCTGAAGTTATCGATTTGGGTGTAGAGATTGGAGCCGTTGGCAAAGCAGGATCTTGGTACAGCTATGGCGACGAAAAAATCGGTCAAGGTAAAGCCAACTCTGTGCTTTTCTTAAAAGAGAACCCTGCCATTGCTCAAGAAATCGAAGACAAGATACGTGACGAAAAGCTTGGTACGAAAAAAAATAGCAAAGCCGACGAAACTGAAGAAGCAGAACAGGCTTCTGAACCTGTACAATAATGGTTTAACGATTAACCGTTGTCAGTCACTATGATTCATTATGAAAATTAAAACCTTAGCTGAAATCCTAGCTGAGTCGGGCTCCGACTCAGCTAGTTCTGTTGATAGTAAACCAAAAAAACCGTCCAAAGATTCTCATACGAAAGAGCCTAAAAAACGAGAGAAATCCAGTAAACGGACTATCCGTTCAAGTAAAGATGATTCAGTCACGAATGACGCTACTATTGATACAGAGTTTTTCGAAGACTCCTCTCCTAACTCAAAGAAGACTTCTAAATCTAAAAAACGTAAAAAGCGTTTTCATCCAGCGGCTAATTTTACCGCTGAGCCTAGTGATACCCCTACATATCAACCCCCTGAAGCGCAAACCATCAAAGAGATGCTGGCAGAAGTCAAACTCGATATTCATAATGACGAAATTGACAATTGCTTAGCAACAGATAATGTTCGTAGCACTGAGCCGCTATCCAAGAACTCAGAAAATGAAGCTGAGCTTTTTGCTATCAATGTTAGTGAAGCAGACAGCCAAAACGATAACATACCAGCCGCGCTCAAAGCCTATTTACGAACCCCTGAACAAAAACAAGCAGAAATCGACTCGATTAAAGCAGAAAGTCGATTGCGTTGGCTCGCATTTTATTATTTATCACGCCGCGAATACGGTAAGGCTGAGCTAAAGCAAAAGCTGATCGACAAAGAACAAGACCCAGAGAAAATTGACGCACTGCTCGATGAGTTTGAAGAAAAAGGTTATCAAAGTGATTACCGCACTACCCTAATGCTGATACGTGAGAATATCCGTAAAGGCCGCGGACGTGGTCGGATCAAACAAGAGTTCTATCGTAAGAAGATTGCTATGCCAGGTAACATCGATGAGCTAATCGATATGGCAAATACTGAGTCGGAAGAATTCAGAGAGTTTATAGATGATGATGCAGATAACCTAGTCGATGGTGTAGATTGGCTGAAACTGGCGGTGATAGCACGTACCAAAAAATATGGTAATAAGATACCAGTTGAACAAAAGGAAAAAGCTAAACAGTTACGTTTTTTACAGTATAGAGGGTTTAATACCGATATCTGCTTTGCAGCACTTAACCATACTACAGAGACGCTAGACGAGCGATTTTAAGGGCTTACTATCGCTATCACTGTCCCTGCCAAACGGTATTTACTGACAGTCATGCTCTTGTGATAGACGTAAAAAAAAGCACGTTATATAACGTGCCCTTTAATCAATACTGCCAGTCATTTTAATCTACGTAGCTTTAAAACATGCAGTTAGAAACTTCCAAACTCAAAGCTGTCAAACTATTTAAAATTACCAAGACGGCTAGATAACTGGCTAATGATTTGATCTATCTCTTCATTGGCTTCAGACTCATTATCTAGATTACCATTAGGCGTTAGCTGATTCATGACCTCAGGCAATAGCTCAGCGAGTCCCTGTCTTACCTCAGTTTCATTAGCACCAGTATGAGCGGCTACTTGCTGAATTTCGTTTTCGTCAAATAAACGGTTAATTTCGTCTGGATTTAAATTATCGTTTGCTTCGTTATTACTCATCCAAGAGCGTGCTTGACCTTCATAGCCCATACCAGTGATTTTTGACAACGCCCCACTCAAACCACCATTACGTTTGATCCAGCTAAGTACCATAGGCATCAATGCAGCGACGAGCATACCTTTACCACCAAACCCACTATTAGTACGCTGACCGCCTAATACGCTACCTAAAATATCACCTAGTCCGCCAGCACCTGAACTCATACCGCCGCGCTGACTACCGCCCGTGAGACCACCAATGATGTCATCTAAGCCAAAACCATTATCTGCTTGACGGCTATTTTGTTGAGGGCTATAACCACCTGCCTGACTACCACCGCCCAGCACACTACCTAAAATATCACCTAGTCCGCCAGTCTGCCGTGTTTCAGTACGTTGGTTAACTGGATTGCGCTGAGCGTCGTCTGGATTCATTGCACTACGTGCCACTTGGCTCACTAAATTCCCTAATAAGCTCATTATCTATTCCTCTTTTTATCGTATTGTTTAGTACAAAAATACTGCTAAAACTTATGAAACCTCATATCTGCCTATATGTTCTTTAATAACGGGACAGCAGAATTACGAGTTTTATTTTCTATTTTTAATATAACAGATTTTAATATAACAAACCTCTTTGTCCTTTGAGATAGCTATTTTGTTATGACGTGTAGGGATTTCTCATCGTAAAAGGAAAAACCTAAGCTCCATAAATACTCAGCTATCTAATATTACCCTTACTGGTATTCGCTAAAATATTCAATTGTCGCCATTGCTCGTGATTCACTTGGTCGCGGAATATAGTAGTCGAACACGTTCTTTGATAAGGCTCAACAATGTTGAACTCGACACTCATCGCCCATTGATAGCGATTTATATCGACCAACTCTGCTTGCCATAACTCATCGCCGCGTCCCGCTCGTATCAGTAATTGCCATTCTTTATCGACACGCTGACTGAGCGCTGGCTGACTAATATGTAATAGGATTGGTCTCGATATAATCAGATAACTTGCGACTGCTGCCGAGACTATTAAGATTAGTAAATACTGCCATAAGGCCAAAGATGCAAACCATGCCAATATCATCATAACGCCAGTCAAGCCTACATATAGCAGCGCGCGTAAATAACTGGCAGGCATGATAGCTGTATCAATACGTAGCGAGGTTACTGGCGTCATATAAGCGTACCATGGGAAACGTTAGATATTGTACTGACCCATTCCTTAAGACCTAAACCAAGTCTTTGGTATGGCGCCATGTTTTTATCTTATTGACCAATGCCCAGATGTCATCCTCTTCTGGACGATTTTGATTGGTAAAGTAATCAAGCAAGTCTGGGTCTTCATGAGTCAGCATTTCTGCAAAGGTTGCTTGTTCAGTAGCATCTGCTGTCAGATACAGCTCTTTGACGTAAGGATCAATATAAAAATCCAATTCTTTTAATCCGCGGCGAGCTTGATAAATGATACGGCGCTGTTCATTGGTTGGTTCTGGCTGAGTTGTACTTGTCATAGATTTACTCTTATTAATTGAGATAGTTTTATTGGTTTAGATAGTTTAAAAATAGACGTTAAGCATAGCGTATAGAATATTTATAGTCTTGAAATCTCACTATGCATTCGGACATGTAGAATGAAATTAACAACGATATGCTGACAGTTGACTCCATAAGGCAACTGCTTGCTGCATCATCGCCACATTATGCGTACGAATGATACTTGCTCCTTGCTGTAGCGCAAACAACCCAGCTGCCGTTCCTGCCGAATCACGCTCTACCGCTTGCGTCGTACTCACAGCTTCAGCTCTACTTTTGGTCAATACTTCTGCTAAAAACCGCTTACGAGAAATGCCAAACATCATTGGTAGTCCTAGTGTTTGCAAGCAGCTCAGCTGACTTAATAACGCGCAATGATGCTCATAGTTCTTAGCAAAACCAAAACCTGGATCGATAATGATATTGCTTTGTTTGACGCCGATGCTAACTACTTCGTTAATACGGTCGAGCAGCTCTGTACGCACTTCATCGATCACATCATCATACTGTGCTAGATTATTCATTGTCGTTGGCTCACCGCGCATATGCATTAGCATAACAGGTATATTAAGTTTAGCAGCCAGCTCTGCCGCACCAGTACGTTTCAGTGCTCGTACATCGTTCCAAATGTCAGCACCTTCATTAAATGCTGCCTGCATGACTTCAGGGCTGCTAGTATCAATCGATAACCAAATAGCATCACCACAATGCTGACGAATAGCTCGGACCACTGGCACAACTCGTTGTATCTCATCATCAGTCGCCACAGTTTGCGCATTTGGACGAGTAGATTCACCACCAATATCGATAATAGTGGCACCTTCATTTATCATCTGCTGACAGTGCGCAACGGCTTTATCTACTGCGTTAAACTGCCCGCCGTCCGAAAATGAATCTGGCGTCACATTCAAGATACCCATGACATGCGGCTGCGACAAATCTAAGGTTTTATCACGGCTAGATACTTGGTAGTTGGGTAAAGGTTGAAATAATGACATGAATAATCCATCGCAAATAAAATTTATAATGCAGCTTTAGGGCGTGTTGAACATTCGACCATGGCACTGACAGAGACTATTTTTTAGTCAGTTCGACGTTAGAAATAGTAAGTTTAGTCATTCTAAGTGTGTATTTTTAACAATGAAATGGCAGAAAAGAGTCCTGTTTTCTTCTGTTGATATTAGAGCTGAGCCTAAAACTGCCCCCAGATCCATACAAGCAGTACGTTGCAAACCTAGTTAAGGCTGGAGCATTACCGTCACTTTATACCTTGTCTGGAACAGTTTTAGCGATTAGCAGTGCTTATTCGTGAATGTTCAACACGCCCTATTTATTATCTATGCTTATGATACCAGTAAATCTTATGGGGTTCTAAATCCTTCATAAAATGATGACAATAAAAAAGCCCTCTATCATAAAGGGCTTTTTATAAAACATGAGTACGCTAGCATTTACATCGCCGGTAATGGTGGCGGTGTAGCACCCGTTGTTTTGACATCGTTTTTCGACAAGTTTACTTCGTTATGCTGGTAAACTCTTGGTGGTCGCGGTTCTTCACCTGCTAGAATATCTTGCAGTTGGTCACGATCAATAGTTTCCCAGTTCATAAGCGCATCAACCATCGCATGCATTTTGTCTTGGTTGGCTTCAATCAATTCACGAGCGATATCATACTGCTCTTCTAGCATACGACGCACTTCTTCATCGACCTTCTGCTGAGTAGCTTCAGAGATAGTACGTCCACCACCACCGAAATACCCTTGTGAGTTATCGTCATCTTCGTATACCATAATACCGAGTGCATCAGACATACCGTACTTTGTGACCATAGCACGTGCCATTTTGGTAGCACGTTCAAAGTCGTTCGAAGCACCCGTCGACATTTGATTGATGAACACTTCTTCGGCGATACGACCACCAAACAAAATAGCAATGTCGCTCAGCATTTTCGACTTGTACATACTGGTCTGATCATGCTCAGGCAACTGCCAAGTGACACCAAGGGCAAAGCCACGCGGCATAATAGTGACCTTATGCACCGGATCTGTACCTGGCAATAACTCAGCTACTAGCGCATGACCCGCTTCATGATATGCAGTTGCACGGCGCTCTTCTTCACGGATTACCATTGATTTGCGTTCAGGACCCATATATAGCTTGTCCTTCGCATCTTCGAAGTCATTCATATCGACGCTGGTCTTGTTGCGACGCGCGGCAAACAATGCAGCTTCGTTTACAAGGTTGGCAAGCTGTGCACCACTAAATCCAGGCGTACCACGAGCAAGAGAACTGGCATCTACACTAATTGTGTTCGGCAATTTCTTCAAATGGACTTTTAGAATTTGTTCACGACCTTTGATATCTGGCAAGCCTACTTGTACCTGACGGTCAAAACGACCTGGACGCAGTAATGCTTTATCAAGCACGTCAGCACGGTTAGTTGCGGCAATAACGATGACGCCTTCATTACCTTCAAAACCATCCATCTCAACCAATAGTTGGTTCAATGTTTGCTCACGCTCGTCGTTACCACCACCCATACCGGAACCACGATGACGACCGACTGCATCAATCTCATCAATAAAGATGATACAAGGAGCGCTTTTCTTCGCCTGTTCAAACATATCGCGGACACGTGATGCACCAACACCGACAAACATCTCAACAAAATCAGAACCTGAAATTGAGAAGAACGGCACTTTAGCTTCACCAGCAATGGCTCTCGCTAGCAAGGTTTTACCCGTACCTGGAGGACCTACCATCAAGATACCACGAGGAATCGTTGCACCCAGTTTGGTAAATTTATCTGGATCACGTAAGAACTCAACCACTTCAACGACTTCTTCTTTGGCTTCTTCACAACCAGCCACATCTTCGAAGTTAACGTTGATTTGATCTTCGGTCAGCATCTTCGCTTTTGATTTACCAAAGCTCATTGGGCCGCCGCCTTTACCGCCAGCGCCGCCCTGCATGTTACGCATAAAGAATAAGAACAGACCAATAATCAATAGAATTGGGAAGCTGGCTATCAGTAGTTGCATTAGTACGCTTTGGCGCTTTGGTGCAGTTCCTTGAACTTCGACTTGGTTCTCACGTAGCATTGGCATGAGCTGGTCATCTGACACAGCTGGTCTAATGGTCTCAAAAGATGAGCCATTTTTCTTTTCGCCGGTGATCTGTTCGCCGTCGATCTCGACACTGGCTACTTGGTTTTCTGACACTGCGGTCACAAACTCAGAGTAGTTAAGGTTATCCGGCTCAGAAGATTGATCAAAGCCGCTAAACACCAGCACCAAAACGCCGATTACCACCAGCCACAATAAGGTATTTTTTACCATGTCGCTCACTAGTTATTCCCATCCCTTACTTATTGGTGTGTTTATTAAACACGTGACGTCTATAAACGTATTGCTCATTTTTAACGAATATCCCGATAATAAAAAACTGCTAAATTAAACTTATATGATTTATAGGTAGCCTAAAAATTGTTTTTATAAATAATCATTATGAGATAAACATAGATATACGATCACTGAGCTTGTAAAACGCTTATTATCAGACGACTTTGCCTAAAACGTATGCTAAAAACAAAGGTAATATACCATGATATGTGGTGCTAACCCGCATAATTCAAGCAGGTTTTACGATTATTCATTTAACAGTTGACGCAGCTTTTATATCGCGATAATAACACTTTATGGTGGTTTACCCTCACGCTTACAAGAGGAGCAACCTATTGATGTTAAAACTATTTAATCGCTATCCAAAACATCTCTTTTGAGCGTGGTCGTGACGCACCTGGCTTTATACTACGAATCTTACTAAAATCCTGCTGCATCTGCTTGCGTAATTCTTGTGTACCCTCACCTTGAAACACTTTCATAATAAGTGCGCCACCTTCTGGTAAGGTTGCGAGCGCGAAGTCTACAGCCAGCTCACATAAGTACATCATACGTGGCTGATCGATAGCGCTATTTCCCGCAGTATTGGGTGCCATGTCAGACAATACCACGTCGACTTGTCTATCACCCACTTCTGCCATAATGGCATCAAACACTTCAGCTTCACGAAAATCACCTTGAATGAAAGTCACATCAGGCAAGGTATCCATGGCCAAAATATCAGAGGCAATCAAGATACCATCGTCACCTACCAATCGACCAGCGACTTGTGACCAGCTACCAGGCGCACTGCCCAAGTCCACGACTGTCATGCCTTTTTTGATTAGGTTGGTTTTTTCATTAATCTCTAATAATTTATAAGCGGCACGGGCACGGTAGCCATCTTTTTGAGCTTTTTGCACATAATGATCGTCAATATGCTCTTTCATCCAAGCACTGCTGCTCTTTGATAGTTTTTTGTTTTCGATACGCGTGGCCAAAATACCTGCTCCTATTGCTTTACTAAATCTAGCTGCTTTAATTGCTCTATCACTTACAAACTGATATTAATCCGTTGCGGATTATTCTAAATACGGTGTTAATCAGATTTTTTATTCATGGTTGGTTGCAAACTGACCAAATTCTATTGGTTAAATAACTGTTTTATAAGGCAGTAGCGTTTATAATGTACCAAACATTCAGTTTAACATTTTCGTCACGTAAAATCGTGCAAAATCCTGCTGATCTCATGCAAGATGGTCACAGATTATCTATAATGATCAATAACTGTTTTTGACAGTACCATTTTTATTTTTACCAACACTTAGGAATTCTATGCAACTCGATAACGCTACCATCAAACGTCTAAAAGGCATCGGTCACGAGCTAAAGCCTATCGTTATGATCGGCAACAAGGGTATTACTCCAACCATCACTGAAGAAATCGATCGCGCGCTAACAGATCATGAGCTTATCAAAGTGAAATTGCCTGCTGGCACGAAAGAAGAGCGTGACATCGTTGGCGCTGAACTTGCTAAAGCGGCTAATGCATCTTTGGTTCATTCTATTGGTCGTATGGCATTATTACTACGCAAAAACCCAAATGCCAACCCAAAACTGTCTAACCTAGCACGTCACGCGCAGTAATATGTCATGATAGACTGGCATTAAGTGACTGGGTTTTATGTTCACTTATATCATAGCCAAACGATAATGAAATACAAAGGCCGCGACGCATCTTGCTCGCGGCTTTTATGTTCTCCGATAGTCTCGGTTATACTTAACATATAGTATTAGTTCCCTGAATCAGTATAATTTCTCTTGTCACTATCACCTCTTTATTATTACCGTCGAGATGTACTTATAATGAAACAAGCTTTTAACCTCCGTCTAGCCACCGAGACGATAGCGAAAGATGCTCAGGAATTAGGCGTGTCTATAGAAGAGCTTGAGAATATCTCTATCAAAGTAAGTGCAGAGATCATCCAGCAACCAGCTTTGCAACTAGTGCTGACCTATCAAGTGACTCTGCCTAGCCAAATTCTAGCCAATCAATTCAATTGGCCAACATGGCAACAAACTCAAGTAAATTTCACTGATTACCTATGGGAAGAAACCTGCCTTGAATGTTTTATTGCTGGCAGCAAGATTGTGCGCTGTAAGACTGATGGTGAAGATGTCGTAGCATCTGACCAGACCGAACCTCACAAGATACCACTTCAGCAAGCAACCGCTTATATAGAGATCAATACTAGCCCTGATGGTCGTTACGCTGTTTATCAGTTTGAGAGCTATCGCAATCCTTCGATACTACCGCCAGTACCGTTGTATGAGACCGATGGAACCACACGCACATCTGTTGGTTGGCGTAACTGTAAAGAGCTAGCAGATACATCAGGGGAGAGCCATTTATCTAAAACTCCAATGGTAGTACAGACACCTGCTCATTATGAGCGTAGCTTTAGCCTTCCTATAACTCAATTACAGAATCAACAATACACTATTGCAAACATGAGGATTGAACAAATACATCCTTGTGTCATCTTATGGTTTGGCGAGACTGACTTATACTTTGCCCCAGGCCATACCTCCCCGCCTGATTTTCACAATCGTGACTATTGGCCAAATTTTGAGCTTTGATTCGGTTGTAGAGGCT
Source organism: Psychrobacter sp. NPDC077938 (assembly GCF_044542635.1). Taxonomy (NCBI): domain Bacteria; kingdom Pseudomonadati; phylum Pseudomonadota; class Gammaproteobacteria; order Moraxellales; family Moraxellaceae; genus Psychrobacter; species Psychrobacter sp. NPDC077938. The sequence continues at coordinate 245,113 of NZ_JBITUW010000005.1, forward strand.
TTATCTGTTTATTAGACAAATATTAAGTGTAAGAATATTAGTGATATCAGTCTTAGCTATCACTCAAACTAGGTAGCACAGTTTAAAACAAAAAAAACCCAGCAATGTCATAAAGAGCATTACTGAGTTTGGAGAAAACTTTAGTCTTATTTAACTGATGCTTACTTCATTTAACCGATCTTTATTTGTCAGCCATCGCAAGGTAGATACCACGATCTGATGCATCATCAACATACTGCGAATCACGCCATGTCGTATAGCTGTATGTACCGCTATAAGGGCTAATGCTATTTTGACGGAAGTCAGATACCCAGTCATTGCCATCAAAAATCTGAATATGACCATGTGGACGGCTTGACGTGCGGTTATAGACAACAACATCACCAACTTGTGGTGCCATGTCGTTACTGATTTTGGTAAAGCCGGCTTGGGCTAGCGTGCCACGAGAGGCGTACTGATAGGCTGAAGGGTTAGGCGTAAATTCGTAACCTGCTGATTGTAATGCTTTACGCACATAGCGAGCACAGTAGCCAGAGCTTCTAGATAGAGCGACGCGAGAGGCATTTGCTGCTGCAATAGCAGGAGCAGAGTTACGGTCAGGTACGCGGCTTGCTTGCTGCTGACGCTGCTCGTAAGATAAACGACTGGTCAGTGAAGCGAGCTGATATTCTTTTTGCTTAGCATGAGCACTTAGATTGTCAATTGCTTGACTGATCTCATCATTGCTATATACATGTGCACCACTGTTAGTGCTATAGATGTTGCGACTAGAACCATAGTTCGCAGAAGTAGAAATATTTGTGATGGTATGACTCAAGGTATTATTTGGTTGAAAGGTTGTTTCGGCAGCACCACTCGTCTGTGCGATACCCATTCCCAATACTGACAAAATCAATAAAGCTTGTTTCATAAATTTACTACCTATTGTTAATACAAGTCTGCTCGTCATCCGTAACGAAGCATCAATTAATTTAGAGGATATAATCATCAAATAGACGTGATAAAATCCCTATTACAACGGTTCATTCTTTTCAAATAGTGACTAGTGCCAGTAGTACTTCCCACCTAGTCAACTATCTTATAAGCCATCTGCTATATATTGCTTTTAGCATGTCTGTTATGAGTATCGAGTTTGTCACCTATTAGATGAGTACTTACGATGTCAAAAAAACAGCCTAATCGGCTTGCCCAGCTTATAGATCATCAAGCATTTGCTGGTAGCGCGCTACCTCAAACCCTTGCTAACAACATGCGACTATATATAGAAGCAACCAACGAGATAAAAGAGCTATTGATAGACTGTCTACCTGAAGAAATACTCAATACCTGTTGGGTTGTAGGCTTATCACCTGAGCAGTTGATATTAAGTGTTAGCTCAATGACAGCAGCAAATCATATTCGCTATTTACATAGCTCGTATTTGCAAATACTAACAGAGCAGTCAATTACATTTAAACAACTCAAGCAAATTCGCGTCGTTGTGGCTAAAAGCTCTGCCGATAATTATTCATCTAAACAATCGTCAACATCATCACTGCACTTGCCAAATTCTCGTAAAGCCAATGAAAATCAGGCGCTTAGCCAGAACACAAAACGGACTATATCACAGGCCGCAGAGCATGTCACCACTGATGAAAATCTCAAAAAAGCTCTTTTGCGTTTGATTAATCATTAAAAATACTGAGCGTTAAATGTAAAGTTATGTAAATAAGAGCAGGTGATGGCATTGATAAAGATGGATTTTTGTAATGTATCAGATAAAAAAAATCCTCCGTTAATTACATCCAGATTATGGATATAGCTAACGAAGGATTTAAAAACCATCTACAGCTTTTGTATTATGTGCCTTAACGGAAAATTCATATATTTATATAGACAGTATATTCAAAATATAGCATATTATATAAATGTAATTATGGGCTTCCTATGTAATATTGCGTAAATGTTTCGATACTTCCTGTATATTCCTGTATTTATCCTTCAATAACCAAATCATTAAGCGGTAAATACTCGATAGGACAGGTTACATTGTCATCAAAAGTTACAATTTTAAAGTTATCTTCGTCAGATAGTATTTCACGTACTAATAAATTATTTAGAGCATGACCAGACTTATAAGCGTTAAAACGACCTAAAATTGGGTAGCCAATCAGATGCAAATCTCCTAAAGCATCTAAAATTTTATGACGGACAAACTCATCGTTAAAACGTAAGCCTTCTGCATTAAGTATGTTGGCATCATCGATAACGATGGCGTTTTCCATACTGCCGCCAAGTGCTAAGTTATTTTGACGTAGTGCTTCTATATCACGTAAAAATCCAAAAGTACGCGCAGTGCTTAATTGTTCGATGAAGTTCTGTGTAGAGAACTGCAACTGTGCATGCTGAAAGTTCTTATCAAATGCAGGATGATCAAAATCAATTTCGAAATTTAATTCATACCCTTCATAAGGACGTAGCTCTGCCCATTTATCTTCTAGCTTTACCCGTACTGGACGTATAATTTTAATAAACTTCTTGGCCGCTTCTTGCTCACAAAATCCTGCATCAAGTAAGAGCGCAACAAAAGGCGCAGCGCTACCATCCATAATTGGTATCTCTGAAGCAGAGACACGAATCAACAGGTTGTCTACTCCTAGACCAGCGATGGCACTAAGCAGATGCTCAACCGTGCCCACTCGCGTACCGCCAAATACTAAGTTCGATGACATCATCGTGTCTTGTACTAAAAACGCACTCGCTGGGATTGGTTGACTACCTTCTATATCAGAGCGCTCGAAAACAATACCAGTGTCAACCGGCTGTGGATGAAACTCCAAGTCAACAGGCTGACCACTATGTAGACCAGTACCCGTAACGGCTATTGCTGTTTTTATGGTTCTTTGGTTCATGGTTGTCTTCTCACATATTTTGTTACAATTGACATAGTGTACCATTACCGACCCCTTATTCGCTATATATAAAAAGCGCTAATTTTCTTATCTCCTTGATTGATAACACTTATCGTCAATATTCTATTGCTGATTTTTACTTTATGTGACCTACCTAATGCTATAAAACAACGAAGCTCATATACGTTTCGATAATCATATACATATAGATTACATAGAAAATTGTCATAATTTTCCTTATCGAAAATGCTTCACCTTTCCTTAAATACAAGAAAGCCAACGTTAAAACGCTGGCTTTTTCTTACTCACAGTAAATTAGAAGTACTATTTATTCTGTTGACGCTTTAAATAGTCTTGGATACTGTTTGTTTTAGTCTTAGGCTGCTCTTGAGGTGCACTTGCACTAGGACGTGCAACGCTATCCTGATACTGCTGAGCTTGTGACTGCTTCTGACTGTTTAAAGCGCTGGTATGCACATTAGGATCGACAGGTTGCGTGCTATTAACAGAAGGTACTGGCTGCTCTACTACTTCTGGCTCTTGACCTGCGTTTTCATCTAACGTTAAGCCAGTTGCGATGACGGTTACATGTAAGTCGTCACCCATTTTTTCATCAATCACAGAACCGTAGAAAATGTGAGCGTCGTCGATATCAGTAATTTCTTCGACTATTGCACTGATTTTGCTCATCTCATCTAGTGACAATGATTCTGAAGAAATAACGTTAACCAATAGGCCTTTTGCATTTTCTAAACGCAAATCATCAAGTAGTGGTGATCTGATGGCTTTTTCAGTCGCTTGACGCGCACGATCATCACCACTGGCGCGACCAATACCCATCATCGCATGACCTTTCGCAGTCATTGCCGTACGGATATCGTTAAAGTCGATGTTGATCATACCTTCGCTAGCAATGGTTTCCGCAATACCTTGAACAGCATGCAGCAATACATCATCCGCTTTTTTGAAAGCATCTTGCATAGAGATGTTGCCGTATACACTCATTAATTTATCATTTGGAATCGTGATAATTGAGTCGACAAAGTTAGTCAGCTGCTCAATACCCGCTTTAGCAGCTTTGATACGCTTACCACCTTCGAACTTGAATGGCGTGGTCACAACAGCAACTGTTAATACTTCCATTTCTTTTGCAATACGAGCAACAACTGGCGCTGCGCCTGTACCAGTACCGCCGCCCATACCAGCAGTGATAAATACCATATCTGAGTGCTCAAGCAATGCGCGAATCGCTTCTTCTTCGCTCTCTGCTGCTTCACGACCCACTTCTGGATTTGCGCCTGCCCCTAGACCACGGTTCGTTTTTGCACCCAGTTGCAGTTTGTGCGGTGCAGTAAGACGATCTAGCGCTTGTTTATCTGTATTGGCACAAACGAACGTTACACCTCTGATGCCTTGCTGTACCATATGTTCAACTGCATTACCGCCGCCGCCACCAACACCGAATACAGTGAAGCTTGCTTGGCCATTGTTTTGAAGCTGATTATCATCTGGCATGGTGTATTTTGACATAAAAAAGATTCTCCAGTTGCAGATAGCGTGTAAGTCGATACATAGTAACGCACTCATGTGGCGCGCTATCGACATACTATATATAAATGTATTTAAATAAAACAGGGTATGGCTAAAATCGATCAGTATAGACAATAATATGTCATTATTACTTAATACTTTATTTTTAAAACTAATTTATTCGCAATGTTACTTTATTTTCTTGCTTAACCAACTTAGAGGTATTCCATAATGTATGAATGCTCTAGATATGAGGTTAAACAGATCTATAATATTTTCTTTAAAACATTTGCAAACCGTTGACCCGCACTCCGAAACACGCCTGATACTCGATTGTTTTGAATCGCTTCAGGTTCGCTTTTTTCGCTACGGCGGAATTGCTCACTTTGACTATATAGCAATGTGCCAAAAGCTGTCTGATAAGCACGGTCATTCACTTGACTATTTAATAGCTTAAATGACTCATCATTATCAAAATGATTATAAGCGCTGATAGCAGGATGGGTGTTTGTTAGTACGACAGGCATTTTTAGTAGCTTTTTGGCAAAGGGTATCATACCTTTAATCGTACTACCGCCGCCAGTCAACACAATCCCTTTATCGATATAGCCTATCAAACCTGCTTCGTGTAGTTGACGCGCTACTTCAGTAAATATCTGAACGTAACGAGCTTCAATGATGCGTGCTAGGTTATAGATACCAATATTGATTTCGTCACCCGATCCTTGAGGCTTGAATAAAAAGAAGGCGCTTGGATCGACACTATTAACATCAGCTGTACCATGAGACTTCTTCAGCTTTTCAGCTTCAATCATGGAAATACCAAAATCAGCTGAAATATCCATTGTCACTTCATGACTGCCTGTTGCTATACAGTGTGTAAAAATCAGCTTATTCTCTTTATAAACACAAATGCTGGTCGTACTGGCACCGATATCAACCAAGCAAACGCCTTGCTGGCGCTCCTCAGTCATCAAACTATACTCAGCGCTGGTCACTGCATCGAAAACAATATGATCAATGCCGACGTCACAACTTTGTAATAACTTTTGGATATTCTGACGGCTGGCAACAGGCATCATCATCATGTGGTACATTACGGTGATATTGTGTGCCATCATCTCGATGACATCATCCACCATAAAATCTTGCTCATCGACATAGATACCTTGCTGACAGCAATGCATCAAATAATAATCAGATGATAAATCACGCGATTTTGCATTGGCCAATGCTTGTACCATATCTTTGGCACGTACGACTTCATCTTCTACTTTGACCTCTCCAGCACTGTTTTTGCTGGATAGCTCAGGGGTCGCAAGCGTTAACCAAACACTGTGCACACGGCAGTTAGCGGTGTCTTCTGCTTCTTGAATGGCTTGCTTAATAGCACCTTGCAGACGTTCACGATGCTTTATTTGACCTTGATAAAAATCGCTGTTTTTAACTTGTCCTACGCCCAAAATACGAATGTCTTTTGCAGAGACAACATTGCCTATGACGACATATACTGCCGTGGCACTTAGATGGACAACAACCAGATTTTCATTATTTTTCATGGTACCAGACAAATTATCGCTAAATAGAAGAGCAAGTAATGCTCTTCTATTGAATCATTAAAAAAAGCGTTACTAATACGCTATGATGTTGTACATATTTTCTTCAAACTAAATAAACCATATTAGCTCATATCGGTTATGTATAGATGTAATGCTTACTTAGGCTATTCTGCTTCAGCACTCTGTGTCACGTTCCAAGCAATGGTAAAGCCATTTTTGTATCGTAAATCTACAGACTGCATTTCATCTCGACGCGTACGTAACTGATTGCCAAGCAGTTGGCTTAAATTCAGTAGTTTTTGCGCCGTATTTTCATTGTCGACAATCACACGTAGCCCATTGTCAAAGCGGATTAACCAAGTCATTCTCGGTGACAGAATGATATCTTCGACCTGCATACCAAGCGGTGCATACCAATCATTGACCTGCTGCATTTGTTGCATGATAACTGACGCTTGAGACATCTCGCCTTGTAGGGTGGCAAAACGCTCTTGTGTTAAATCTCTACTATCAGCAGGAACAAATACAGCCCCTTTTGCATCGACCAAACGTTCTGTACCAAAATTAGCAACTGCTTGTTTGGGTAATGCGTTGACGACGATGCCACGTTGCCAATCACGAGAGATACTCACTTGGTCTACCCAAGCTAAACCCATCGTAATGTCTCGCAATGCTTGCAAATCAGAAGTAAAGAAGCTACTTACTTGTTGTTGTTCCATCACGTCTTGCAATGAGCCATACTGAGCAGCAGACAAACCTTGATTACTGACATAAATATTTGCTGGCGGTGCATCACGCAGCGCTTTGCCGCCCATCATTAATATTAGCACTAGCAAACCTAAGACCAGTACCATAAATAGATACTTTACCGTTGCCGGTATTTGGATCTTAGATTTTGGGCGACCGGCTTTATCACTCATCAAGTCAGTTACCTCGTTGACAGTTTGAGCCATAACGACCTTTGTCCCTATATTTGCATAAAACTGATCATGCTATTTATTGATATAAATCTGCGTATTTTTGGCAGAAGCTTATTAAGTCGATATGTTATCAAATTTTGTTAAAAATATAGCTTATATGCAGCGATTACGTTGATTTAAACGTAACATTTTTCTTAAATTATGAATAAGTTATCAGTTGTATTCACAAAACAACATAAATATCACCGAAATAGACCTATTCTTACAATATTAACGTATTTTATGGTTAAACAATAGCCAAACACCAACTAGTAGCAGCGAATTTACACAAGTTTACATGAAGCTGTGGTATAGCAGCTCTAGTGACACAAAGAGTCATCACTATCTGCTCAATTTAATTGATTTGACAGTTATAGCGTTTGTGCCAAAATATGCCAGCATAGTACATCAAAATCTAATCCGCGCGCTTTAGCTGCCATCGGAACCAAACTGTGACTGGTCATACCTGGTACGGTATTGATTTCAAGCAACCAAAAATTGCCTGCTTCGTCTTGCATGGCATCGATACGTCCCCAGCCTTTTGCATCTACTGCGCGAAATGCCGCAAGGCTTAAATCTTGCAAGTGCTTTTCGTCAGCAGCGCTCAATCCACAGGGGATGTAATAACTGGTATCGTTACGATTATACTTAGCTTCAAAATCATAGAAGTTAGTAATGTCAGCAGGCTCAAGGCGAATAACTGGATAGGCTTCGTCATCGATAATCACAATCGTAAATTCGCGACCTGTAATCCAGCGCTCAGCCATCACCGCATCACCACATTCCACTGCAGTTGCATAAGCAGCAGGCAGTTCGTCAAGGTGGTTGACCTTGGTCATGCCAATACTTGAACCTTCATGAACTGGTTTAATAATAAGTGGCAAACCTAGCATGTTAACCACTTGCTGCCAGTCAGTATCAGCCGTCAATAATGAAAATGGTGCAGTTGAAAGGCCGCAACCTTGCCACAGTTGCTTGGTACGTACTTTGTCCATACCTAGTGCAGACGCTAGAATCCCTGAACCAGTTTGCGGTATATCAAACCACTGTAATACGCCTTGCAGCAGGCCATCTTCGCCGCCGCGACCATGCAACACATTAAACACGCGGTCATATTTGCGTAGCTCAGTGATGTCTTGGTGTTTTGGATCAAAGTGAGTGGCATCAACGCCTTGGTTTTGGAGCGCTTGCAATACTGCCGCACCACTGTCCAAAGACACGCTACGCTCATTGCTACTGCCACCATAAATAACGGCTACTTTGCCAAACTGACTGGCATCTTTTACATGAGTCGTCGTGTCTAAAGATGTATCATTGATAGCTGCATTTTGAGTGCTATTATTGTCTTTATTATCAGTTGTCATGAGGATTGTCCCTAAATTTTAGCTTACTTAATATAAAGGTTATTGGCAGCCAAATCGATAGCAATCTGCCCAACATTACCAGCACCTTGGGTAATCAGCATATCGTTGGCTTTTAACAAACGCTGCATAACAGGGGCTAGATTGTCTTTATCAATGATAGTCGGTTCAACTTCACCGCGCAAACGAATACTGCGCGCTAGTGATTTAGTATCAGCGCCCGTAATCGGACTCTCACCTGCTGAATAAACATCTAATAATAATAGCTCATCAACGCTCGATAGCACTTCTACAAAATCATCATAGCAATCACGGGTACGGCTATAACGATGCGGCTGAAATAGCATCACTAAACGACGATCAGGGAAGCTTTGGCGAGCAGCTTTGATGGTCGCATCAACTTCTTTTGGATGATGACCATAATCATCAATCAATAAGACATTGCCATCATCGATATCGACAGAAGCGTGCTGCTCAAAACGACGACCCACGCCTTCAAATTTCTGCAAGGCACGCTCAATCGCTGCATCATCTACGCCTTCATCGGTCGCCATCGTAATAGCAGCAAGAGCGTTATATACATTATGTGTACCAGGAATGTTCAACGTCAGGCGTAATGGCTCACGGTCACGGCGCAGTACTGTAAAATGAGTTTTGGTTCCTTCTGTCACTAAGTCTACAGCTTGTACGTCATTGAACGGTTCAAGACCGAAGGTTAATACTGGACGACCGATATCATCAATCATCGCATACAGCTCAGGATCGTCACCGCAGACCACTGCCAAACCGTAAAACGGCATGTTTTGTAGAAACTGGATATAAGCGGCTTTTAATTTATCAAAGCTGTTCTCATAAGTTTCCATGTGATCTTGGTCAATGTTGGTCACAATCGCGGCCATCGGATGCAATGACAAGAACGATGCATCAGACTCATCAGCCTCTGCTACCAAGAAACGGCTGCTACCCAATGCCGCATTTTTGCCTGACGCATTTAACTTACCGCCGATAACATAGGTAGGATCTAGCTGCCCTTCTGCCATCATGGTGGTTAGCAAACTGGTCGTCGTCGTTTTGCCATGCGCGCCAGCAACTGCGATACCATGACGATAGCGCATTAGCTCACCAAGCATGTCAGCGCGGCGTACTACTGGCAGGCGAGCTTCAAGCGCTGCTTTTACCTCAGGGTTGCTACGATCAATCGCTGATGAGACAACGATAACATCAGCATTGGCAATGTTTTTGGAGTCATGGCCGATAGATATTTCAATGCCAATCTGCTGTAAACGCTTAGTTACCAAGCTTTCTGCGATGTCGGAACCACTGACCTGATAGCCTTGATTGTTCATCACCTCAGCGATACCACACATGCCTGAGCCACCAATACCGATAAAATGCAAATGCTGAATGCGGCGCATTTCTGGTATTTCAATCAAACGCTTAGGTAGAGCTTTCGCAGAGGTAGGCATAAGGATCTCTCTTTATTAAAGGTCAATAAAACTTGGTAAATTCAAATAAGGGGGATAGATGACAGACTATAGTGCTTGCCAAATGATGTCAGCAACTTGCTTGCTCGCACTACGGTTGGCCAATGCGTGGCCTTTTTTTGCCATCGCTAAGCACTTCTCTCGATTGAGTACGCCAAGCTCGTCACTTAGACTTTTGGCAGTTAGCTCTGACTGTGGCAGTAGAATTGCAGCATCATGTGAGGTCAACGTGCGCGCATTAGCCGTCTGATGGTCATCCACTGCATGCGGTAGCGGTACAAAAATAGCGGCGATACCGACGTTTTGAATTTCCGTCACGGTCAATGCACCTGCGCGGCAAACGATGATATCTGCCCAGTTATAAGCTGCAGCCATATCATCAATAAAAGGCTGTACAGTAAACTGATGGTTGTTTAGATTTTGCTCACTATAAGCCGCTTGCGTGGCTGCTTCATTGTTGCGTCCACACTGATGCAGGACTTCAAATGGCTGATCTAGTAATCCTAACGCTTTTGGTACCGTATCATTTAATACCTGAGCGCCAAGTGAACCGCCGACTACCAACAGTTTAAGCGGTGAACTGTCATTTACATCGTAGCGTACCGTTGGCTCTGCGACACCAGTAATGGCATTACGCACAGGATTGCCCACTGTTTCAAGCTTGGCATCTTGCTGACTATTGGCAAAGGTGTTCTCAAACGCTTGTAATGTCTTGGTCGACAGCTTAGATAGGTAGCGATTGCTCATGCCAGCAATGGCATTTTGCTCATGGATAATCAATGGCGTATTAGTCATACGCGCAGCGATACCGCCAGGTGCAGTGACATAACCACCGAACCCAACGACCACATCAATCTGATTACTACGTATCACTTTTACGGCTGCCATCGTCGCGGATAGCAGAGTCATTGGTAACTTTAATAGTCGACCAACGCCTTTGCCACGAAGCCCTTGCATATTAATAGCATGAAAAGGATAACCTGTGGGCTCAACCAAACCATTTTCCATACCGTTTGGCGTACCTAACCAATGAATTACCGCACCGCGCTGGGTCAGCTCGTCGCTCACTGCAAGCGCTGGAAAAACATGCCCGCCCGTACCAGCTGCCATCATCAATATATGCGGTGTTTTCATGAACGCCTGCCTATCTTTACTTTATTTATATGAAGGGTTTATCTCACTGCTGCGCTGACAATTATGAAAAATAATGACCTAGCCAAAGCCCGCATAGTATAGAGGAAATCATTGTCTTATATACAGTACTTTATGCAGCAAAAATAACAAAAATCCAAGCCATGATCGGTCATAGCTTGGCGTCGTGTAATGCTAATAAACGGTAAGGAAAATCAATGACTAACAATACCTCAAAATATGGGTTTTACGTAGTCAAAATACTCCTGAACTCGAAACATTCCTCAACATAGCTAAAACTACGCAGTAAATTTATTCTCAATCGCCATGATAAAGTCGGTTGCGATATCTGTACCGCATTGGTCATCAATCTCACGTACGCATGTTGGGCTAGTAACGTTAATTTCAGTGATACGCCCACCGATCAAGTCTAGACCAACGAACATTAGGCCTTTTTCTTTGACAATTGGCGCTACAACTTCTGCTACTTGGCGTTCGATATCAGTCAATGGCATAGCAACGCCACTACCACCAGCTGCTAGATTACCACGGGTCTCGCCTTTGGTTGGAATACGAGCCAAACTATAATCTACCACGACTCCATCGACGATTAATACGCGCTTATCGCCCTCTTTGATTTCTGGCAAATAACGCTGCGCCATGATGGGCAAAGTCTCAAGCTCAGTCAGTATCTCTAACGTCACTCCGATGTTTGGGCTATCAGCAGTCAAACGGAAGATGCCCGTGCCGCCCATACCATCTAGTGGCTTGACGATGACGTCCTGTTGTTCAGCGATGAATTTACGAATGTGTGCTTGTTTGCTAGTCACAATCGTTGGGCTCATATAATCGCTAAACCACGTCGCAAATAACTTTTCATTGCAGTCGCGAATCGCCTGTGGGTCATTGACTACGAGCACGCCTGCTGCTTTGGCATGGTCAAGCATATAAGTGGCATAGATAAAGCGCATATCAAACGGTGGATCTTTGCGCATCAAAATCACGTCATAGTCGCCGACTGGCCCTGTGCTTTTATCACCCAATGTATAGAAATCTGCAGGATCACGCTTTACTGTCAGTGGCTGCGTATCGACCATCAACTGACCACGGTCCAACCACAAGTCATGAATCTGACAATAACCAAGCTGATGGCCACGGTCTTGAGCGGCCCACATCATAGCGAGACTGGTGTCTTTTTTATAATTGACACGCTCGATAGGATCCATAATAACGAGTATTTTTAGCGATTTTTCTTGTTTTTGTTGGCTCATAATAAGACTCACTTACGTTATATTGTTGATATGAAACGAACTCAGTGCCCAACTATACGCCGTACTGCTCACGGTAGTGTTGCATTTTGGCTAACTGGGTCGCGTCTTTATGCTGGCTGTTTTGTGCACCATGGTCATCGGCCAGATAGCTGATCAAATCATCGATATCGACCAATGCACGCACAGGCACTTCTAGTGTCGCGGCAAGCTCTTGGATAGCAGAATGCTCGGCTTGACCTTTTTCTTTACGATCGAGTGCAACGATAATACCAGCAACGCTTGCGCCTGCTTGCTCTAAAATCTCGACCACTTCGCGCATGGCTGTACCCGCTGTGATGACGTCGTCAAGTACCCAAACGGCCTTGCCAGTTACGTCAGCACCTACCAAATTACCGCCTTCGCCGTGAGTTTTGGCTTCTTTACGGTTGTAGCCCCATTTAGCATTGATGCCATGGTGTAACCATAACGCTTGCGCTGTCGCTGCGACAAAAGGAATACCTTTATAAGCCGCACCAAAGATGACTAGCTCTTGCTCATTATCGCCATTATTTGCACCCATTTGTTCAGCTAAGGCATCTGCATAACCACGTGCTAGTAACGACAACATCTCACCAGTCGCAAGCAAGCCTGCATTAAAAAAGTACGGACTGATACGACCAGACTTTAGGACAAACTCACCGAACTTGAGCACTTGGTTGTCTAGAGCCAGTTGAATAAATTGATGAGATGAAAATGTAGGGTCTTGAGGGCGTGTTACATGAGACATTATGACATTCCTATCAGCAAAAAGAGGGGGCAAAAAATTTGCATTATTGTACGCATTATTGATCAGCTTGACCAACCATTGATCTCATAATCCTGCATATTGGCATAGCGAGTCAACAAACCACTACGCGACGAGATATTAAAATAGCTCTGTCCATCTGCTCGGACTTGTATCTCCCAACCCAAATGATAAGCGGCAACAATAATATGGCCAGCAAACAGTCGAATCTGACGATATGCATGGCGCTGTGACGGCTCACAAACGATCTGACTGAGCAAATAGCTACGCACATGCTGGCAGATTTCTGCGGCGCTATAACTATGATTGATACTCTTACGGGTACTACATTGCTTTAGTGCATGGACAGCCACGCTACATGCCATAATATCCGTGGCCAAACTGCCCTCGCCTGTTTCAAACTGCTGCGGTTGTAGTATCACTTGCCAATCGTCGGCATACAGACTGTTGAGTAGCTCATCAGGATTATAGCGTTTGGTCAATGCGCGCATGGATAATGCAGGATTCTGAGCCTTGCTGTCATTATTTGAGCCATTGTCTGAATTGTTACCTGACTCAATCCCTGTAGAACTATCAGTCGGCAAAAACCCATAACGGTTCAGTTTTGGAGAAGCGCGAATCGCCTGTTGAATATCCGACATATCTAACAACGTCATATCTGATAATGTCGATATTAACGGCTGCTCACTATGATTCTGATAAAAGCTATCCGGCAATTCGATAAGCTGTGCCGCATTCAGCAATGATAAATGCTCAGCCAGCGCTTCTGAAGCAATCAGCGACCATTTTGACAAACTGTCTGCATTGGGCTGATAGAACCGAGTCGAATTACCATAGAGCCTGCGCAGTTGACCATTTAGGCGACGAGCGGGCTCAGGTATATCACTTAATGGTCTGGCAGGATCAAGAGGAGATTGTTTGGGATCAAAGTTAGGATGTACGATCGCAGGTTGCTGTGAATCAGCTAATATAGACGATTGCTCAGCCTTTTTTTGCACATGACCTTCTGCCAGCTGCCCGCCTTCTGTTGCCAGATTAGCATGAGACAAACGATCATCAGAAGTAGAAGGCTGGGACATGAAATCTCCATAGACTAGAAAATAAATAAGAACGATTATACCAAGGGCTATTTTACTCTTTAGGGCTTAACTCTAAAGGCTTACTTTTGATGATTTAAAATATCTCGGTAGCCTGTTTGCCAATCAGCATAATCAAGCCAAGCTAACGGAATGTTGCTGTGCAAGCGTTTTCCTGTCACTGAGGTTTTTGTATTATCGATAGTAGGAGGTGTCTCGCCAACCTGCTCACTAAGCCAAGCCCCTAGCTCAAACGTAGTAACAGGTCGATAGTCTGTCGCTAGATAGACAGGCTTTGGTGCTTTTATCGTCAACACTTTAGTGATGACATTGACCAAGTCGCGATCCATGATGCGGTTGCTCCAATGCTCAGCTGGCACTGGTTCTTTATTTTGCTCACGAGCCTTACGTAGTCGCATTAAGCGCTCGCGCCCGTAGATACCACTAGGACGGATAACCACCGCTTTATCACCTAAGCTCTGTTGCAGTGCTTGTTCTGCTTGCAATATAACCTTCGAGGCTTCACGCGCAGGCGTAACAGGTACAGTATGCTCATCAATCCACTCACCATTGTCCTGACCATAGACACCAGTAGAAGAAATGAATACCACACGTTCAATTTTAGTGAGCTGTGGAGCAAGCGCTGCCAAATGCTGGCTAATCGCTAGATAACTGTCGTGATAACCGCTGGTCGAGTACTCGTCAGGGGTAACGATAATCGCAATATGAGTAAATGCTTGTAGCTGCTCAGTCGTCAAAGTCAACGCGTCAGCCTGCAAAAAATCGGCGCTATCTACCAAATCATAATGGTGGCGCTCACTACGAGCAAGGCCAGTCACACAATAGTCATCTTGGGCAAGTTTGTTGGTCACTGGCAGGCCGATATTACCTTGTCCGATAATTAGTAAATTTTGCGTACTCATAAAGCATGTTTTCCTTTATACAACTTCCTTTATGCAACGATTACAGCACTTAGAAGCCATTTTGTTTAAATTAATGCCTAAATCAGTGTCTAAACCAATATCTAAATCAGTGCCTAAAAATACCGTCTGTACGATAGCTGTATATCATCATTGGCATCGATACGATCTTGCCATTCGTAATTGGCATTGATACGCAGTGCCTGTTTTTTATCAATGTCGTATTGCAGACCTAGGCTTGAGATTGGTTGCCAATAATGACCACGGACGTTGGATTCATCGCTGCTGCCATGATACCAATATGGCAACTGCAATTCAGCTTGTGCGCGTAACTGATTGTTAATCTGGTAACGGCAGCCTGCATTGATACCTGCGCCTAGACGAAAGCCTTTATTGACACCGCGTCCTACTTGCCCCGTACCTGCCAAAAACGTATAGCACAGTTGCGGCGGCATCTCACCAGTACCTGCAGCTGGTGTACCAAATGCCCATGACCAGCCTTTCTCGTAACCCACGCTACCGACCAAATGATCCGTACCTGCCTCTTGCGATCCATCATTTACTCGCGTCGCCTCGATACTGGCGCCCCAAGTATTGCCTTTTTTGGCAGCATTAACAGAGTTAAAAGAGCGGCCACGAATCAAAGTGACGTTTTGCAATACCACACTGTCTGGCTGGTTGGGCTTATTATCATCTGTGTCATACAATCGTAATGTCGCAGCCAGCCCTTCTAAATTAAAAAACTGTGGATACCCTGAAGCGTGGTCAAGCGTATCATGAAATCCCGCTCGAAACCCAATATCCATATAGTCATTGTCACCACGCTGCCCTATACCTATCGTGCCCAGTTGTAGCGGATGCCTGTCTATCGGATTATTATCCGATACGTCGATTTGACGCTTGAGTAGTGTTTGCTCATCAGCTGACATGCTCGATACAGGATTGAGCTGCGCAGACTTGATCTCATTCACGGTTTGTTTAGCGCTATTATGATAGCCCAACTGCGCGCGCTGTTGTTTTTTCTCATTGAGCTGAGATTGACGTAAGGTATTATCAGCAGGCGTATAAATCGTACTTGCCAGCAACTGCTCATCATTTAATAGTTGAATCACATCAGAAGGCACGACTGCGTAAGACAATTGACTCAGTAGGTTTTGCTGCGGACGGACCACATCAATAAGACGTAGAATCTCAGAAGCACAATTGTCCGTGGTAAAGTAATACGGCATCTTCAATGCTTTGGTTTCCCAAACGTGGCGCATAATCTGCTGAACTTCCTTCGGCGTCAGACCCAACTGATATGTCCACGTATCCCGTTCATCGTCTTGCAGGTATTTCGCTAGCATCTCTGGATAAGGGTCAATTTCGATAGCGCTGTTGTAGCTACCAATCATTGACTTAGTAGCATAGATCGGGAAACTGTCGTTTGGATCACCGTCTACCGTGTAGTTCAGCGCATAAGCCTTATCGATTTGATTTGGGTCGGTGATGCTCGCTTTTGAGTCAATGCGTAACAGCGTATGAGCAAATGCAGAGAGCGGATTGTCCAAATACTCCTGCGCAAACATGATAGATAGCTGCTCAGGTGCAATGGTCTGCATCCATTCATCCAGCTCTGGACACTCAGCAGATAGACTTGCAGCATCGATCGCTAGCACCTCTGTCAACCATGCCACTCGCGCTGGAAAACGGCATAAGACAGAATTGTTATTGGTATCAGTTTTTGCTTGGTCATTATCAGTCGCCGATGATGACACCAACTCTTGTGCAAGTGCCGCGAGCATTGCATCCAACTCTGCACCTGAATCTCGTTGACCATTTTCACTTAAAAAAAAGCTCGGATCATCAACCAAACTCTCGGTTTTCTTTTTACCCAATACACTGTTTTTATCATCGTAAAAATATAATAAACGTCGCCATGTTGTATGCTGTGCCAACTTGTCTGCTTTTACTTGTTGCCGCCATGTTGATAGTAGCTGCTCTATCGCTAAGCTTGATTCAGATAAAGTACTATTTTGAATATTAGGTTCAGCACTACTGATGCTACCCGACTCAGATAATGCATCTGAATTAGAATAAGTAGGTGCTGTGCTAGTAGGTGCTATGCTAGATGCGTCAGGTGACAATACATCTGATTCAAGGACAGACAGCGGCGTTGGTAAAAATGCCTGTGTTTGAGCCGAGAGCAACAACCCTGCTATAGCCAATGGTAGACGTGCTCGCAGGCCAATGGTCATTAGCGTACAATCGATAGGTATGGACGTCAGTTTTGTAGACATGAAGTAGAATCTCGCACGTTATTATTCATACGCTATCAGCGTTATTAAAGTTGCTGGGTCAAAAAATCAAACACATCGCCCACTATCATTTAACTATTTAGATAGATTGTCTATCACACCATTATCAATACTAGTATAAAAAGAGAGCATTATGCCCGTATTATCACCAAACTCAACATCTACGTCGCCAATGATCATCAAAGATGGACTACTATCAACAGCTACTTGGCTAGCCTCACCTAATTACAATGTAAGGCCAAAAGGTTTGAGTATTGACGCCATCATCGTACACAATATCAGCCTACCACCGAATGAATTTGGTGCCTGCGACACTAGTGGCAGACATTATGTGAAAGCATTATTTACCAATCAATTGGACTGGGATGCTCATCCTTATTTTCAAACAATCAAAGGCGCAGAAGTATCAGCGCATTTATTTATCGAACGTGATGGTGCTATCACTCAGTTTGTCAATTTCAACGAACGGGCATGGCATGCTGGGCGATCTAGCTACTTGGGTCGACCTGAATGTAATGATTATAGCATTGGCATCGAGCTTGAAGGGTCGGATTTTGTGTCCTTCACCTCTGCTCAATATGAGCAGCTAGCCGAAGTAATTGCCGCCATTTATAAGGCCTATCCCAAAACACGTCGCCACTTAACAGGCCATAGCGATATCGCGCCTGGGCGTAAAACTGACCCTGGTGAGTATTTTGAATGGGCAAGATTACGCCAGTTAGTTGCTGATGCAACGAAAAACGGTGTACCGTCACATAAGTGATTTCCACACTCAATCCATTTATCTCAATGGTGAAAGTGATATAATTCGTCAGTTTTTTATCCATATCACATCAGCACATAACTCAATATACAACTTAGCAAGATAGGTTCTCATGGCAAAAAGTCGGTTATTTCGTTCAACCATGGTGGTCAGCAGTATGACCATGTTATCGCGTATTTTAGGTTTGGTACGTGATGTTGTATTGCTAGGGGTTTTTG
This sequence comes from Psychrobacter sp. NPDC077938, assembly GCF_044542635.1. NCBI lineage: Bacteria > Pseudomonadati > Pseudomonadota > Gammaproteobacteria > Moraxellales > Moraxellaceae > Psychrobacter > Psychrobacter sp. NPDC077938. The sequence goes on from NZ_JBITUW010000005.1 coordinate 263,357, forward strand.
GTGCAGGTGGCTTGATGGATGCCTTTTTGGTCGCTTTCAAAATCCCAAACTTCTTACGACGACTGTTTGCAGAAGGTGCGTTTAGCCAAGCTTTCGTGCCAGTACTGTCCGAATACAAAGAAAAGTACAGCTTACAACAAGTGCAGATTTTGGTCAGTCGAACCTCGGGGGCATTATTGCTAGTATTATCGATGCTGACAGTGGTGGTTATCTTAATCGCACCTTGGGTGGTGACGTTGTTTGCCCCTGGGTTTGCCGATCAACCCAACAAATTTGCCATCACTGCTGAGTTATTGCGTCTTACCTTTCCGTATTTGCTATTCATCTCTATGACAGCTTTTGCCAGTGGTATTCTACAAAGCTACGGTCGTTTCGCCGCGCCCGCCTTTGCGCCCGTGTTATTGAACCTGTGTATGATTGGTGGTGCGCTGATTTTTGCGCCAATTTTTGATACACCTATTATGGCACTCGGCTATGCAGTCGCTATCGCAGGTTTGCTACAGTTTTTGATTCAACTGCCGCAGCTCTGGCAACAAAAGCTGCTTGTCGCACCAAAGATTGACTTCCAGCACGAAGGCGTTCGTCGAATTTTGAAACTGATGTTACCTGCTATCTTTGGTGTTTCTGTTACTCAGATTAATTTACTGTTGAACACCATTTTCGCCTCGTTAATGATTGGCGGTTCCGTCTCTTGGCTCTATGCAGCTGAACGTATGAGCGAGCTGCCATTGGGTCTGATTGGTGTGGCGATTGGTACCGTCATATTACCAAGCCTATCCAAAAGCGAAGCTCAAAAAGACGACGTCAGTTTCAAAAAGACCATCGACTGGGCGGCACGCCTTATTATCTTGGTCGGTGTGCCTGCCTCGGCTGCCCTATTTGTACTGGCAGATGTATTGATGCAAGCGCTGTTTTTACGCGGTGAGTTTACCTTACGTGATGCCCAAATGAGTTCTTTGGCCCTACGTAGTATGGCAGGTGGTATCTTAGGATTTATGCTCATCAAGATATTTGCCCCTGCATTCTTTGCGCGTCAAGACACCAGAACTCCTGTCAAAATCGGCATCATTTCTGTCATCGCCAATATGATTTTTAGTGTTATTTTTATCGGGATATTCTATTTCTTAGAGATACCACTACATGGTGGTCTAGCTTTGGCTACGACTGGCGCTGCTTTTGTAAACGCAGGCTTGCTATATTACTTCTTGCACAAGCGTGATATTTTCCGTTTCGGTCCACATTGGAAAAAGCTGTTTACGCAGTTTGCTATCTCGACTGGCTCTATGATTGGCGTGCTTTATTTTATGCTGCCTTACTTTCCTACCGATGAGGCTCAGTGGCAGCGTATCGTCGCACTGATCATTATGTGTGCCGTCGGAGCGCTAGTTTACGGTGTGGTATTGCTAGCAACTGGGTTCCGTCCACGCCAACTAAAGCACGGTTAGGATAAAGTATAAGCAAACTTATGGCAGGCTTACGAAACCAAAACAAGCCTGTTATGAGAAATGACAATGCGCGATGCTGATAATTGTCATAATAGATCACTAATGAATAAATGACATTTGAGGTTTAATATGACAACGAAACAGCCAATCTTTCAGCGCTTACCAATTTTGCTAGCAACTGGTGTACTAAGCACTGGATTACTTATTAGCGGTTGTAGCAATAATGAGTCGGCTGAAACTGCTACCGATAATGAAGATGTGGTAGCGACTGTGGATACCTCAGAAGACATCACATTAGACAATGATACGACTGACCAAGCAATGACCGATGACAGTGCTAGCGAAACAGGCAAAATTACAGATGGCACTGAAGATAAGACAGCGATTGATAGTAACAATATTAATCCAGTTACCGATGCGCCTAAACAGAAAAGCCTAGTGACCAATCCGACTCAAGCCGGTACGCCAGAGGATACTGTCAAGCAAGCCCTAAACAGTTTATATTACGGTGACGTGAAGGATGCAGCATCATACTACCAAGTCGATATGGCAAACTTCGAAGAAGAGCTTGCCAATACCCAGTCTGCGTTTCAGCAAACGGTGGATGGCGTTACGATTACTGATACCAAATATAATGATGATAAAACTCGTGCCACCATCACTGGCGAGCTGATGCTAAAAGGACAGAGCGAACCTGCACCACTGACCTACCAGCTACAGAAGATAGAAGGTCAATGGAAGATTTTAGGTTAGAGCGTTTTAAGCTAAATTGTTTCAGACGCTTTATCTGAGATATCGTCTGATGTCACTGATTTACCAAGCATCACAACATCAGCGATAAACCCTTCCATATCACAAACTTCGGGCATATAACCCCATTGCTCAAAGCCAAGCTTACGGAACAATCCTAAGCTTGGATGGTTGTGAGCAAAGACGAGGGCGATGATATTTCGAATACCTAGGCTTGGTGCTTGCGTCAACATCCAACGAGTCAGCAAACTGCCTAACCCTTTGCCTTGATAATCTTGATTTAGATAAATGCTAATCTCGGTACTAATGTGATAGGCCGTACGCGCGTACAAATCGCTGAAGCTGCCCCATGCGACTATTGGCGCCTTTGTCTGAGCTCCATCATCTGATGGTAGTACTTTGACCACATATATCGGTCTGGTTGTGCTATCCAAATGTTCATTAAACCAAGCAGCACGCTCCTCTAGCGTAACCAATGCAAGATTGGCTGTTGCTTGTTTGCCCGGTATGCTTTGATTATAAATGGCTAAAACTTCTGGTAAATCTTCTTTACTTGCACGCTGCACAACGAACTGATCGGTAAGCTGATATGTCGATAGGTCGGTTGGTATAGTATTTAAGGCAGCAGCAGACATAAGATCTCCATCGTTGTCGAGATTGTTGTTAGGGTTGGTATTAGCATCATTGGCAATAAAGAATAGCCACCCTATGCGCCATACTTGCATTACACGTAGACTATAGGATGTTAGTGTGGCTATTTTACTTTATAATGGCTGGTTTTAGACACATCAATTTTAAGCATAGATGTGTTTTTTCGTTTTTTATTTGGTCTCATCATAGCTGAAAACTTATGAAAACCTATTTTCTTGAGCAACTGATTTCGTCGCCACACACCTCATCTACGGACACTGTCCCAGTAGAGTTGGCATCTTGCGTGCTCACTATCGGTAATTTTGACGGTGTGCACCTTGGTCATCAAGCCATGCTAGCCCAAGTTCGTGAGATTGCGCATACCCAAGATTTGGGTGCAGCGGTCATGATATTTGAGCCGCAGCCACGCGAGTTTTTTGCACCTGCTAAAGCGCCTGCACGTTTGACCAATCTGGCAGAGAAGCAAGCACTGCTAGCAGAATATGGTGTTGAAACATTGATCGTAGCAGGTTTTGATACAGAATTTCGCTCGCTATCAGCACAAGCTTTTGCCGATATATTAGCCAAGCGTTTGAATGTAAAAGCGTTGGTGCTGGGTGATGACTTTCGCTTCGGCCATGATCGTACTGGCGACAGTCAGTTTTTGCGTGATTATGGTTTGGATGTGACCAACCTGCATACGGTTACTGATAGTAGTACTGATAGCGACAGTATTGATACGACCGATAACGACGCTGCCCGTATCAGCTCTACTCGCGTTCGTGATTTACTATTGGCAGGTGACCTTCAGGCGGCCAACCGGTTGCTTGGTCGTGACTATGCAATCACAGGAGTGGTTGTGCGCGGCGACCAGATAGGTCGAACAATAGACTTTCCTACCGCAAATATCGATTTGCAACGAATAAAGCCTGCCCTGCATGGTATTTTTGCAGTCGATGTGGTGAGCTTAGATGACAATGGTAATGTGATCGCTGATGGTTTGACTGCGCTTGCCACCGACGGTCATACAGGTGTTGCCGGATTGCGTCCGCATAGTTTGTTCGGCACGGCTAATATTGGTAAAAGACCTTCTGTTGATAAAGGTGATGACTGGCGACTAGAAGTCCACTTTCCACAGTTGCAAGCTGATTTATACGGATTGAACTTACACGTACGTTTCCTACACTTTTTGCACGGTGAGCGTCGCTATGATGGAATAGAAGCATTAAAAGCGGGTATTCATCAAGATGTTGCAGACTTACTTGAGTGGCGCGACAAGCAAATTTAAGGTTTAGTGTTCCTCCAGATATAAAAAACCCCGCGATATTAAGACTATCACGGGGTTCTTTAAATATGCTTATAAGTCTTTATGCGTCAGGATGCAAACGGACATTTAGCTCGTCGATGGTTTCTACCCATGCTGCATCTTTTTGCCATTCTTCCTGCAGGAACATACGCTGATTATCCGTCCAAATGCTAGCCTCTGTCAGTTTTTCTTCGCTAGCTAATTGATTTGCTGCGATAAAATTATCAATTGCTTCATCAGAGCTGTCTAGACCTAACTGAGCAAATAACTCATTCATACTATATTCTGGTTCACCCAACATAATTTTCTCCTTAAATGGTACGAATATGGTCGTACTTATTCGTACTTATTGTTTAATGTGCTTATTATTCAAATTGACACATTCATTGTAGCAAGCTTTATTTTAATAGCTGTTAATCAACGTTTATCTAACGTTATCAATTGTATTAACGGTAAACTGATTTTATTCGTTCAAAATGATGATTAAATTGCTCTCATCTGCCTATTTCTTATAGACATAAAAAAAGCCCTCATATTTAAGAGGGCTTTTTTGTACTACTTATCTTTACTACTTACATCATAGCTTACTGGATAGCAGCTTAGATTTACGGTAGTAAATGTGCTACTGCATCACGCTCTTCACTAAGCTCTTGCTCAGTGGCAGCCATTTTCTCTTTTGAGAAATCTGATGATACATCAACGCCGTCTACGATAGACCAGTCGCCGTTAGTGCATGTGCATGGGAATGAGTAGATCAAACCTTCAGCAATACCATATTCGCCGTTTGAGTAAACGCCCATAGATACCCAATCGTTTTCATCAGTACCTAGCGCCCACGTACGCATGTGTGCGATAGCAGCGTTGGCAGCAGAAGCGGCAGATGATGCACCGCGAGCTTTAATGATCGCAGCACCGCGCTGTTGTACTTCTGGGATATAAGTCGCTTCGTACCATTCACGATCAACTAAATCTAGCGCAGGCTTGCCGTTTACTGTACAAGCGGTTAGATCTGGATACTGAGTTGACGAATGGTTGCCCCAGATGATCATTTTCTTCACGTCATTTACAGTGCTGTCAGTCTTGCCAGCCAACTGTGCCATAGCACGGTTATGGTCTAGACGAGTCATTGCAGTGAAGTTGCGTGGATCAAGATCTGGTGCATTACGCTGAGCGATAAGTGCGTTCGTGTTGGCAGGGTTACCGACTACCAATACTTTTACATCACGGCTAGCGACTTCGTTCAATGCTTTACCTTGTGCTGAGAAAATCGCAGCGTTGGCTTCTAGCAAATCTTTACGCTCCATACCTGGGCCACGAGGACGTGCACCAACCAGTAAAGCATAATCGATATCTTTGAATGCGACGTTAGCATCGTCAGTTTGGACGATACCAGCCAACAATGGGAATGCACAGTCTTCTAGTTCCATGACCACACCCTTTAGGGCGTCAAGAGCTGGCGTAATTTCAAGTAATTGCAAAATAACTGGCTGATCTTTACCTAGCATCTCGCCAGATGCAATACGAAATAGCATCGCGTAGCTGATATTACCAGCGGCACCAGTGACGGCAACACGTAAAGGCTGTTTCATTGACATTGAATACTCCCTAATTAATTATTAGATAATTCTAATGAACGATTATCATTTTAGATATCGACTTGTTTGCCGCATAGCAGCATGTATAAACCGAGAGCTAGTGTAGCACTTCATCGCAGTGACCGTCTAGATACAGTCATAGACCCGTCAGGGATTATATTGTTACATTTTATACGAGAGGAGCTCTATAGAGGCTAAGCGCTTACGAATAAAGCGCTAGAGGGTTTCAGTACATGATAACTAAAGCATATTTTCACTGTATTATACGTAGATACAATGGTCAAAATAGGCAATTTGCACTATTAAGTTGGGCTAAGTGAAATGAAAAATGGTATCAAAAAAGAAGTTTGAGCAGGTAACTAAGTAAAGGCTATCGTCCACCTGAAATGATAAATTTACTGCCACAGCTGTCTATAACGTCATGACAAGTCCCAAAATCACTACCTTCATAACACACGTGTATATCAGTAAGTATCGATTGGCGACGGCTGCCTTCTTGACAGATGAGATCCACACTGTTTGATGACATACCACTATTGAGACGGGTCATTTGACTGATAAATCGTGATTTGGAAACGGTATAACTATTACCCGTATTTAGCTCATTCGGTAGCTTTAATCCACCTGCATAGTTAGTAATCTGCCGAAAGTAACTGCTAGCGCTAAGCGGACTACAGGCTCCGTAACGTTGCCACGTTTGGCTACGTACCGTTGTGTCAGGCATGATTCGGTTAACGACTTTTAGTTGTAGCGGTGTGAGACGTGGCTCACTACCACGACCGCAGCGCTCGCCATATCCCATATCCAGACCAGATACGGTCAATGAATACCCTTCTAAACACTGACGCATACGTGCCCGCGTTGGCTGCATATTACATAATGCTGGGGTCATCTCAATCATCAATACGCGCTGACCAGTCTTAACCGTGCTAGCCGCCTGTGCTGGTAGCAGTATAACGCCTTGTATAAGTATTAAAGCGCCGAAGCTCATCGTTGCTTTAGTACTACCTACACGGTGTTTGCTAGCCAAACCTGCACGCAATCGCATCATAGAGTTAGCAGCCTTGTTGCTCAGGTTTGTATCTGTCTTTGTATTTGCCTTCGATAAAAAGCATATCCGATTAGATAACGAATATTTGGTTTTTGGCGACGTAGACAGACTAAAATATTTTTTGATCATAGGACTGAAGGCAGTTAGTTAGCAATGATAAGACATAGGCTATAACTTAAATCATTAGACGCGATACATAAAACACGTATTGACCTAAGAACAAGACTGAAAAATAGGGTTTCCCATTAAGGCAATGGTAACAAAACGTTTTTTTTAATCTATAGCAAAAACGTAAACGTTGACGACATCGTCAGGAAGCTCGATAAATGTTTATAAAGTACTGAAGGATAAAAAATATGAAATTTATTTTAGCTAGATGAGTGCTGCTTGGGCAAATCAGAGTTGATCAATTGACAAAGCAAATCAGTAGATAAAAATAAACCACTAACAATAAATCATTAGTGGTTTATCAAATGCAAGTTCAGTGATTAAAAGCCAGCTGGCACCGTACCCATACGCTGAGTAATCGGCTGACCACGACCCAATAGACTGCTGTAGATAGTGGCGTTTTCCATCACGTGTTTGACATAGTTACGTGTCTCAGGAAATGCAATCGACTCTACATACTGATCTGCAGCAAGTGAGCCATAAACTGGCTGCCAGCGTTTGGCATTATTAGGTCCAGCATTATAGCCTGCGGTTGCCAATACTGGCTGATAATTGAGTTTGCCCAAAATATCACCCATATACCACGTACCATAGCGGATATTGGTATCACCGCTATTGGCACGGCTCGCACTATACGTCTCGCCTAGGTTACGAGCGATATATTTTGCGGTATCAGGCATGACTTGCATCAGTCCACTCGCGCCTACGTTTGAGCGCGCAGAAGATACGAAACGGCTTTCTTGACGCATAATACCGTACGCCCATGCTGGATCAATACCTGCTGCCTCACTATAACGTACGACTGCGCTTTGATGCGGCATTGGATGCGAGAGTGCTAAGCTATCCACCCTATCAGTATTATCAACCGCATAAATCGCTCGATCGAGCCAGCCCATATCATAGGCTTGACGAGCAGCGGCAATAATCAAATTGTCATCACGATTATCACGAGCTTGCTTCACCGCCCAGTTCCACTCGCGATTGGCATAAGCACGACTAGCCTCAGAGTTGTATAACGCAAACGCACGAGCGAAGTTAGCGTCTTGCATGACACGCGCGCGGTCAGCAGTACTAACATTAGGCAAATTACTACCACCTAAACGGCTGGCATCGAAACGCTGCCCTATTTTATCTTTTGCCATCAAACCATAGTAGTCATTACTCTTTGCTAGGTTCTGATACATTTTTTTGGACGTATTACGCTTGCTACTATCGCTTGACTGCTCATACGCACGAGCTAGCCAATACTGCCACTGGGCTTCTTTTTGCGTTTCGCCATCCATTTTTGAGATAGCTTCTACCACATCATCCCAACGACCGAAGCGAATCGCCGCCATAGCGTAATCTTCAGCTTCTTCAAAATTAAAGTCATTGTCCAAACTGTTGCGGAACCAATCGACTGCTTCAGCGTTAAACCCATCGTCAGTGTTGTGATTCATACGCTGTACGCCAAGCGTACGATAAGCATAGCGTCGGGTTTCGTCATTCAACAATCTGACCGCGCGCTGATTGTCTTGTTTGATATCAAAGTCTAACTGTAGCGCCGCCTCACGATAAGACTTATCAGCCATACGGCCGATTGCATACATATATAGGTATTGATTGGTTTGGCTTGCAGGCTCACGACCAAAACGGCTAAAGAAAGAAGACGGATTTAGCTGAATTTCACTGAGCGCCGAATAAGCAATTGGCGTACCAAGACGTGAGGACAATGCCATAATATCACCAGTCTTGCCTTTACGTAGCATACGCTTGAGACGAGCCGCACGATCTTGATTACTAATTAGCGCGTTGTTGTTCATCTCCATCGCTAGCTGATCGCACAATGCTGGTTGCTTTTTGGTGGTCAGCCACACATCAGATTTGGCTGCCATAGCACGCATGGTGTCACCACCATTATTGAACCCAAGCGCAACCGCACAGCGCTCACTGGCATCCGCATTGGTAATCAAATTGGCTACCTGTCTAACCGAGGCATAATCATTCGACCCCGCTTTGGTCTCCGCAAAATCAGCCACCAATTTCTCAGCCATAACCGTATCTGGATACTGACGCACAAACTGCGAGACAGCTGCTGAACTCTGTGAATTGAGGTCTAGATTCATACGCCAATAAGTGGGATACATCGCAAACAAGCCGCCACTCATGACCTGCTCATAATTATAGAGCGCACTCACATCACCACGATCTGCGGCGATAGCGGCTGCCATAAATGAGTCAATACTACTGTCTTTCTGATAATCTTGTTGATAGTTACTTTCTTGTTGGTAGCTTTCCTCATCGCCCCATGTCAACTCGGCACAAGCGACTTGTGACACACCAAGTGCACTGACCGCTGTTGCCACGCTCAACGCGCTCAACCGTAGCGTACCTACTGTGATTCGCTTTGACGCGTGTTTTTGACTGATAGACTCTTCATCCTTGATGCTATGCGCAACACGCAACTTTGTCATACTGACTCTCTTTATGATATCTCTACAAATATGTGAATAACGGTTCGCTAAGTACCGCCAAGGGTATAGCAATCATCATACTATACTCATTGTGCTTTCAACTATCTCCTTTACCTTTTGTTAATAAATAGGACAGCACGGTGTAACATAGAAGTGATAACGAGCCGCAGTTTTTATGAATAGTAATATGAACGACAGTAAATAATTGATACTGCTATGAATTATTTATCATATTGAGGAGCTATCGCTCGTGCTAATTTTTCACATTGGCACAGGGTTGTGATAAAATACGCCACCTGTTAATCGGCTACTCCGCTATATTTTTGGTCAATCATGGACTTATCCTTATGAGTGTTACTGTATTCAATCCCCGCATCGATGACGATGCTGTTGCTGAGACGACTGTCACCGCACGTGCTGTCACTGCACTCAAAGAAGCAAGTTCAGTCCAAGCACCCGTCGAAAAAGCAGCGACAAAAAAGGTCTTTGTCACGACCCAAGGCTGTCAGATGAATGTCTATGACTCTGGCAAAATGCTAGACGTGCTCGGCGATTCGCATGGTATGGAAGTGACTCATGATATCGATGAGGCCGACGTATTGTTAATGAATACCTGCTCTATCCGCGAAAAAGCGCAAGAAAAAGTCTTTTCAGAATTGGGCCGCTGGCGCAAACTAAAAGAAAAACGCCCTGACCTTGTCATTGGCGTTGGTGGCTGCGTCGCTTCACAAGAAGGCGATAATATTCAAAAGCGTGCGCCTTATGTCGATATGGTATTTGGCCCGCAAACCTTGCATCGCCTGCCAGAGCTATACGATCAATCAAATGAGCAACGTGAAATCGCGCCTAAAAACCGTATTGGCACAATTGACGTGTCATTCCCTAGCATCGAAAAGTTTGACTTTTTGCCAGAGCCAAGAGTAGAAGGCTACAAAGCATTTGTCTCTATTATGGAAGGCTGCTCAAAGTATTGCTCATTTTGCGTGGTGCCTTATACGCGCGGTGAAGAATTATCACGTCCACTTGATGACGTATTGGCTGAGATTGACAGCCTTGCCGCTCAAGGTATCCGTGAAATCAACCTATTGGGTCAAAACGTCAACGGCTATCGTGGCGAAAAAGACGATGGCAGCATTTGCCGTTTCGCTGAGCTATTGCATTATGTCTCGCATGTCGACGGTGTCGAGCGTATTCGCTATACGACCAGCCATCCGCTAGAGTTCACTGATGACATCATTGATGCCTATGCACAATTGCCAGAGCTAGTATCGCACTTACATCTACCGGTTCAAAGTGGCTCAAACGCTATCTTGGCAGCGATGAAACGTAACCATACAATCGACGTTTATATCAATCAGATTAATAAGCTAAAAACCATTCGTCCAGATATTCACTTGTCGAGCGACTTTATCATTGGCTTCCCTGGTGAAACTGATCAAGACTTCCAAGATACCTTGAACTTGGCGAAAGAGCTGAACTTCGATCACTCTTACAGCTTTATCTACTCTAAACGTCCAGGCACGCCAGCCGCTGAGTTGCCAGATGATGTGAGCTTCACTACTAAAAAGGCTCGCTTAGCTGAGTTCCAAAAAGTCATCATTGACTCAACACTTGCCAAAACTCATGAAATGGTTGGTACCACGACTCGCGTCTTGGTTGAACAAGTTGCCAATCGTCATCCTGACTGCTTAATCGGTACGGCAGATAACACTCGTACTGTCATGTTCCCTCATGATGTCGAAAAAATGGATGAGCTGCTGGGTAAACTCGTGAGCGTGCGTATTACTGATTTCGTCAGCCCGCACATGGTAAAAGGTGAGCTAATCGAAGTATTGGCCTAGTGGTTAAGGTAATAGTAGTTAAGTTATAAATTTGAGTAAGAATAAAAAAGCCGTTCACTATAATAGCGAACGGTTTTTTTGTGGGTTAATGTTAACCATCACTATTCTGATAACCAATCTGTCTTCCGTAACTGCTGCTTGGTCTCACGGCGACGTTTTTTGCGGATGATATCGATATCTTCTTTTTCGTGCATACCACCTTTTCTTAATAGTGGATCAAGCGCCAAATAATTACGTGGTTTGACAGTGCTTAGCGAGTGTTGCGCACCTGTCACATCTTGACGTTCTAACTGCCGTTCAATCTGCTTGGCCTTTTTTAAGGTTTGTTTTAAGCTCATATTTTTACCTATATTTTTAATAGATCTAAATCTGTTTTATATATTCGAGTGACAGCATAGTGAAGTCACGACTAGGAAATCGAGCGCAAATAGTACACTTAGTACATTTAGCTAGATTGACACTGTCGTGACTCGCTATGGTTTTACTCGTTAGCCTTTAATACACATAACCTGCTTCAACGTATGCACCACCTCAACCAAATCCGTTTGATTGGCCATCACTTCATCGATGTCTTTATACGCTTCGGGTATTTCATCTATGACACCTTTGTCTTTGCGACACTCGACGCCATCCGTCTGCGCTTTTAGCTCGTCGATGGTGAATGCTCGCATAGCTTTACCTCGGCTCATCTGTCGTCCTGCCCCATGTGAACATGAGCAAAACGATTCTTCTGCGCCCAGACCACGTACGATAAAGGATTTTGCGCCCATAGATCCCGGGATAATCCCAAGCTCACCTTCATAAGCACTGATCGCACCTTTACGCGTCACATAGACTTGCTCACCGAAATGCACCTCTTCATTAACATAATTATGATGACAATTGATGGCTTCTTTGGTCAGCTGAAATCGTGGCAACCCTGCTTGTGGCGACTGCAATGACTTAATGACAAGACGCATCATCTCACGGCGGTTCTCTAACGCGTAGTCCTGCGCCCAGCCTACTGCTTCGACATAATCGGCAAAGCTATCAGACCCTTCGGCAAAGTAAGACAAATCTCGATCTGGCACATGACCAAAGCGAGATTGACGTTCTTTTTTGGCAAGGTTGATGAAATAGCGACCTATACAATTACCGATGCCGCGGCTGCCAGAATGCAGCATAACCCAGACATCATTGTTTTCATCCAAGCACAACTCAATAAAGTGATTACCACCACCCAATGTACCCAACTGCTTTGCCCAAGTACGCTCAAAACCTTTGAGCATTTTGAGTAAACCCGGGTGTTTATCAGTAATCGGTTTTAGGCGTTTTCCTAGTGGGTCAAGCGTTGAGTTCTTGGCTTGGATTTGCTTGTGCATGTTGAAGCCGACTGGCACTTGTTGCTCAACGATCGATCGTAACGACCGTAAGCTATCAGGCAGATCACTCGCTGTCAGTGACAAACGTACTGCGTTCATACCGCAGCCAATGTCTACCCCTACTGCGGTAGGAATGATGGCTGACTTGGTCGGTATCACGCTGCCGACTGTTGCGCCTTTGCCAACGTGCACATCGGGCATCACTGCAATATGTGAATGTACAAACTCTAGCTGGGCTAAATTGCGTAACTGCTGCATCGCACCTTGCTCAACGTCCGAGGTATAAATCTTGACGGGTACGCCATGTTTACGATTTTCGTTTAATACTAATTGAATGCTCATAATTTATTATTTCCATTTTTTTATTATTAAAGCCATATACTTTTCTAATTCGCCTATTAAATTTTTTAGACATTACTCATCTGTCTCGATTAAACGTAACGTTTAATAAGAAAAAATTATTAGCTAAGAAATAATAGGCAATAAAAAACCATATTTTTATTAATTAAAAATCAATAAAAATTCATGGCTGATTTATTATGGACGTTTTAAAGAAGAATCTTTCATACCAAAAATAAGGGCGTAAAAATTATGCGCACAGGTAGACAATCGCTAAATATTAGCGTGAATAATTTTTTGGTAATAAAGATACAGCAGAATGTTGGATAAACAGATAATAGCAAGCACGAAACTACTTAGCACTATCGCATCGCTATTTTGACAAAGTAGATTTAGAAGAAGGATGGAGCGAGTATATATAGGAGGCTATTCATTGATATGAATAGATTGAATATCACTCAATAGCTATATATAAATTTAGCCAAACCTTTTCGAAGTCTTCATTGTTGTCATACTTTTCATACATTCAATCTTTAAAAACGTCTTAACAGTTATATAGGACACGATGATTCCTCCATAGGTTATGGCTAATGTCAGGGCGACAGTAGCAGATTTATTAGAAATTTATAGCAAGACTATAAATCAGTGAGATAATAATAACGATTTAAAAAATATTGTCAACTATTAATTTTTAAATAACAAAAAAAACGCAATACCCGAGACTATTAATTTAATAGAGTAATTATTTCAAATAATAACTAATAAATTTTTATACCATAAAACTATTAATTACTTCAGCAAACAAAGCCGCTGCAATTATGATAAAGATAATGCCGCAACCACGATTGAGCCATGCTAAGCGATTACCTACATCGAGCCAACTTGCCAGCTTTTTGCCACCTAGCGTATATACGATTTGCCAAATCGTTTCGCTCAAAAACAAGCCGATGGTCAATAGAACATATTGTGGCCATAGTGGCGCACTAAAATTGATAAATTTAGGGAAAAAGGCCGCAAAGAACAAGATAGCTTTCGGATTAGATAATGATACCCAAACACCAGTACGAAACAAGCTAGTGTTGCTCGGCGCTATTTTAGTAGCAGCACTAGAGAGCGAACGCGGCTGCGGTGTACTAGGTGCGCCATTAGTGGCAGCATAGTCTGCTGCTACCTCGGCACTTAACTCTTTGGCATCACTCATCAAACTACCGTCGCCAGCATCGCGCCATGAGCTAATACCCAAATAGATTAAGTATGCCGCACCCACGGCTTTGATAATAGTCAGTAGCCACGGTGACTGGCGACTGATTACGTCCAAGCCAAGCAGTGTCGATAGCAGTAATACAAACAAGCCAAGGCTCAGACCTGCTAGCGTCCATAAGGTTCGTTTGACGCCATAGTTCATGCCATACTGAAATGCCAGCAGCATATTAGGACCAGGGGTCGCTGAGATAAAAAACGTACTTGCGAAAAACACTGCAAACAGATGCCAAGACATCAACCCACCCCTACTTTGTCATGTGTAAATGGTTCTAATATGAAAGGCTATACGACTTAAATATGCGACTAAAAAATAAACACCGCCATTAAGACGGTGTCATTTATACCTATATATCAAAAATTCTCGCAGAAATCATTAAAGGAACGACACGCATTCTTCTGAAGAATTACGATTACATGGACGGCTGAGTCGTACAGCTATCTAACAGCTTCTTTAAGAATACATCACAGCGTTCAATTTCGCTAAGCTCTACATACTCATCCGCTTTATGCGCCTGTTCAATACTACCAGGGCCGCAGATAATCGTTGGGATACCTGCATTGGTAAACTGACCGCCTTCAGTCGCGTAAGCCACTTTATGACGCTCATTATCCCCTGTCAGCGCAGCGATTAACGATTGTAGCTCAGCACTATCGTCATCTGTCATTGCTGGGACGCTTTCTTCTTGCATCAGCTCAATGCCAGTTTCTGGCGCGCGCGCTTGCATTTGCGCATTTAGCTCAGCGATTTTTACCTGAATAGGCGCTAGTATATCGTCTTGCGTCATGTGCGGCAGGTTACGATAGTCAAAAGTAAACTCGCATAGGTTGGGTACGATGTTGGTCGCTGTACCACCATGTATGGTACCTACTGACAATGTCGAATAAGGCACTGTAAATAACGCATCGTTATCATCACGAGCACTCAGCTCCTCAGCAAGCGTATCTACATAGCCAACCAATCTGCTAGCATAGCTAATAGCGTTGACACCCTGTGCGATTAATGACGAATGTGCCGACTTGCCATGTACACGGCAACGATAAACTGCGATGCCTTTGTGTGCAACTACCATAGCCATGTTAGTTGGCTCACCAACGATACAATAATCAGGCGTGATACCGCGTGCTTTTAGGTCTGCCAAAATCAATGGCGCACCCAAGCAGCCAACCTCTTCATCGAACGACAATGCCAAATGCAACGGACGACGTAGCTGACCACTGTTTGACAACTGCACGGCTTGCGGCAATACCGTTAGTGCACAAGCAATAAAGCCCTTCATATCACATGCACCGCGTCCATATAGCTTATCACCACGTATTGTCGCGGTAAACGGCTCTGAAGACCATGCTTGTCCATCAACTGGCACAACGTCGGTATGACCTGATAAGACCAGACCGTTATTGATAATATCAGCGTTTTCACCAGCTGGTACAGTCACAAACAAATTGGCTTTGGTCTTAGCTTCATTAAAGGTCAAATCTACCGTCAAACCCAACTGCTCACAGTACGACCTTACATCGTTAATCAAAGCCAAATTAGAGTGACGACTGACCGTATCAAAGGCGATGAGACGTGTTAGCCAATCAAGGCTTTGAGTAGGATGTTCGACACTTTTCAGCTGGACATCGCTGCTACTGTCAACGTTATCGCTATTACTGACGTTGTCGCTATTACTACTGTTATTTTGGATCATAAAATATCCTTACTACAATTTTCAGAACTATGATGTGTCAGAGCTGCCTTACGATGGATTGTTATGGTTCATCACATCCACCACTGGCGGCATTGGTTTTGGTAGCTTACCTTCTGCCTGTAGCTCTTTGGTTGTTTTGGCATCGATAGACAAACCAGCGATGAGCGCGATATCTTTGACAGCCTTGCGTTTACGCGTGGCAAAACTTACGGGTACCATACGAGCAAATTCATAGATATAAAGATAAGACTCTTCCCCACCTTCAAAATCCTCATCATCTTCGAGACGAATTGCGCCAATCTTAGCCAAATCCGATAACATCTCGTTTTCTTCACTGGTCAAACCACAATCAGTAATACCAAAACCGGTCATAAAACCGTTTGCCCACTGTTTCAACGCCATCACGCGCTCGTATAAATCATGTTCATCATCTGGGATGAGCGGCATGTACGCGTAGGCATCATCTTTGTCTTTTAGCTGAAACACGGTGTCTTCTGCTTCTTCTGTTAGCAAGGTCAATGCAGGCTCTGGTAATGGAGCAAAGCTGAGCTCTTCAAATACCTTAGCCCAAGTTGCTTCGTCAGGTGCATTACAAGCCGTCATAAGCCCTGTCATCATGCCATGCACTTCGCTGATAGACACGTCAGTCCAATCATCAAACGCAGTCAGCCAAGTATTCCAGCCAGAGATATTATCATTCATAATAGATGTCCTAGTAATTGATTACTGCTTATAAAATAAAAATAGTCGCGATAAAATGTCATGGACAAATCATCGATAAATAAAAGTGAAAAGACAAAGCCCGATGCTTGTAATTACTTTGTTGATATAGATATTATGCGGTCACCTATGGCATTATTAAATGCAGCGAACAAAATTCATTCACGCTTACTTGTTAAGGATAAAAACTGACTATGTATGATCAACTTAGAATATTAGAAAAAATGGTACTCGACATCAAAAAACAGTATCAGCTTGTCAGTGCTGAACTTAGCAGCTTAAAACAACACCCTGTTACTGATTCAAAAGAATTTGCCGCTCTAAAAACCAAATTAGACAACAGTCATAACGAACGTGACGGTGCCAAAAAACAACTGAACGATCTCGACAAGCGTTATCAGAGTCTTGCAGAAGCGCACCATATGATCGGTGAAGAACAAGACAAACTGCAAAAACAGATCAGCCAATTACAACAACAAAACAGCGAGCTGCAACAACAAAATAATGAGCTAAAGCAGCAGTATAGCGACATCAAACAACAAAACAGTGAGCTGCAAAAGAAGAACCAATTGGCAGCCGAGCGTACGCAAGTCGTATTACAACGCCTAACCCGTATCGATCAAGCAGAAGGCTAACGTTTTCTTGTAGCAGATAGCAAAGACGTACTGCTTATTGAGCTGCCCAACGCTATTTGTAAAATCTGATATCACTCATTTCACTGACCAGACATTGTAGGATTTATCATGACCGATGACCAAAGCAAATCGATAGAAAAACAACCAAAAAATACTCAAGCGCCAAGTGCGCCAGCAACAAGTGTGCCAATACCAGTGCAAAAAACAGCACCAGCAGCATCAAATATATCAAGCGCCATGGCACAATCTAATACCAAAACACCTAAAGCACCAGAACCACAAATCAAAAAAGTTGATATTGCAATTGCTGGGGTTACTTATCCAATCTTTTGTCCAGTACATGAGCAAGAAGAGCTACTGTCAGCGGTTTCGTATATCAACAACTATGCGCTCGATCTAAAAAGAGATGCGCCAAGCCTTAGCCAAGAAAGCATACTGGTACTGTGCTGCTTAAACCTGTATGAAAAAATCCATGCCAATCAAAGAAGTGATGAAGATCGCTTGCAGAAAGACAAACAGTCCGAGGCATTGCTCAATAAAATCATGAAAGATGCTCATTCTATTCTGTAGATGCATCGTACTGTATTAAACATATAAGCGCCTAGTTAATAAAGTTAGGCGCTTTTTTATGGTCAATCATTTATCTATTTATGCATAAGGCGTGTAGGTCTTGCCTGCATGAAAGTCTGCCTGATGCTCATAATTGCAAAAGAACAATTCTTGGTTCGCTTCAACATTGCCATCGGTAGCTGTACTTGGTTTGGTTTCAAGTACACCGCGATATTCAGCCAAGCTGTTGCCACAGAAATTACACTGACGCGGAGTGGTCACATCCCCCTCTTTTGGCATCATACTCTTAGGTGCACGCGGGTACATAAACTTATAAAAAGCCCACATTGAAGCCCAGATAATAAGGATGACGATAATAACAGCAAACACGGCAGTGCTCCTTCGATTACGGGTAAACGTGAGAAATAATGAAATCTACTAAATAAGATTAGTTAAGACGTTTTGATAGCATAAATTTTACCGTCAATAATAGCGATAATACAATGCCTTTACCGTTTAATTGCTGATTGCGTTAACGGACTGGTTATATCCACTAGATAAACCTACTAACAAATCAGTCAACTGTATAACAAAAAACCTGGCCATGATAAGCCAGGTTTTTTATCAAAAGTAACCGTCAATTTAAAACAACAATCAGGTTAAAGTAACTATCAGGTTTTAGCAGGGTTACAGCTGTAGCTCACTGATATCAGCTACCGTCAAGAACAAGGCGCGAACCTGTTTTAGTAGTGCCAAGCGATTGTTTTTAAGCGCAGCATCTTCACTATTGACCATTACTTGATCAAAGAACTGGGTCAACGGCTCATCTAAGCTAGCCAGCGTTTGTAATACTTGCGTATAGTTCGCTTGTTCCAGCAATGGTTGTACCACTGTCTGGGCTTGCTGCACATTTGCATATAAATTTTGCTCAGCAGATTCAGACAGTAGTGCTTCATCGACTGTATCAGCCACGCTCACTTCTGACTTGGCCAATATATTAGCAACGCGTTTGTTTGAATCAGCCAACATCGACGCTTGTGACAGCTCGCTAAATGCTTGAACTGCACGGATACGCTGATCAAAATCAAGCGGCATATGCGGGTTAATCGCTTGTACTGCCTGAATCGTATCGACGCTAACGCCCTGCTCTGTATACATCGCACGGTAGCGCGAGTTTAGGAATGCCATGACTTGGGTAAAGGTATCACCCATTTTGGCAATCTTGCTACCTTCAGCATCGCTATAGCCTTTAATCGCTTGCTCAACGAGCGCTACCAGATTAATCGGCAACTGCTTTTCGATCAAAATACGCAAGATACCAATAGCAGAACGACGTAAGCTAAACGGATCCTTTGAACCCGTCGGTGCTTGGTCAATCGCAAAAATACCAACCAATGTATCCAAACGATCAGCTAATGCTAAGCAAATGCCAATCGGTGTCTGTGGTAATACATCGCCACTGAACTTAGGTAGATACTGCTCTTCTAAACTTGCGGCAACCGCTTCTGGCTCGTCATTTAGACGCGCATAATACGTACCTGCGATACCTTGTAATTCAGGGTACTCGCCGACAAGCGAGCTGGCCAAATCTGCTTTAGACAAAATGCCCGCACGTACGGTTTCATCAACATTGATATCGTGGCCTTGCTGCTGCATCAACGTGGCGATAAACGCAGCAAGCTTAGCAATACGCTCAGACTTCTCCCAAATCGTCCCCAACTTATCTTGGAATACACGATTTTTTAGGCTTTCTGTGAGTGCAAACAATGGCTGCTTTTGATCTTGCAAGAAGAAAAACTCTGCATCAGCCAAACGTGGACGCACAACTTTTTCATTACCTTCAATAATCTGGTTAGGATCTTTTGATTCAATATTGGTGATAAAAATGAAATACGGCTGCAATTTGCCAGTCTTATCCGTCAAGCAGAAATACTTTTGATCCGCTTGCATGGTCGAGATAAGCGCTTCTTGCGGTACTTGTAAAAAGCGCGCTTCAAAGCTTGCTCGTAGTGCAATTGGGAAATCGACCAATGCGGTGACTTCGTCTAACAAATCTTGCGGTACGATGGCATCAGAATTGACTTCATCTGCCAATGCTTTGACTTGGTTTTTGATCAGCATTTGACGCTTATCAAAATCTGCTACTACTTTTAGACCACTTAGTAACTCTTCATAATCATTAGCATGAGAAATATTGTGATAATCAGGGCTGTGGAAGCGATGACCACGTGTTTGTGTACCAGTCTGATGACCTTGGATAGTGGCATCGATGACAGTATCATCCTGCATCAATACTGCCCACTGTACTGGACGCACAAACTCATCACGGCTAGCACCTGAGCGCATACGTTTGGCTATCGGCAAATTATCTAGCGCAGTCTGAAAAATAGCAGGCAGTAGCTCAGTGGTCGCTTGACCACGGATAGTTTGCTCAAAACCTACATAGTCACCTTTATCGGTATTAATCGTCGTAAGCTCGCTAGCTTCAATACCCAAACCTTTGGCAAAACCCATCGCCGCACGTGTTGGGTTACCCTCTGCATCGAACGCCGCTTTAATCGCTGGTCCGCGTTTTTGCTCAGTACGATCAGGCTGCTTATCGCTAATACCTTGAATCTGAATTGCCAAACGGCGCGGAGCAGCAAAAGCTTTGATACTATCAAAGGTGATATCTGCTGCCGTCAATTGCTCAGTGACACTGGCTTGTAGCGCATCACGTAGTGGTTTTAGGCTCTTTGGAGGTAGCTCTTCACACCCCAGTTCAAATAGAATAGTACTCATGGGATGCTCCTATTTATCGTTAGTAGATTGATTAGTGTCAGTAGTTTCTTTTGCTGAGTTGTCTACTGCTAAGCTGTCTGCTGCCACGTCTTCTTTTGGCAAATACTTATCAAGTGCGGCTTGGCGATGTTCTTCATCAGCCAATGGGAAGCCCAATTTGGCACGAGCTTCGACATAACCAAAAGCAACCTTACGAGCAAGTGTACGCACACGTAGGATAAAACGCTGACGCTCAGTCACTGAAATAGCGCCGCGTGCATCAAGCAAGTTAAAGGCATGAGATGCTTTTAATACCATCTCATAAGCTGGTAACGGCAATCCTGCATCGACCAATTTGTCGGCTTGTTGCTCATAAAAGTCAAACATCTCGCCCATCATCGGCACATCAGCGTGCTCAAAGTTGTAGGTAGACTGCTCGACTTCGTTTTGATGAAAAACATCGCCATACGTGACACGGCCAAACTCACCATCTGCCCAGACCAAATCATAAACGCTATCGACGCCCTGTACATACATAGCCAAACGTTCAAGTCCGTAAGTGATTTCGCCAGTGACTGGGAAACACTCGATACCACCGACTTGCTGGAAGTACGTGAACTGCGTGACTTCCATGCCGTTTAGCCAAATCTCCCAACCAAGTCCCCATGCACCAAGCGTTGGCGATTCCCAGTTGTCTTCTACAAAGCGCACATCATGCACCAATGGATCAATACCAATGGCTCGTAGTGAGTCCAGATACAGCTCTTGGATGTTCGGTGGATTTGGCTTTAGTACAACTTGGAACTGATAATAATGCTGCAGGCGGTTCGGGTTATCACCATAGCGCCCGTCAGTAGGACGACGTGATGGCTGTACATAGGCCGCATTCCAACGCTCAGGACCTAACGAGCGCAAAAACGTCGCGGTATGAAAAGTACCTGCACCGACTTCCATGTCGTAGGGCTGCAATACAACACAGCCTTTATCGGCCCAATAATTTTGCAAAGTTAAGATTAAATCTTGAAAAGTCATCGGTTGAGAGTCTTTATCTTGGGTCATCGGGGTTATCGCTTGGGATGTCATAGTTTCGGTTTTCATAGTAAAGCCACTGTGAAATGAGTATTATTAAATAAATCTCTGATAGCGCTCGCGCGACCTATTCGGCAACGACTCTATCTGCCTGCTCACCTTACTAAAAATTGACTATTTTATCCATATTTACATCAACTAAATTTGCATAGTGAGCACAAAATCTCAGTTGTATAGCGTATTTGCAGGCAAATCATCATAGAATTCGCACTAATATAATGAATAAAAAAATACCCAAATGCGCTAGCATTCGGGCAGGAGGAAAATTGTATCTTGGGCATCCTGATTGATCAGGCTTTTTATTTTTTGGAGGTCTACTGCTTTTAGCAACTACGTCTAACTTAAACATGACTCTTTAACTGGTTCAAGAAAGCTAATTTTAAAAAAGCTAATTTTGAAAACAATTATCAGACTCCTATTATTGATAAGACTGACTATTGGCCTTTGGCATAATTATCCATAGGATGATATAAATCAAAATGCCTGGTACTGCTGCACTTAATGATGAGATGATTACAAATAATACTCTCACCCATGTTGGCGACCAACCAGCATACTCTGCAATGCCACCCATCACACCTGCTATCATGCGATTGTTTGGTGAGCGATGTAATTTTGCTAACTTAGCCAAATCAAATACCTCTCTATTTTCTATTCTTGTTTATTTTTTTATTCTATTTTTCTAACAGTCTTACACATTTAGCTAAAACATTATCTTGCTTTGCTAACCTACGAATCAGTATATCAATAATTCAGGATTTATCTGTTGAAGGTATAGCAGTACTTTGTGAGTTTATGCTACTCAAGCTTACCCTAATCTGTCATAGCACCATGCAAGCCCCTGATTTTAAATAGTTATTTCAAAATGTTTCAAAACTGCCTTTGTTGCTATAACCTTGCAATTTAGCTTCACGTATCTCGTTATTTTTAATTTAATCAAAGAGATAAGCTCGCTTTATAACGCTAAAATTGAGTCAAACTTTTGATAGTCTGAATAATATTTTAGCTAACCAATTTTACTCAGTTAAAAAATTCTCAATTAAAAAACGTGCGATTCCTTGTACGTTCGATATACCTTATTTTTACAATAACCCACCTGCAAATCATCCAAAACCTTTATACCATGCTGATTAGAAACTTAGGTTTTCAGATGTTCTATGATGAAAACTAGGACACTGCTCAACTATTAGGTAAAAGTACCTTTACGAAAAATAGTAGAAGTAAAGAACGTGGTTGGTATTACGATTCTTAATAGGTGTCTACTTTGGATCTTGATAGATGTCTAGTTTGGCGCATTCAACTCAAACAGTATTAGTCGTAGTTTTTGAAATAGACATGGAACACTGAGATTAAAATAATAAGGATAACTATGTACGACACTGGATTAATGATTGGACATTTTGAGCCCCTGCACTTAGGGCAGATGCGCAGCATATTGAATGCAGCAGGACAAGCCAAAACCTTGCATATCGTTATTATGGCGCATCCATTGCCGCATCCTGATTTTACCATCACCTTACAAGACAAAGCACGTTGGCTACAGATGGCCTGTGCCGACTTGCCATTTATTCATATTCATACTACCCATGAGATAGAGCTACCGCTGCACGAACATCTGTATAGCACTAGCGATGATGTCAGTATCGATGTCGCTGCTAGCAATGCCAAATTACAACGTTTGATGGATGCATTATCACTATCAGCAGAGACTGTATTGTTTATGGCGGACAACCATCCGCTCACTCGCAATGACATACAAGAGCAGCTGCTTTTGCCAGTCGTTACTACGCCGCTACAG
Organism: Psychrobacter sp. NPDC077938; assembly: GCF_044542635.1. Taxonomy (NCBI): domain Bacteria; kingdom Pseudomonadati; phylum Pseudomonadota; class Gammaproteobacteria; order Moraxellales; family Moraxellaceae; genus Psychrobacter; species Psychrobacter sp. NPDC077938. The sequence goes on from NZ_JBITUW010000005.1 coordinate 286,801, forward strand.
CCCGAATTTGACTCTTATGCGATTGCGCGTGATCCAGTCGCCTACTGGTCAGCACTTCATCCGCAAGCGCGCGTCGACTATACCAAGACTGTCGCTATCGTCGGCGGTGAAAGCTCAGGTAAGACAACGCTAGTCCATAAGCTTGCCAATTATTATGGTGCTAGCTTTGCCCTAGAAATGGGACGCCTATATGTCGGCACCGATTTGGGCGGTAGCGAGGTTGGATTACAGTACAGTGATTATGGCCCTATTTGTCTTGATCATGCTGAGGCAATCCGGGAAGCTAAAGCCAATGCAACTGCCCCTATCACCATCGTTGATACTGACTTTGTCACTACGCAAGCATTTTGTGAAGAATACGAGGGTCGCACGCATCCTTTTGTGGCTGCTTGTATTGATGAGTTTCGTTTAGACCACACCATTATGTTAGATAACAATACGCCATGGGTTGATGATGGTATGCGATCTTTGGGTACGCCTGAAGCGCGTGGACGCTTTGAGCAGCGTTTGATAGATATTTTTGCGCGTCACGATATTACGCCGCATATGATCGATCAGCCCGACTATGATGCTCGCTATCAGCAAGCATTATTATTGATTGATCAATATATCTATGGCAAAAAATCATAAACTTACTAGGGCGTGTCCTCATTTTAAAAATGGTGATAAAAATGAGATAAATTGCCGTCAAACGAGGAAAATAGTGCAGATAATATCGAGATATTGACCAACTATTTGACGATGTTTGGCAAAATTTAGCTGTTTTTAGCCCATTTAGAGGACACTCGTTTGAATTGAGGACACGCCCTAAGCATATTTATAATAATTTATTCACTAGCACACGTTATTTAACTAACACATGACAGTTAGCACTATATTGATATCAGTATTTACTTTAGGGGAAAAGCGATGCGTATTCAGCTATTGGACAACATCACCGGAAAATGGGCGATGCAATGGATTATCATTTGGTTTATCTGCGGTGTTATTGCTTTGTCCGCCGGTTTTTGGCTCACGACGGATCATACCACGCTTGATTGGTTTTACTTAGCAGTCTCATTTATTGGTTTGGTTTGCGTGGTCTCGCTATCATTTCGCAAAAACGTCATGGGCAATGGCTTTGGTATGGGGGCAACGGCTGGCGAAGTCATTGTGCAGGCAACGTCTGGCGCAGTTGGTTTGATGCTTGCTCCACTATTTAACTTTTTTACCCATGTTTACGGTATTTTTTATTGGTCAAAGCACACCGATCCTGAGGGCGACATGATACCCAAATCAGCGAATAAGGCTGTTTGGTTAATCACCGCTGCATTTATTATCATTGGACTTGCCCTTTTTCCCACGATAAATGATTTATTAGCGAGCTATGGTTATGCGGTCGTAGAAGATGATAACAGCCTGTTTCTAGGGTTTATCTCCTTCTTTTGGATTAACGTGATTGCGTTTGTGCTGTCCATCACCGCTCAGGCAGCTATGATTCTGCGTTATTCATTTAACTGGTGGTTGTGGATTATCGTCAACTTTGTCTGGCTCATCGTGAATCTGATGTCTGGCAACTATATCTTTGCTATTCAGACTATGGTGTATCAAGTAAACGCCTTTATCGGCCTGTATGAATGGCATCGCAGCGAGCAGGGATAATGCGTCTCTTATAGAAAAACCCCTTAGGAGTTTAAATAAAATCTTGCTGATATATTGCTATTAGGGCGTATCCTCATTTTAAAAATGGTGATAAAAATGAGATAAATTGCAGTCAAACAAGGAAAATGGCGCAGATAATATCGAGATATTAGTCAGCTATTTGACACCGTTTGGCAAGATTTAGCCATTTTTAACCCATTTAGATAATTATCGATTGAATTGAGGATACGCCCTAGTACGAATGAACTTGACTGTACCGTCTATCAGATAACATGGTAGACAGGCGTAATTAGTGCTAAAACTGATATTAACAATTGTCTTCATACTGAGATCAGTAGCGAGTCCATTAGCGAGTATGAGTTACTTATCTTATTTACTAGCAGGGAGGTTAGTATGTCTCGTCAACCAAAAATGTCCAAACGTACGCTAGAGCAATGGCTGAGTGAGTACTCTGTCAGTCACCAAAACTTGGTCAATAAAAAAATCCATTGGTTATGTGTGCCAACCATCTTTGTCAGCCTGTTAGGTATGGGCATGTCGCTATCCGTATGGTTTACCTTAGTACTAAGCGCACTGGTATTACTGTTTTATATGCGCTTATCTACGCCACTGTTTTTAGCGATGGGAATGTTTATCCTTATCTGTCTGTCAGTGATGGCAGCGATGCCATGGGGCTTTAAAGCGTGGGCAGCGGTATTTGTCGTTGCATGGATTGGCCAGTTCATTGGTCATAAAATCGAAGGCAAAAAACCTTCTTTCTTTAAAGATTTACAGTTTTTATTAATCGGTCCAGCATGGGTGGCTAACAGTTTGATGCAACGTAAATAGTTGTCAATCTCTGCGTAATTTCTGCAGGAATTTAGCTTAGCTGTAGGCTATTGATAGCCTCTACAATATTGACCCTCAATAAGAAAATATTACCAACAAAAAATCGCCACCCAGAGATTACTGAGTGGCATTTTTTGTTTTACGTAAGCTTTTAGGACTATTGAGATTTTAGGGCTATTAAGGTTTTGGGACTATATAAAATAGACTAACCTATCTTACGCACCAAAAACTTTCATACGCTCTTCAACTGGCTTGAACGCTTTTTCGCCTGCTGGCTGCTCAATCGTTCCAAATACCAATTGTGCATTTAGCGTCCAGTCTTTGTCGATATCCCAAGCGCTAGCTACTTTTTGATCGATTACTGGATTGTAGTGCTGTAAGTTTGCGCCAACATCGATACTGGCTAGTGCCGTCCAGATAACATACTGATGCATTGCGCTGGTTTGACTTGCCCAGATTGGGAAGTTGTCAGCATATAGTGGCGCTGCTTCTTGCATGCCTCTGACGACTGCTTGATCTTCAAAAAACAGTACCGTACCAGCACCATTACGGAAACCATTGACACGCTCTTTGGTCGATTTAAACTTCTCTTCGTCACCAACGATTTCGCGTAATGTATCTTCGGTCATATCCCACAACTTACGATGATCATCGCCGAACAATACAACGATGCGCGTTGATTGCGAGTTAAACGACGATGGCGTGTGCAAAATAGCATGTTCAACTATTTTTACGATTTCGTCATTAGCTACTGGCAGTTGGTTGCTTAGCGCATAGATAGAACGACGTTTTTCTGCTAGCTGCTGTAATGTTGTTAAATCTGACATAGTGTTTCTCCATGTTGTTAGTAAAATAGTTATTAATAAAAATAATTTTTAGCGTTAATATTTATTGGTATGAGTACTTTAATTGATAAATTGCTTTGCTTCTCAATGACTACATAAATAGCGGTACTTCCATCACTAGCACACGGCTAGCTACTGTTGCGTCCATCGTAAAACTCTGAGTATCCCAAATACCCAAACCATCTCTACTAACCAAAGTATTGTCACCTATCACGACTTCACCGCTGAGGACAAATACGTAGACACCATTGTTAGGATCATTTAACTGGTAAGTCTGCGATACACCTTCGTCAAAACCACCCATGCTAAACCAAGCATCTTGATGAATCCAAACACCTGCATCATCAGCATTAGGTGATAGCACTTGGCTAAACTCGTTAGGTCGCATGATATCGCTCATATGCACCTGCTGATAACGCGGTGCGACATCCATTTTGTTTGGTATTACCCAAATTTGCAAAAACCTCACAGCCTCTGCATCGTCACCATTCATTTCACTATGGGTAATGCCTGTACCCGCTGACATCACTTGAATTTCACCAGTTTCTATGATGCCCTCGTTGCCGATACTATCGCCGTGAGCGAGCTTGCCGGATAGAGGAATACTGATAATTTCCATGTTACGGTGCGAGTGTTTGCCAAACCCTTGACCGCCAATGACGAAATCATCATTGATGACGCGTAAGGCACCAAAGCCCATGCGCTCAGGATTATGGTAATTGGCAAAGCTAAAGGTATGCCTGCTTTTAAGCCAGCCATGATTGGCATCGCCACGTGAGTCTGCTGCATGATAGATTGTTTTCATTATTTATCCTTAGCTATCAACAGATTAATCCTCTATATACTTCTTATCGATTAATCTATTTAAACAATGGGCTTATTATAATTATTAATTCTACATAGATAAACAACACTAAATGCAATTAACTATTCTTTTTTATAGAACAATCAGAGCGGTTTTAACGTAATATAGATTTTTTACATATATTAGCACAGCTAACTTTATATAAATTAATTTAAGTTATGCTTATATAACAAAACTGTCTGTTGTTAAGGTTTTCTGTGAAAATTTTATGACGCTCTTTATTTGAAATTATCCATTCATGATTGTTCTTCGTAAGCGTATAAGAGGTAACTCAGCTACTGATTGCTTATCGTTTATTGTCTATTGAGTAAGCACCCGCACCATGAGCAAAAATCATTAAGAATCCACCAGCTATCGCGACGTTCTTCATAAATGAATTCATTTGCGATTCATCAACCCAGAACTGGTGAAAAATAATGGCTGACACGATGCTAAACCCGGCAAACAAGAAAGCGATTGGACGAGCTTTATAACCTAGCAAGATAGCGATACCACCTAGTACCTCAAACGCGATTACCAATGGTAATAACATACTAGGCACACCTACTGACTCCATATAGCCTTGAGTAGTCGCATAGTCTGTGATTTTACCAATGCCTGCAAAGATGAAAATGATTGATAATAATAGACGACCGAGCGGTGCGCTAAATTGCTGTAATTTGTCCATAATGATGCTCCAAAAGTGTGTTTAATCATGTCTCTAAGTAGAGAATAGCGCGATTATAGGCGTTGACTAGCATGGGATAAACAGCAATAATCACAAATATAAGTTCTTGGTGTAAGAACAATCATGAGGCATCGATAATGGGTCAATTAGAAGACATGGCGATGTTTGTACGCATTGTTGAGGCAGGTAGTATTACCAAGGCTGCTGAGCAGTTAAATATTGCAAAATCAGCCGTCAGTCGCCGACTCAAAGAATTGGAAGAGCGTTTAGGCAGTCAATTAATCAGCCGTACTACCCGCCAATCTAAATTGACGCAAGCTGGTGAGCAGTATTATCAGCAAGTGAACGATATCTTGCGTGCGGTTGACGCTGTCAATGAGCATGCTACTGACGCTCCCATGCGTATTGAAGGTACGCTAAAGATGACAGCGCCGTTGTCCTTTGGACTCATGCATCTGAACGATGTAATTGATAAATACGCCAATAAACATCCCAATCTGAAATTCGATCTGGATTTTTCTGACCGACGTATCGATTTGATTGAAGAAGGCTATGAATTGGCCATTCGAATCGGAGAGCTACAAGATTCTAGCTATCAAGCAAAAAAGTTGGCATTGATTCGTTGTGTGATTTGCGCCAGTCCCGACTATTTAGCAAGAATGGGCACGCCTGAGACGCTAGACGATTTAGACAACCATGCGCTTTTGCAATACAGTCTCGGTCAAACCAATAGTATAAACTTGGTGGATACTGAAGGCAGAAGTCATCATCGTACAATAGATGCCAAAATTAAAGCCACCAATGGTGAGTTCTTAGTGGATTTGGCAGTCAAGGGCCATGGGATTACTTTTGTGCCGACTTTTATTGCTTATAAACAACTGGCGCTTGGCGAGCTTGTACCTGTCTTACAACGCTATCAATTGCCAACCCTAACGGCTTATGCTGTTTATCCAAAGAATCGTTTTTTGTCGCAGCGTTGTCGTTACTTGATTGATTTTATTGCCGAGCAATTCGGTGACAATCCGTACTGGGATCAATATTAGTCCATGTTTCTGTTATCCCTAACGATATCAATCGCTACTGGTGTTGAGTCATATTACCTTCTTTAACCCGACTAATCGTCAGCCCCGTGAACCCAAACAGCAATGTCAGCAGCAATGACAAATAACAGAAGAATGCATAAGGTAGATAGTCTAA